>JAGXIP010000190.1 GCA_024635585.1 Saccharicrinis sp. | reverse complement strand
CACGCCCTTGCGTAGTGGTGGCAAACAAGTTCAAAGGGTATCAGAAAGTATTAGCAATGTGGTTTCTCCCGGTCAGGTAGTATCAGCTGGTCAGTTGGCCAAGATGAAGTTCTCAACCCTTTCCATCGGGGGAAAATTCGGAAAACTATTGGGCAAGCCATACAAGCCCTTTTACCTGATGATATATGGAAGTAGGTTCAACGGAAAGAGTTCCGTGGCTATGCTTTTGGCAGATGAGCTGGCCAAGGGTGGTTTAAAGGCATTGTATGTATCCAACGAGGAGGGCGTGAAAGGTTCACTTCAGGAAAAGCTATTGCGGCTAAAAATCAGCAGTCCCATTCATTTTGTAGAGGAATACAATCCCAAACAGTTTAGGGGCTATGATGCAGTTTTTCTGGACAGCACACAAACGGTCGGCATGAAGCCAGATGAGTTTAAAGCACTCAAAAAACAGTACCCGGAAACATCCTTCATCTTGGTGTTCAAAGCCAACCGGGACGGAAGCTCCAAAGGTGGAAGCGACTGGGAACATGATGTGGATGCCATCATGCACATCGAAAACCAGAATGCCACCATGGAAAAGAACCGTTTTCCGGACGGTAGTAACGAACCCATTAAGATGTTTTAGCTCATGGAAGATGCAATTATAAAACTATTCTGGGTAACAGTTGGAACCACTGGCTCATTGATAGTGGGGGTGGTTTCCTTTATCATTCGAAATGCCATCTCCAAAAATGCCACCAAGGAAAACATAGATGCCAAAACCGATTTGTTGGAAAAGGACATTTCTCATCTGACAAAAGAGATGGATGCCTGTGAAACAAAGTTTGCCATCCTACATAAGCGCATTTCTGATTTGCGAGAGAGCTCCAAGGAGATTTATGTCAGCAAAGAGTTGTTCCACCAGACCATTAAACAACTCAATGAAAAGCTGGATACCATTTTAAAATTTGTAGAGCGATGAGAAAGCTATTTGGAAAAATCACCAATGCCGGTGTTGCTGAAACCCTCAAAGAAGGCACAAAACTTATTGATGAGATATTTACCACTCAGGAGGAAAAGCTTCAGGGAAAGATGGAGCTTTTTAAAATGGCCGTCACAGATAGAAATTCCGCACGGGACATGTGTTCCAATGACAGTTGGTTGCAAAAGACCTTTGCCATTTTCTTCTTAGCAGCATGGTGCGGGCTGACGGTCCTCATGCTTGAATACTTCGTTTTTGGCAACATCCATTTAGAAGATTGGCAAATAGCCTTTGTCAGCAGTATCAACGGTGGCATCTCCACCAAACTGAGTACCATCATCGACTTCCTATTTGGAGGGGCTATCTCAGGAGTAAACCAAGTGAACCTTAAAACTAGAAGAAAGAATGAAAACATTTGATGAGCTTTTTGAAGGGGTAATCAAGCATGAGGGCTATTATGCCAATGTCACCGGAGACAAAGGTGGTGAAACATACATGGGTGTCGCCCGAAATATTCATCCCAATTGGGAAGGCTGGGCAGTCATTGACCTTTATAAGTCAGAAGTCGGAGCCATAAAGCACAATGAGAAAATAAAGGATGACGGTTTAACTTTCTTGGTAAAGGAGTTTTATAGACATACTTTTTACCATACATATCGCATAGAATCCATTAAGAATGGGGCATTGCAGGAGATTATTTTTGATTGGTGTGTGAATAGCGGTTACTGGGGAAGTTGTGGTGTTCAGAAGGCGCTCAACCGCTTCTTTGATTGTGACCTAAAGTTGGATGGTATTATCGGAAACCAAACTGTTGCCGCTATAAATTCCTGTGAACCGGCAGCATTATTCAAAGTCATAAAACTAGCTAGAATTCATTACTACCAAACCATTGCCAAGAGAGGCGAAAATGCTAAGTTTTTAAAGGGGTGGCTAAAGAGGGTAAGTGCGTTTGGGAATGAATAATATTTACTAGATTTCACACTACCCATAATTCAAAATATTTCCTAAAAGAAGTATATTGCGCTTTTTCAAAAAAAATGCAATGAATCAAATGTTAAACATTTAAGGTTTTCATCTAAATCACTAATCTTTGATGAAATGAATATTAGAGTTTAGATATGTCGTATTGGTAACACCCTTTTTTATAAAAAAAATGTTAATTTGGGAAATATTGTATACGTTAACCTTTCTAAGACGATTCCAATTGAAAAGGATCTTGAATTACAAACTCCTTTTCACCAAAAGCGGATTAAAAAATTAACCAACTTATATCACCAAAAGGAAACAAGAATAAGTATGAAAAAGTTATATACACCCAAGGATTTTATAAATATTGAAGGTAGAAATATTTATGAGAGCGCTGCCCATTTTCAAATGTTTATTGACCAAATGGACAATGAAAAGGCTAATGCTTTTGACTTAACTACAACTACTGCAACGGGAGCTAATGTCAAGATAATTGATCGATATAGTGGAAAAGAGTTAATTGCTAAAAGTTTTGTTTCTTCGAACTATTTGGGTATGAACATGCATCCAAAAGTAAAAGAAGCCGCAAAAAATGTTATTGATGAATATGGTGTAGGAACAAGCACTACACCATTAATTGGAGGCTATCTGGATATACATTTAGAATTGGAAACAAAAATTGCCCAGATGCATGGCAAAGAAGCAGCTCTCACCTACTCTTCTGGCTTTGCGGCGAATGTTGGTGTTGCTCAATTCTTGTTTAATAAAAGTGATCTCGCAATTGTTGATACATTTATTCATGCTAGCATGTATGATGGACTAGCTAATACCAACATAAAGATTTTTGGACATAATGACTTAAGGTATCTTGAAATGGTCTTAGAGAAATCAAAAGGCCGTTACCGAAATATGGTCGTGATAGTTGATGGCGTTTACTCTCAAGATGGAGACTTGCCAAAACTCCAGGAGATATGTGAATTAGCAAAGCAACACGGAGCTTATATTTTTCTTGATGATGCTCACGGAGTTGGAGTTTTAGGGAAAAATGGACATGGCACATGCGATCATTTTAACCTAGAGGATGAAGTTGATATAATAACCGGTACGCTAAGTAAAGCCATTGGAGCTATTGGGGGTTATGTTGCAGGTTCTGCACAACTCATTAAGTACTTAAGGCACCTGTCGCGACCCAGCATTTTTTCAGCATCTCTGCCACCTTCGGTGACGGCTGCTGCTTCTAGAGCAATTGATGTTTTTTCAGAAGAACCTCAGATAATTAGGACTCTGTGGGATAATACGAATTATGCTAGGAAGATATTAAATGACAATGGATTTGATTTGGGAAGGTCGGAATCTCCAATTATTCCAATAATGGTGCGTGATGATATGAAGGCAAAAATCATTGCTCGTAAGTTACTTGAGAATGGGGTTTATATCATTCCAGCCACTTACCCTGCGGTTAAACTAAGAGACTCCCGATTGAGAATGAATATTTCTGCAACTCATACAAAAGCAGATATTGATTTCTTTTGTGAAAAGTTAAATCTTATCGATGAGGAAATTAAGTTTAAGATGTTGAAGAGCAGTCAGTAATTAACGATTGTAGGCTATTTGTTATTAGGTTGGTAAAATCAGAAATAAAAGCATATGATAAGCAAAAGAGAGAGCAATGTCATTAAGGCTAAGATGGATTTGTTGAATGCTGTTGGTATGGCATTGCAAAAGCATGGATTTGCAAAACTAGGGATTAATACCGTGGCGGCTCAGGCAAAAATGGATAAGACGGCTATTTACAGGTATTATTCTAATTTTGAAGAATTGTTACGGTCTTATATTGACAAGCAGGAGTATTGGCTAAAATCTTTAAAAGATTATGGAGACAAAGAGATTGAAGACTTGAACAAGCTTGCCAAGCAGTTTATACATGAGCAAATTGAAGCACTTATGACAAGTGAAGAGTTTTGTCAGTTAATCTTGTGGGAACTAGCCGATAAAGATGGGATCGCAGCTCCAATTACAGTAAAACGAGAAATATATTCCAAAAGCATTCTAAATCAAAGCAAGACGATTTTAGAGAAATGCGGAATAAATTTTAATTTCATTTTAGCTGTTATTCTAGGAGGTTTGTACTATTTAATAATTCATAAAGATAAATACCCATTCTGCGAAGTTGATCTAACTCAAGAAAAACACAAGGATGAATTGATTAAGACGCTTGATTGGCTTATTGACTTGCTATTTGAAACTAACAAGAGATCAAATGAAATTGAGAACATCGCTTTGAGACTTTATAAAAAAGGGATGGACAAGGATGAGATTTTGGAAGTTACAAATATCAATGTAGAGAATTTACTGTAGTTTTTATTAACAAGCTTTGAGTAGAAAAGCAGCTTTGATTTATTGTAAAAAACAAAAGTGCATAATTAGAGTTTATTTTTTTTACAAGCTGCTGTTTTATAGTGATATATGATAATTGCACACTTTTATTTGCAAAAAACTTGTTCTTTTATTCCCCCGGTGTTTGATTTTTTTCATACTATTGTGCAGTATTTCAAATGTAGCATTATCGTTGCACTTGAAGTAGACTTTTATTATTAACCCAAAACACATTAAAAATGAAAAAAACATTTAGTTTACTTGTAATGGCTTGTTTTATTTTTCTCAGTTGCGAGAAAGAGGACATGCAAATCATTAGTGATGACCCAGTTAGCAGCAGTAGCTCAAGTAGGATCTCATTTAGTACTCAAGCAGATTTTGACCAAGCAATTGATCAATTGAGAGACGGAAAAACTCTAGACTTTCCCTCGGGCTTCATATCCTTAGACTCAAGTAAAGAAACTGAGTTGTCAGAAAGTCAGTTAAAAAGTGGAAATGCTGAAATTGAGGAGGACACTCTAGTGGTAAGTGACTATTTTAGAAGTCTTCTAAATGCAGAGAGAGAAATTGAGGTTGGTGGAATTATTTATAAAGTTACTGAACATGCAACTTTTTTTACCGAAAATGATAATTATCAAGCACTTCTTGATTATTTAAGTAATCCATTCGATCCAGCAGATTGCCGGAATCTTGATGACTCAGAACTAAAAAGCTCAAGCATCATTCAAAGCAATAGGTATCAAAGCGTCACCAGTCCTGAAATCAAAATGGTTGACACTTATCAATTAATTAAGCCAGACCTACCTTATCCAGGTTCCGGAGGTTCTGGTAGTTCTGGAGGTTCCGGAGGTTCTGGAGGTTCCGGTTCATCAACCATTCCAGAACCAAAAGATAGCGATTTTAAAGTAACATCCTTTATGGGAACCTGGGCTGGCAAACTTTGGGATTCTGTTTGGGGTTTTTCGAAAAGTATCAGACACTACTGGGATTCTAAGTATCGTATGGATGCAAAATTTTATTCTCAGGATTTCGGTGTGTACTCTGAAGCTGGCGTAAAAACCAAGACACAATACAAAGGCTGGACAGGTCTTTGGCGTAAAAAAGATGTAAACGAGATAAGAAGTGGTTATGAAGTTCTCATTTTAGAAGAAAAGTGGCCTAGTTCAGTAATGCCACCGACATTTAGTCCTGTTACTACAGATTATCTTCCAAAGATAGATGTAGGGCATGGCAGTTATTACGTTGTTGGAAATGGGGAAACGAAATTTAAGAATGAAACACGCTTCACAGTTGACATCCTTGGTTTTGACCTTGATGTGACACAGAAAGATATAAACCGTGCTTTATACAATAGCTTAAAAGCTGGGGGGCATTTTCTAAATAAAGATAAAAATAAAGTTGCGGTAAGAGTCTTAGATCCATGGGCCGATTTAAGAAAAACAACAATTTTTTGTTACAATAAAGAGAAAAAAGGCCTTAACACCGACAAAGTAACATATATATTTGCAAGTGATTTTGGCGGTATTATAGGTTACAAATACAATACTGGTGATGACAAGTTCAATTATAATAAGGTTGTTGCTAAAGGAGGTGCTCCTAGCCTGACCTATAAAGATGGTACTGTGCTTTATGGTGTTGCTAGAAAAGGTTCTGTCTGGAAAGGTGTAAGATTTGAATTTAAATAAACTATTTATGAAACACTTAGCTATTATTTTTCTTTTTGCTTGTTCAACAGTTTTATTTGCTGAAGACAAGCCAAATAAAAAAGTTTTTGTAAAAATTAATGCTGAGTACCTATCAGGACTAAGCTACACCATTGAAAATGATGATGGAATTTTTGATTATGATTCTTTCTATGGGAAAAATCTTGAACTTGGATGTGGAATACATTTCAGCCCCCAATTAGATGCCTCTATAAACATTGGTGCTAATAGATATGAAAAACTATCCGGAAATACATTTCCTTTGACTTTACAGGCTTGTTATTACCTAAAGCCTCAACTTGGAAGTTTTTTTGGGACGTTTAAGATTGGGCCACAAATAAAATTCTCAGATGCTTCTGATAAGGGTTATGTAATGGCCTTGCACCTTGGTAGACGTTTTGTTATTAATAACAACTTTGCAGCAAAAGCATATTTAGGTTTTAATCATCAAAAAACCACAGACGAGTATGTCAATTTTGGAAAAGTTACAAGGAATAGTCTTGTTATAGGAATAGAGGTTCCACTATTTTGATAATCTTGGAGAAATTTAAACACAACAATTTTTCCAAATTTCAATTGTGTTTAAAGAGTATTGGAGAGATATTTACCCGGTATCAGTTTTGGTGCCGGGTTTTTTTCTGCACTTTTGTAAATCTGCTTCGTTAGTACTCAGCCTGCCATGTATTGTAATGGTAAAACATTTTCCCGTGTCGGAGATACCGGTATCATAGGCAACTGAAACATTTCCACCATTAATTTTTGGGAACCACCAGCATTATTCAAGGTCATAAAACTCGCAAGGGTACTACTATATCATTGCCAAGAGAGGCGAAAATGCGAAGTTTTTAAAAGAGGTGGCTGCGAAGGATTGAAGCATTCACATATCATTAAAAAAGGAGACGGCTTAATAAGATAAGCCATCTCCCTTAACCCTAACCCGGTTTCAAATATAGTGAGTTGTTTTAAAAATACAAAATACTCATCAGCTTGAAGCCTTAGTAAATGGCAAACTATTTAAGAAATTTCCCAAAAAAGGTGGTTCCAGACTTAGCATTTACTCGATAGACATACGCACCTGAGATGAGTGATGAAGCGTTCATTGGAGCACCATTGTATTCATTTTCAAGAACCAAACATCCTGAGATATTATAAAGAGACACAATACTACTAGCCTCCACACCGGAAAAATGGATTTGACCTGTATCCGGGTTTATGAATAACTTTACAGAAACAGGTTGAGATGGGCTATTTAGTGTGGTTGTCAAATTGAAAATCTCTCCTTGGTTGTCTCCAAAAACATACTTAGCAAGTTCTGGAATATCAATAAATGGATTTCGGTTTAGTTGCCAAGTGTAAATAACATTGTTTCGGTTCATCTCATAGTCATCTGGTTGGTCGATTTCATGCCATTGTAGTAAATAAGTTACATCTCCCATGGCTCCAACTGTAGTGTTTTCAGGATTACCTGAAACAATAGTTAATGCATCGTATCTTAATGCCATAAACATGAGACTTCTTGCGACATCCCCTTTCCAACTTCCTGCATTTCCATCGGGACCAAAATATAGGTCTGGAGCATCTCCGAAATCTTCATTTCCACGTCGTGAGTTTTCGGTGGCATCTGCCGGGCGTAAAGCGTGGGCGTCCGAGTGGCCATGGTCAATTATTGCCGAACTAGTGCTCATATATACATCAATTCCGTCTGCTGAGGTAGATGTGCCATCCGAAAACCCGCCTCTTGACTGGGCATAAATATGTTCACGATTCCATTTCCCAACACTGGACCCTGAAGATTGCTGCTCGCTTTTTGCCCGGCCAGATTCTGAGTAAAGAAGCCAAACTTCGTTATTGTTTGCCGGGTTTTGGTCAGCGTCTTTCAAAATATCCCAAACATCCCCATAATTCTGGGCACGAACAGTTGAAGAATTGGCAATCAAATCGGTTATTGCATCTTTTAAGGCATGACCGGATAGTCCATCAATACTTTCATAGTACCCGTCAGGAGCTGTCGATGAAACATACTCATAAGTAGGATTGACAGGGGTTCCAAAATGGCTTACCACGAAATCATTATCAATAACTGTAACACTATACCCACTATTAAAATCTTGGTAAGCCTCGTCTAAGTTAACAATGTTGATAATTAGGATTTCGTCCCCTTCATCTTCAGTATCATCTACCAAGGTAATTGTGCTAAATCCACTATTAGTCCCTGTTGGAATGGTAACAGACAAGTCTCCAGTATAATCGGTACCGTCAAAATTGCCGTTTTCTAGTGTGAAAGAAATAATCAGATCAGAGGGAACGGTTTCTGAGACAGTAAAAACAATATCAAATGATTCTCCCTCCTCATATTCGGTTTCCGAAGTTGACATTGTTATAGTTGGAAGCTCAATTCCACCACCATCGTTTAAAGCAGAAGGGGTCGGCTCTTTGGCCTCGTATGTACCATCTGGCTTTCGTTGAAGTGAATGATTGTCCTTATCACCATTTTCGCCCTCATTATATTGGATAGTTTGATTTAAGCCTTGCAGTAAACCTTCGTCATCCGGGTCGTTGGTGTCATAAACCAAGCCATCAATTAAATTTAGGGTTGTCGGGGCAGTTCCGTTTGGAAAAGAACCTGCAGCAGCATAATAAATCGCAATAGCGTCAGCTCCATTCTGAATTACATTGTCAGCCTTATCAAAAACAAGGTTTGGGGTCGGAGAAACCCCACTTGTGCCAAGAACAAAAAGCCCGTTGGCGTCACTTGAATAACCAGATAAGTCAAAGGTTTCATAGCTTAAGTCATTGCTGCCATTGTATAGTACAACAATATACCCGTCTAAGGACGCATTTGGAATGTCTGTTAAGAGTTCAATGAACTCCTTTGTGTCCGTTGATGGCGTGTCAGAATCCAATTCATTGATAACGACTTGTCCTTTTGCGAAAAAGGAAAAAAGAATAATGCTGGCTAAAATTAAAAAATGTTTCATTTAGAAATGGATTTGGAAAATAATCGACACAAATATCATTTATTTTTTTTGTTTAAAAATTAACTCAATGTTACTATAGGCACATGATTTCTCAAATAACCTCCTTAATATGGAATTGTCGAATCAGCTCGGATTTTATTTGGGAGATGTCTGAAAGAAGAGGAAGCTATTGATTAACTGGCTAGTTGAGGTGCGGGGAATCTTTTTTTAATTAATAGCTTTTAATTCTTTATAATCCTAACCAACCTGGCATGACACAATTTTTTAGAGCATAAGGGATTGAAAATATATAATCATCTTTTTTGCATAAGCTAGAAAAAATGAAAGAACAATGTAAATCTGTTATGCTTAAAGATTGCGAAATGCGAAATTACTTATTGATCAAGTCAAATAAAAAATTTGCTTATTAAACGGATGAGATAGTTTCATATTGATTAAGAAAACTATCAGAATTTGATAAAGCTTCTCGAAGGATAGCCTTCCAATAGTTCTTTCCGTATATGCTTTTCAAATCTTGTGCATCCTTCGACAATAAATTCTTAATTCCAACCTTAGTTAAATCAGCTACATAGATTTTTAATTGCCTTGTTATTTCAGATATTTCATCCGCTGATTCTTCTTCGTATCTTTTGAAGAGGTCTAATCTTTTATAATGAGCTTTGATAATTTTAGAAATATCTTGACTAACAAACGTAAAATCAAATTTTAATTCAATAACTGGCAATTCATTTTCCATTATTACTTCTCCGTATAAAAATTGAGTGTCTGGTATATTATCAACATAAAAATTGAGGATACCTCTAAAACTACCAGCTTTCCAATAATTATCTTTTTTCTTATTACATTCATTGCAACAAGGAAGTAAATTTATTGCTAAAACAGCAAATTCGGGATATAAAGAAATTGGTAAATAATGATCAATTGTTCTAGGTTTATTAATGCCGCAATATTGGCATTTAGACTTAGTTTCTGTGGTTTGCGCTTCTCTTATTAATGCCAGTAATTCAGAGACTTTTTTCGTTTTACTTTTATAACATCCTGTGAGTTCAGGATGGTTCTTGTCAAAATGAGATTCAGCAATTTTAAGAAGATTATTGCTATCAAAGTTTTGGATATATTCTTTATATCTTTTTTCGACAGCATTCAAGGACTCTGCTTGCAAAAGACATTCTGCATCATTTTTGACATAAACAATATCTCTATACCATTTAAAATACTCTATTTCTAAATATGTTAAATTTTTCATTTTTATTAATAGAAACTATTAAGATATATTTTTGCATTTAAACTTAGTTTACCATCAAATAATTCCATAGCTTCTTCGTAGGTAAGCTTACTAGAAATCCCTTTAAAAAATTGTTTGTAGGTTCCTTTAATTTCGATTGTATCAAAAACATCGGATGTTAATGTTGATAGGTTTTCACCAAAACTTTCTATATCAAGATTTCTTGTTGATGTAATATTCCCTTCTCGTTCTAAAACTCTAACAAATTTTGAAGGAATTTCTTGCAAAATTATTGGTGAATGAGTTGCTAATATCGCAAAAGATTTATACTGGTCAAGCAGAGCATGCAATAACCTAATTAAATTAGCAATAGCATTGGGATGCAAATGCATTTCAGGCTCATCAAAAATTACAAGAGACTCTCTATTAATATTTGCAATAATTCCTGTAATTACATATATAATAATAGTCTGTCCTGAACTTAAAAGAGTTTTCCCCTCTTGAATAATTAGATTATAATCGTGTTTGATAAACAATTCCTCATAAAAGAAATCTAGAACTTCTCTGGGAATAATATGTTGTAATATTGCATACCAATCGTCAATTCTATCTCTTTTTTCAATAAGCTCTATTGCTTCTTTGTAATTCTCTGCCAAACCCTTTTGAGTGAGAAATCCTTTTTGGTCTTTAAGTCCTAAGTATTTATAACTAAACGATTTGTCTTTTGACGGTCTGGAGAATTTATCAAATGCACTATATGAAACTGCGATTACTTTACTGAATAAAGGTCTATGAGGGTTAAAGCTGCCTGCGTTACTTAAATGTCTTTGTTGCCCACTCAAGTCAAGGGCAAATTTTGCCAAGTACTGAGTTTTTCCTGTTCCATTCTTCCCGATAATTGATATAATCCTATTGGGTAAAGTGCTTCCTACGTCAAAATCAAATTCAATATCATGTTCTTTGTCTGCACCGGTTAGCATGCAACTATAAGAAAATTTAAAGTTTGATTTATAATCTATTCCGTTAATTATTTTTTTTGCATGTCGAAGATTCTTAGCTGCTTCACTACTTCTTGTCAACGAAATCCCAATACCTTTTTCATCTTCAAAATCTTCGAAAATTGCTGGGTTAAATGCCAGATCGTTTAATGAGGAGAGTATTGACTCGAAATTATCAGGGAAGTACTTTTTTAGATTTTCATAATAACTCAAATCTTGACCAAGTGAAGCGAAATTATCTTGCAATTCTTCAAATGATTCTGGTAATTTAGTATCTCCATCATTCTTATCTAAAATTTTAATCTGACCTATACCACATCTATTTCTATTAGCATCAATGTATTCTAAATTGTAGAGTGTTTTAAATTCCCAATAGTCATTCCAACCATCTTTATTTAGTATAAAATAATTGGTACTAGCTCTATCTCGTCTAGCGAATATTTGAATTGAATAAAATTTCATTGTTAACTTAGGTTTAATTCACCGCTGTAGAATTTAAGTACTACTACAAATATGGATAAGTTATTTGGTTCCACTATTTAAATGCAAAAAAATGGTAATAAAAAAAAGTTATCAACAGCTTTAATTTTATTTATTGCCAGAAATATTATGGCAATTTGTATGTCCATGGGGTTGAGAATTTTAACTTGATTGACTAGCTATATGTATAATTAACAGCTTGTTATAAAATTGTATTTTGAAGTCGTCACGGTTTGCGATATGGTGCGTGGCTAATCTTCTAGGTATATACTTTCTGGCCGTTACGAATGCTCTTAAACATGTAAAAACCGCTGTAAATAGGACACTTAGCCATGAACTATAACGCGTGTTGGCTGCCGTAATTTATTATAATTCAGTATTATCATCTATAAAATCCTCCCTCTGAATGAATAATTTGTCCACTAATCCAATCAGATTTTTCACTAGCCAAAAATGCAATCAAGTTTGCTGCATCACTTGGTAGTCCAAATCTACCTTTTGGGCAGAGTTTTATATATTCTTCTCTGAGTTTATCATCAATCCAGCCTGTATCAGTCATTCCGGGATTTACAGTATTTATCGTTATGTTTTTATAAGCAATCTCATGTTGGATGTTTCTAGTAAATGACTCAATTGCAGCTTTTGTAACAGCATATGCAATCTCCTTTCCCATAGCTCCTAGACTTTGTCCAGTTGTCAAATTTACTATCCGACCGAATCTTTCTAACTTAAATCGCCTTATGAATTCTAATGATAATAGTATCGTTCCCCTTTGATTTACAAAATAATGCTTATCAAGTTCTTCTGGTGTTAGATTATCTATACCTGTCTGAGT
>JAGXIP010000013.1 GCA_024635585.1 Saccharicrinis sp. | reverse complement strand
GAAAACTCCTTTTACACAAAAAGGAACTCCAAAAGCTGCTGCGAAAAACCAAAGAATCAGGTCTTACCATTATTCCCCTAAAAGTATTTATTACCGAAAAAGGATGGGCTAAATTGGAAATAGGACTTGCCAAAGGAAAAAAATCGCACGATAAACGTGAAACACTTAGAACCAAAGATGCCAAAAGAGAAATGGATAGGATAAAAAAAGCATTTTAACATTAAGAGTATAATCGCTTTTTTTTCTTTTTTTCTCCTGAGCACGCAACCTTAGCCCAATTCTTTCATCATGCTTAAAACTTTATCCTCAGTTTGGTTTTGAGTTAAAGTTGTAAGGCTCTAACTTTAATTCAATAAGGATAATTTAATTAGCGTGAAAAACCTTAATGAAATTATAAAACAATGCCAAAAGAACAGCTCCAAAGCGCAAAAAATTCTTTATCAGAAATTTTCGCCTTGGCTGTATGGTGTGTGCTTGCAATATTGCAAAGACCGAACAGAGGCAGAGGATAATTTACAGGACGGTTTTATCAAGATTTTTAATAACATCAATAAATTTAGGTTCGAGGGTTCTTTTGAAGGGTGGATGAGAAGGATAATGGTGAATACAATTATCGAATCTTTCCGGAAGAAAAATCCAATTTACTTGGTTGATTCAATGGAAGATTATCAAATTGAAGATGAAGGAAATACGGAGGACATCCCCCATCACTCAGCCAAAGAATTACTTGAAATGATAGAATCGTTACCACCTAAATACAAATTGGTTTTTAACCTTTATGCAATAGAGGGTTTATCGCATCAAGAAATATCAGAGTCGTTGGATATTTCGGTGGGAACCTCAAAATCGAATTTATCACGCGCACGAAAAATTTTGAAGCAAAAACTTGCTGATAAAACAAACAATAAGACGCGAACAGCTTAAAATAAAACCGGCAAAGTCGCCTGCCTGTTGGCAGACAGGGAGCAAATAATTAGGTCACCAGCGTATTGATTAAAACCAGCACTGGTTATCAACTTTTTGCGAAATCATAAACCTATGAAAAATAAAAATAATATCGACCGCATATTTTCGGAGGGTCTAGCCAACCACTCCGAATTGCCTCCTGCTTTTGTTTGGGATGCGATAGCTGGTAGGTTGGAAGGAGCTAAGCAAAACAAAAAGATGCTGGTACTTTGGAGGAGCTTGGCTGCCGCTGCTATTTTTGGCCTTATATTTTTGGGTGGATTATTTTGGAACATTAAAAACGACACCTTGGCTGAGGCCAAATTACAAACTAAAAGTACTACTATACAGCAAATAGACCTTAATAAAGGGGAAGTAAGAAAAAATAACACAATCATTGACGAAGACATTATCCAAGTCCGAGAAACGCAAGCAAACGTTACGCAAAAACAAAATAAGGTTGTTCAAGAAAATACAGATAAAAGCACCGATGCCAAAAATGGCTCCGGTGGTAACACGCAACCTATTGCTAACGAGGATAAACAAACCTATGCACAAATAATTACACCGGTAATTACCGAAGCAAAAGATATTGAAAAAAGCGAAACACCCTTACTTCAAAAAATGGATGCGCAAACCGTGCAGAACCTTGCAGATTATTCGGCACCAAATACCATGCATCTTTTAAAACAAACTGACGAACCTACTTTAATAATCAGCGAACCAGACAGTTGGATTCTTGCCTTCGATAATAACAAACCTTTAAAAGCAAGCGATAAAAAAGGTTTGCAATTTGCTTTGGGAGGTCAATTTTCGCCCAGCTATTCAAATAACAACCCGGGACAGTCCGAAGGCTCAAACGCAGCTGCCACTAACGAGGATGGTATTATGTCGTACACCGGAGGGATAAACCTGAATATAAAAACCCGAAAAAGATGGGAAATAGAAACTGGAGTATATTATTCGCAGATTGGACAGAAATTTAGCAACCCGATGATTAGCAACCCGGACAAAATGCTTTATACGGCAAGTCCCGGGGCTGGCATTCAAAGCAAAAAGCCCAACCTAAATAACTCTATGGGTAATATAAGCCTGCAATCTTCGTCCCATGAGGATTTAATTAAAGAAGTAGCTATTAATAACGCTGCAATCCGTTTAAATGCAAACGACTTTGCTTACTCACCAAATCAAGTTGAAGCCATAACTGTGCAACAAGAGTTGGACTACATTGAGATACCGTTTCTTTTGCGTTATAACTTACTTAATAAGTCGATTGGCTTATCCTTATCTGGAGGAATGAGCACTAACTTTTTAATAGGCAACAGTGCCTACAGAATGGAAAACAACTCGAAAAATAAAATAGGTGAAACACAGGATATTAACGACATAAGTTATAGTGCCATTTTTGGCTTTGGCTTCCGTGCACCTATCCTAAAATCGCTCGATTTTAATTTGGAACCTCGAATTAAATATTTTATGAATTCCGTAACGGATAACCCCGAAAGTAGTTATAAACCCTACTCAATAGGCATTTACACCGGGGTGAACTATCGATTTTAACTACGCTTGTATTCCTATCTCTAATTATTTGGTTTAAAAAGCTTACTTTTGTAAAAAAAATCATGCTTTTAAGAATCTACGAAGAAAACCCAAACCATAAGGATATTCAGGCTGTGGTTGAAGCTTTGCGGAAAGGTGCCATAGTTATTTATCCTACCGACACCATTTATGGTATTGGTTGCGATATTAATAATTCAAGGGCTGTTGAAACCATTGCTCGCATAAAAAACATCAACACGAAAAAAGAACATTTGTCTTTTGTTTGTTACGATTTAAGCCAGATATCAGAATACACTAAAAGCCTGGATAACAACACCTTTAAAATGATGAAGAGGAATCTACCCGGACCCTTTACCTTTATTGTAAATGCCAACTCCAATGTGCCCAAGCTTTTTAAAAACAACAAAAAAACCGTGGGTATTAGGATTCCCAACAACAACATTATCCGAGCACTTGTGCAAGAGCTGGGCAATCCTATTTTAAGTACCTCGGTACACGACGACGATGAAATAATAGAATACACCACCGACCCAGAACTTATTTACGAAAAATACCAAAATATGGTTGATATAGTAATTGATGGCGGATATGGCGACAATAATCCTTCAACCGTTGTAGATTGTACCCAAGGCGGCTTTGAAGTAATCAGACAGGGTAAGGGTGAGTTGATGTTTTAGAAGCCCCCTCCCTGCTCCCCCAAAATGGGGGAGAAATTGAAAAGTGCTCTTCGAGCACTTTGGGTATGACGGCAACTTTTTATTTTAAGAATACTCCTCTCCTATTTCAAATTTATTATACGTCTCAAACTTCCATATTTCGACTACTTTTTTTATGGGGAGTTCGTAAGGCTTATAATCACGGTTGGTGGATACCAAAAGTAAACTTTGGTTTTTTTGTAGTTGCTTGTATACCAATTTAAATACAATACCATCGTCTTGAGTTACTACAATGCAAGGGCTTCCGTCTTTAATATTTTCCCAATTTTCGATATATGAACAAGTAACCCATGCGCCCTCTTGTACTGGAAGCATGGAATCGCCACGCACCTGGAATGTACGATAGGTTTTGTCTTTGGGTAAAAAAGGCAGCGAAAACTTCTCCAATGAACCTATAAACTCCATATCACCATAGCTACTAGGATAACCAGCTTGTGCTTTAAGGGGCACAATTTCAATGTTTTCGTCGCCTTGACTGTCCACCGAAATAGTGAGCAGGCGAAGCTTTTTACCAGTTACGTCCACATCAAAACCATCTTCTATCTGCGAAAGTTGAAATTCGGATAAAGCTTGCAGGTTGTATCTAACCAAAGCATCGATGGAAAGATTAAAATAGTCGGCAAATTTAATCAGCACCTTAAACGGCGGTTGAACATTTTTTTCGTAACCCGCCAAGGTGGTTCGCGTAAGCTCCAGTTGTTCAGACAAATCGGCCTGTGACATTTTTTTTCGCCTGCGCAAAAATTTGATGTTATCGGGAAAGTGCATAGTTGCTATCATGATTACTACAAAGTTATCAAAGGTTTATGGAGAACGCAATCCGAAAATGATATAATTTTAGCATTTGACTTATATACCAATTTTTGGTATCTTTGAATCAAATAATATCAAAATGAACAAAAACACATCAATATCACTCGGAAATTATTTTGACCAATTCGTTCAAAGTCGAATAAGTGAAGGTAGATTTAAAAATGTGAGTGAAGTTATACGTGCTGGACTAAGACTTCTTGAAGAGGAAGAGAGTAAGGTGATTGCATTGAAAAATGCAATTCAGGAAGGAATCGATAGCGGAATTGCACACGATTTTGATCCGCAAAAACATCTGGAATCTTTAAAAGCTAAAAAGCACTCAAATGGCTAAATTTAAACTGACAAATAAAGCTGTTGCAGATTTAGCAAAAATTTGGGATTATACATTTGAGGTTTGGTCGGAAAAACAAGCGGACAAATATTACGAATCGCTAATTGTAAATTGTCAGGAAATTGCGGATAATCCAAATCTAGGTAGAAATTACACTGAAATTACACAAAGCCTATTCGGAATGAAGTCAAATCGTCACATAATTTTCTATCGTAAAGTCAGTGAAGATAATGTTGAGATTACTAGAATCCTACACGAGAAAATGGATTTGAAAAAACGTTTATTAGAATAAAAACCACGCACATAATAGAAAAAAATAATAACCGAGGAATAATAAGTCCTTTGCTATTCTTTTACAAAACGATGCATATCATTTTGTAAAAGAATAGAATAGCATCCTACTTCGTAAAATCTATCTTCTGCACGTTTTTGGCAATTTCAATTCTATTGTAAAAGGACTGAATAACCATGTCGTACAATTTGTCCTTTAAAACCAAATCTTCAACCTCAACGTCAATATTTGGGTTGTCATTTACTTCTACCACATACACTTTCCCGTTTATCATTTTAAGGTCAACGCCATATAATCCATCCCCAATTAGTGCCGAAGCTTTTAAGGCAGTTTGCACAACCAATTCTGGCACCTCCTCTATACTCAGCGTTTCCGATTCGCCGGAATAATCTTCTTCTTCGCCTTTCCAATTATAAATTTGCCAGTGTCCTTTACTCATATAATACTTGCAGGCAAACAGTGGCTTGTTGTCGAGAACCCCTATCCGCCAATCAAACTCCGAGTACATAAATTCCTGACAGACAATCATATCCGATTTTTTGAAGAGATTATTCATGGCTACCAGCGCTTCCTCTTTATTCTCTACTTTTGTAATGCCCAGCGAAAAAGCACTATCGGGCTGCTTTAGCACCAACGGATAATTCATATCATTGAGCACCTTTATGTCGAAATAATTTTTGGTGAATATCGTTGTGGGTGGTGTACCTATTTTGTGCTTTTTCAATATCTCATTCTGGTATATTTTATTCGAACACCTTAAAATAGACCAGGGATCGTCCATCACAACCAGTCCTTCGGCATAGGCCATTCTGGAAAACTCGTAAGTATAATTATTAACGCTTGTTGTTTCGCGGATAAACAAAGCGTCGAACTCATTAATTTTATCAATATCTTTTTTGGTTATAAATTCCACATAAAGACCCTTTCGATTGGCGGCTTCTTTAAACTTTTGCAAAGCCTTGGGACACGAGGGAGGTGTAGCCTCATGTGGGTTTACCAAAATGGCAATATCGTACTTATAATTAACCAATTTGGTGTTGCTAAACCGCTTTTTACTAAAATATTTTTGTGCCGATACGTACACAAATTCAAGTTCTTGATCGGATATTTTATTGAGGGTAAGCACCTGAAGTTTACTTATAATCCATTTATCATGCTTAACAAAATCCACTTTAAAAAGAGGTGCTTCAAACAATTGATGCAATTTTTTAGCCAATTCAGCATACCCTTTTGTATGGCTCTGTCCAAAATAAATATCTAACGAAAAAGTATTTTTCTTTACCTTTTTAAGCGAATCATTAATGAGTTCTTCAATATCAGAGGCAGCAGAATTGATAACATTCAACAGAGGAAAATCACGAATAGTTACGGTGCTTGGTATAATTCGCTGTCCGCGTGCCGAAGCAAGCAGAGAAACATAATAACCATAACTCTGGTATTTGTAGGAGCTACAAAGATTAAACACCCTAAAATCGGTGTTGGTTTGGTAAATGGGGTTGTTGATATATTCTTTAACCGAGATTACGGTGGCGTTTATATCGGTAAAAGTCCATTTGTAAGGTTGATTGATAACAATAACATTACTTGTTTTTTGCGATGGGGCAAGCACGGCCGTTTTTAACTCCATTTTAATGGCATCTTCGCCCGGAGCGTAATAATTGGCAACCGTACCCAAAGTAGCAAAACCCATTTTTTTGTACCAATTGATTAGGTTTGGATTTTTAACGCTTACTTCCAGTAATATTTTTTGCTGTTGATTCCTGTTTGCAAACTCAACGGCATGTTTGAGCAAATAATTCCCATATCCCTTATTTTGATGCTCGGGCAATACGGCAATTGAGTAAATTCGTAGGCTCTTGGGGTATTTGAACAAGACCAAAGATCCAACCGGATTATTTATTTTTCCCTTCTCCTCAACTATCAAAACCTCCTGAAACGGACTTTCCACACTATGTTTTAAACTCTGCTTGGTGCCTCTTTGGAATGGAAAAAAGGATTGCTCCTCTAATTTTGATAGAAACCCGATATCTAAGATACCAGCTTTTCGTACTTCTAAATCCATGTATTTATAATAACCCTAAATTTATAACCCTTTAAATAAAGCACACTTACTCTTCTTCAATATTCTCATAATTGTCGTTTTCGGCCAGGTACTCAATATCCCCGTGGTCATCCTCGTATTTCTCGCGGATATCCTCCCTTAAATTACCGTCATCATCATAATCGTCATCGTCCTCCACAAGTTGCATGGCCTTTCTAACCGACATCCTTACCATGTAAATTTTTTCGTCGGTTTCAAAAGGTAGGGCAAATACCGTTTCGTTGTCCTTGTTCTTAAACTCAATCAAATGCTGACTATACCCGTAAGGATAAACCAGTTTAATTTGTTCTTGAATATCAGAATCAAGCTTTTCAAAATCTTTAATCACTCTCAATTTATTCTGTTTCATTCTATCACTTTTTTAAAAATTAGTACGACACAAATTAAATGATTAAAATGGTTTCTTCCCACAATGTAAAAAAAAAATTACCTTTTTTCTTAATTTCGCCTCAAATCAAAAAACCTAATGAGTAAAGCAGTCAAAGAACTTCAAAAAGTACACGCACTTCTTTTAAGCGAAAAAGAAGAAGATTTGCGGCAATACAAGCGTAAAATGTCGGACACTTCGCTTACAGAGAGGCGAAAAGAGGGCGTTTGTTGGTACCCACTTAATGTAGAGCGCAGCACCTTTAGTGCAGGTGAACGGGTACTTGTGAAGGTTTCTCGCCCCAAAGAACACCGGGAGTCGCATATGTTTCAATCGGGAAAGTTGGTTTCGCTTTTTTCAAATTCGGGAAGCAATAATGAGCAAAAACATGCCGTAAGTGGTGTAGTGAACCGAGCTGGCGAAAGCGAAATGATTATTACCCTTAACGGGGATGACGAACCAGATTGGCTGCACGACGGACATTTAGGCGTGCAGCTGATGTTTGACGAGAATGCCTATCTGGAAATGGAAAGAGCATTGCATATTGTGATGAATCCACAGGACGATCGTCTGCTATTTTTACGCAGCCTGATGCTGGAAGATGAGGAAGCCACCTTTGAAAATATTAGTGAAATAAACATTCCGGAACTCAACAGCAGTCAAAATAATGCAATAAACCGGATCGCATCGGCCAAGGATTTGGCTATAGTTCACGGCCCCCCGGGAACAGGCAAAACGACAACTTTGGTGCAGAGCATCTTTCACACCTTAAAAAATGAGAAACAAGTTTTGGTGTGCGCACCAAGCAATGCAGCCATTGATTTACTGTGCGAAAAACTGGCATCAAAAGGCTTAAGCGTAGTGCGAATAGGACATCCGGCAAGGGTTACAGAAGAAATTTTAAGCATGACACTGGATGCACAAATTGCCCACCACAACAGTTATAAAGATTTAAAGGCTGTAAAAAAAATGGCCGAGGAATATTACCAAACAGCCAAAAAACACAAGCGTAACTTTGGGCACGAGGAACGACAACAGCGACGATTGCTGTTACAAGAATCTACCCAATTGAAAAAAGAAGCCGAGCAACTGGAATATTATATTGTAAACGATATACTGAGCAATGCACAAGTTATAGCTAGTACCATGGTGGGTTCGTCCAATTATCAAATCAGGGACAGGCGGTTTAATACAGTTTTTATCGACGAGGCGGCACAGGGACTTGAGCCTGCCACCTGGATACCAGTTACTAAAGCCAACAGGGTTATATTTGCCGGCGACCACTGTCAGCTACCTCCCACTATTAAATCATTTGAGGCGGCCAAATCAGGATTGGACGAAACACTGTTCGAGAAAGCCATCAAACGCAACAAAGCCGATGTGATGCTACAAGAACAATATCGCATGAACAGGGATATCATGCGTTTTTCGAGCCAATATTTTTATAACGATAAAGTACGTGCCAACAGTGGGGTAGAAAACTGGAGCATGTTCGATGGAGATACCGCCTTGGAATTTATCGATACGGCAGGCTGTGGGTTTTTTGAACAAGTGGATCAGGAAACAAAAAGCTCGTTTAACCCCGAAGAATGCGATATTCTACTCAAACATTTTAGACAGTATATCAGCTTGTTAGAAAGCAATATTCCGCAAAGCGAACCCAGTGTCGGCATCATTTCTCCCTACAAAGCGCAAGTTAATTTATTGCAAAACAATTTTAAAGGCATTGAGGAAGAACTTGAGAATTGCAAATTGCAGCTATCAGTAAATACCATTGATTCTTTTCAGGGGCAGGAGCGGGACATCATATATATTAGTTTGGTGCGTAGCAACGAAAAAGGTGAAATCGGATTTTTATCTGATACCCGACGCATGAACGTAGCCATGACCCGTGCACGTAAAAAGCTAGTAATTGTGGGCGATAGTGCCACCATAGGTCAGCACCAATTTTATGGTCAGTTTTTGGATTACGTGAACTCCATTGGTGCTTACCGCAGCGCTTTTGAATGGATGTATTAAATACGATAGACTGTTAGAGTATAGATAATAGACATTAGACTCTAATACAACTGTTGAAACAATTGCCACTTAAATCACTTCATTTTCATCCTTGGTAAACTTTTTGTAACCTTAATCCGTTTTCTACATACAACAAGAACATGCAAATAATAAAAATAAAAACACGAAGAGGTTGATATGAAGTTGAAAGAGATAGCCACAATACTCACCAGTTTACTTTTCCTAAGCACAATCCCGGTTACGGTTAATGCACAAACCGATAAAAAAAGCCTCCAGAAAAAAGGTTCGCTACAAGTAGATTCTGCCTTTAAAAAACTATATCTCAATAGTTTTCTGGTACCGTATTCTCAGTTCGAAGATTTGCACGATTGTAATATCATTATTAAAACAAAAAAGTTAAAGACAACCATGACGGCATGTCCGGATATCCTATCGTTATTTAGGGGCAAAAAAAATCGCCGCTACATTATTCATGTCAACAATGATGAAAATTTTGATGGCGTATTGTTGTCCGAAGTTCCCCAAGATGCTCGTATTGGTCTGTTTGCCCATGAGCTGATGCACATTCGCGATTACGAGAGCCGTAAAGTAAGGGGTGTAATGCAACGCGGCATTCAATATTTAAGCAAAAAAGGAAAACGCAATGTGGAGCATTACACCGATAGCTTGACCATAGCAGCAGGCTTTGGCGAACAGCTTTACCAATGGGCTACCTATGTTCTGTACGATTCAAACGCCTCGGAGCATTACAAAAGTTTTAAAGCCGATATTTACATGTCGCCTGTGGCCATTTTCAACCGAACAGGAATGCTTGAGTAAAATGGTAGAGTAAAGGGAATTATTTTAATAAACGGTACATTTTTTATATCGGCTTAAAAATATTTTAGTCATAGCCTACTATAGCCTAAAAACCAACCGGGGAATGATGGAAGAAATGGGACATATAAGCTATTTGTTTTATTCTTTGCTGCAAATTAAATATCTGAATATAAACTACGAAGCTAATTTTTAAGTAAAACCCCATAAATTATTTCTAAATAGTTTTGCAAATCGGCAATAAGCCATTAGCTTTAAATAATTTTTAATTACTGATAACAAGTTGATTATTAGTATAAATTAATTTTATTTGTATGCCATCAATATCTAGAAGAAGTAGTGAAATGCCCTTATCCCCCATTCGCAAACTGGTACCCTTAGCGGATGCCGCCGAAGAAAAGGGGGTTAAAATTTATCATTTAAACATTGGTCAGCCCGATATACTTACACCACAGGTTGCCATAGATGCCATAAAAAACATTGATCGTACGGTATTTGAATACACCAACTCGGCAGGCACTCCTGAGTACCGACAAAAACTGACCGAATATTACAAACGATTTGATATCGAGCTGGATAAGAATGACATATTGGTAACCACTGGTGGTTCCGAAGCTTTTAATTTTGCCTTTTTATGCTGTTTTAGCTATGGCGAAGAAGTAATTATACCTGAACCATTTTATGCCAACTACAGCAGCTTTGCCAATGCCGTAGGTATAAAAATAAAACCTATAAGCTCAAGTTTCGAGGATGAATTTTCACTCCCCTCAGTAAAGGAATTTGAAAAACTGATAACCCCAAATACAAAAGGTATCTTTATCTGTAACCCCAACAATCCTACCGGTTATTTATACACGCAGGAAGAATTGAACGACCTCAGGGATCTGGTTTTGAAGCATGATCTTTTTTTATTATCCGATGAGGTGTATCGCGAATTTTGTTATGACGACAACACGCATTTTTCAGCTCTAAACCTAAAAGGTATTGAAGATAACGTAGTGCTTATCGATTCGGTGAGCAAAAGATATAGCGAGTGTGGATTACGTATTGGTGCATTAATAAGCCGGAACAAGCAGGTAATAAACTCCGCCATAAAATTTGCACAAGCCCGCCTGAGTCCACCCTTATTAGGTCAAATAGCCGCTTGTGCTTCGATAGACGCTGCCCCTGAATACGCCGAGGCGGTTTATAAGGAATACATCCAACGCAGAAACGTTTTGGTAGAAGGTTTAAATAAAATACCTGGGGTTAAATCCTTGCTTCCCAAAGGAGCGTTTTATACCATGGTTAAACTACCTGTTAAGGATTCGGAAGATTTTTGCAGTTGGATATTACGTGATTTCGAGTACGAAGGACAAACCGTTATGATGGCTCCAGGAGCAGGTTTTTACAGCAGTCCCGACCGAGGACACGATGAAGTGAGACTCGCATACGTGCTAAATATTGAAGACCTGAAAAAAGCATTGGTAGTTTTAGAAAAAGCACTGGAAGTTTATCCGGGTAGGTTGAGATAAAAGCCCCCTCCTAACTCCCCCAAAATGGGGAAGAGAGCTCGAGAAGCACTCTTTGAGTGCTTCGGGCAAAACGGTATCTACTTTGGGGGTGACTAATTATAGCATGTACATAGTCACCCCCTGAGTAAAAAACACTATTAAAAGAGGAGTGCCTATACAGCGAAAGATTTTTACTTTTAGAAATATGCAGCACACAGCGGATTTCCCGCCTTTATGCGTGTCGTCCTAGCTCTAAAGCTTTAGTGGTTGAGAAGCGACAGCGTGAGGCATGGAGCATCAGACGGGAGACGGACATGTTAGACGGGGTTCTTTTAGAGCCTTACCTTAGAAAGTATCGATCTCAAAAAAGAATACGTATCTACCCCATCCCCTCACCTTAGGTGCGGTACTTCCCCTTTTATCGTGAAAAGGGGAAGAGCCGCCTTCGTTTGTAAAAATACCTTTTTGCCAAACCCTGCTTTGTCCTGCCTAAAAGCCAATAGTCATCAGCTAAAAGCCATTAGCTAAATGCCATCAGCCACTAACCATCAGCTAATAGCTATTTTAAAGAGATTCCTTATCTTTGTGTGCTTTTAGACATAAATTTACACCACCGTTTATCGTGAACCTTAATTTATACATAGCCAATAAAATACGCAAGGGCGAAATCACCGGTAAAAAACTGTCGGGCCCCATTATTACTGTGGCCACCATAGGCATTGTTTTGGGCATAACGGTAATGATACTTTCACTGGCCATAGGCACTGGTTTTAAAAAAGAAATCCGTGATAAGATTATCGGTTTTGGAGCTCATGTTCAGGTGGTTAATTACGATTACAACACCTCTAACGAAACCAATCCCATTGAACGAGATTCTACTTTTACCCGCATGGTGGTTGCTATACCGGGCGTAAAACATGTACAAGAATTTGCCATAAAACCTGGCCTTTTAAAAACCAATGACGACATACAAGGGGTTATCATCAAGGGGATTGGCAAAGATTTTAACTGGGATTATTTTGACCATATTCTAGTAGAAGGTGAAAAGCCCGATGTTACTGGTGAAGAAACATCCAACGATGTAATTATATCTACAACCTTATCCAAACTGCTTCATATTAAAGTTGGCGACAAAGTGCCTATGTATTTTTTTCAGGATAGGATGAGGGCACGTAATTTTAGGGTATCGGCCATGTACGATTCGAGTTTGCCCGAATTTGACAAACTTTTTATTTTTACCGATATCCGCCAAATAATAAAACTAAACAATTGGGACGACAACCAAATTACGGGTTACGAGATTACCCTGAACGACTTTGATCAAACGCCTGAACTAGCCCAGCAAATAGATATTTTAGCGGCTTCGCGAATTTCGCCCGATGGCGGTATGTTGCGAACTACAACCATTGTACAACAACAACCACAAATATTCGGTTGGCTCAGTTTGCTGGATATGAACGTAGCCATCATACTTATCCTCATCGTTCTGGTAGCCGGATTTAACATGATATCAGGCTTATTGATTATTATTTTAGAACGAACCGCTATGATTGGCATATTAAAAGCACTAGGTAAACAAAACCATAATATTCGTAAAGTATTTATTTATCTCGCTACTTTTATTGTTGCTAAAGGTGTAATTATCGGCAATATTGTCGGAATATCTATTTGCCTTATACAAAAGTACTTTGGAATCATTTCGTTGGATCCTGAAAATTATTATCTAAGCACAGTGCCCATTCATTTAAACATACTACATCTTATTTATCTTAATATAGGCACTATTGTTATTTCCTATTTAATGATGATTGCCCCTTCGTATCTGGCCACAAAAATAAGTCCAGTTGAAGCCATTAGATTTGATTGACACCTTAAAATAACCGCCGAAAAACCACCATCTATTGGTTGCCATTTTAAAATATTTTACTATATTACGATAAACAAACACGGTATTTCTGCTACGTTTTGCGCTGAAATACGTTCACTTCAACAGTATAGGTTAACACAACATGTTCAATAATTTTATTCAAATATTACAAGAGCGCTTGAAGGGTGAATTGCCGGGTGCTTTGGCGCATAGTAAAATGTCGCCAAGCAAGCGCCCGACATTTGGCACCTTTCCTAAGCAAACCACAACACGTGAGAGCAGTGTTTTAATACTCCTCTATATTAAAAACAATGAATTTTACGTGCCATTTATACAGCGCCCTAAATACAATGGGGCACATAGTGCACAGGTAAGTTTGCCTGGAGGTAAATTTGAGCCTCAGGATAAAAACCTAATAGATACGGCTTTGCGCGAAACATGGGAGGAAATTGGGGTAAAGCCCGATAAAATACAAATAGTTGGAGGCCTAACACCAATTTACATTCCTAACAGCAATTACAATGTTACGCCCTATGTGGCTTACCTGGCCGAATGCCCAACCTTTACGCCTGATGCTTTTGAGGTGGATTATATAATTGAAGCCAAACTATCGCAATTAATAGCACCCGAAACTATTCAATCATTTGTAAAAAACATAAATGGTCATATTATTGAGGCTCCTTTTTTTAGCATTGACAACTGCAAAATATGGGGAGCTACCGCTATGATTATCAGCGAGCTGAAAGAACTAATTAATAATCTGGAGCTTATTCCATCAGGTTCTTGTAATGCTCAAAACGATCCAATATCTCGGTAACATATAAATAAGGTTCTTCGCCTCGGCAATAGCCAAACTGCACCACCGGATCGTTAAAGTAAATCGGCTTGCTCTTGTTTAGCAGATAATAATCCACATTATCATGCCATATTTTGGGATTCTTATCGTTCTTCTCGGCCAATCGCATAGCATCCAGCACATGACCCAGACCAACGTTGTACGAGGCCAAAATAAATTTCAACCTTTCTTCGGGATCGTCAATACGCAAAGACAAACGAGAATCGAGCCATTTTATAAACTTAATTCCACCGCGGATATTTTCTTCAGGTGAGGTAACATCATCCACCCCAAAAAGAGCTGCCGTTTCGGGCATTAGTTGCATAAGCCCTGTGGCACCGGCCCAGCTTTTAATATCGGGTATAAATCGCGACTCCTGATAAATAAGAGCAGCAATTAAGCGCCAATCCCAATCAATAGTGGCACTCTCCCTTTTTATAATATCATCGTACTGCGATACAGAACCGCCTTTTATAGAATGAAAGTCGGAATCTACAATATGCGTAGAACGCCTATTTTTAAAATACTTACGAAATATCAAACGGTATTTGGTTGTTTTGCGGAAACGAACCAGCCAATTATTTACGATATGAAGCAAATCGGGCGAAGTTTTACGAACACCCCAAGCTATCTTTTGAGGAAAGCTGATGGCCGTTTCAATATCAATATTGTCGTAATAATTTTTATTAACCTCTGCCAAATTCTCGTCACAAATGGTGTAGGATATTTCACCCTCGGCCACCAGGCCAATTAGTTGTTCGGCTTCGTAATCGGGTATTTCAACAATGTTAATGCTATCGCCTATTTCGTCGGACAAATGTCGCAGACGGGTAACGTACGACGAACCTTTTTGAACGTAAATTGTCTTTCCGGCTAAATCAAGCTGATTACGAATAAGCTCGGTGAATCGAATTTTTTCGTCGCCGTCCGATTTCTCTGTCTTTCGCTGCACCAATACCTGTCGCGAGTAGGTGTGTGGCTCAGTAAACTGCAACACCTCTCCCCGCTCCCGGGTAACCGCAAGGTTTTGCGCTATCAAATCTATCTTACCCGTTTGCAGATTATCGATATTTTCCTGTACATCATTGCTCACGGATACCTCAAGCTTAAGCCCCACACTATTACAGAATTCTTCTAACAACTCAAGCTGGTAACCCATGGGCGTACCACGATAAATAAAGTAATTGATGGAGTTGTAATCGGTAACCACCTTTAGCACACCCCTTTGTTGTATATCTTCTAAATCAAATACTACTTCGGGGTTTACTGCCTTTTGCTTTGCTTTTTTCTTTTCAGAGCTACACGAAGCCAAAACAAACATCAACACGAAAACAAAATATACAATTCTTCTCATAAACAAACATTTACACTTGACTGGGCAAATATAGTTGAAAATTAGTAGATTACATGTCTATTTTTACCAATCGAAAATAGAGCACCAACGTAACTTAGTCGTAGAAATTCCAGGATACGCCCCATTTAAAGCGCATTGGCGAATAAGGATAACCCATGGTTAGGAAATAGTTTCGCTCCATTAAATTTTGATTAACGTGATCGAACTTCAAGAAAATACGCGCTCTTTTTAATTGCAAATTAACAAAGGCATCAAAAAAGGGATAATTACCTATCTTGATTTTATTTTGCAGATAAAACTGACCCGTAGCAGGCATGTAGGCGGGTGTATAATATTCGGTATGGTATTTTACATCTACCCCTATTTGCACGTTTAGCACGCGTTTGGCCAAATAAAAGTTGAAATAGTTACTGGATAAGCCAGCAAAATCAGGCAGCGGGTAAAGGTTTTGGCTCGACGAATATTGGTAGGCCATTTTATTGCGACTATGTAAGGGGCCGAATTTGAAATTCTTATATAAAGATATTTCAAAAGCATTAATGAGTTCCGAGGTTTGATCGGGCAGCGCATCATAATTCCAATAAATATAATCTGTAAATGATTTCGACTCAAAAGCTATTTTTAAATTACGGGTAGGGATATTTAACCCTGCTTCGATATTTATAATCTTTTCTTGCTTAAAATTATGTTGCCAACTAAAGTGATTCGAAAAATAATTCTCCTGCAAAAATTCAGCCGTCCGCAAGTCTATTTGTCCGCGAGCAAATACCCCGGCTGTATCTTTAAAAACCTTGTACAAGGTATTTACATTTCCTTGCAACTGAATATCCCCTGCCTTGTAACCTTGTACATATAGCTTACCTCCCATGTTCCACCAAAAGTTTTGCCCCAGGTTTTTAAATATTTGAGCACCAATATGCGTGCTCACAAACGTAGTATCATTACTCCGATAAATGGGAACTTGTACATCATCCACTGTAGTAAATACAGGTTCAACCTCAAATTTATAGTGCTTTACTTCATTGGTCAAAAACGCCCTTAACCCAAACTTTAACAGTGAGTTGGCCTCTTCATTAAACTTTAATTGAAAGATGTTTTTAATATTGGTATATCTGGTGGTATCGGCGGTTTTGGCTGCATCAAAAAAGTTTGCACCATATAAAGGTAATGTTGATACACCATTGCCATCGGTAGTAATGTACGATGGCAAATTACTAATTTTAAAAGCCCGCTTATAACTACTAATATGCAAAGTATGATAGGCCGTGCTTACAGGTAATTGCGCCTCTTCATATACTTCATCCTTAACTGCAATAACATTTGCCGAATCATTTGGAACCAATAAGGCTTCTCTCTTCAAATTAATTTTACCAATACCCAACTGCTGCGTTATAAAAAACTGGTAGTTATCCACATAGTTGGTTTGTGTTGTATATTTTACAGGTACGTTATCGGCTTGTTTAAACTCTTCGCTGGTCGGGTTTAATATAAGCTCGTGGTTGTCGCCTTCAATTCCACCATTGAGGTAGTGGTCAGCCTTGTTATAAGTGAACACCCCATGTATAGCATATTTTGGGCCGTTATAACTTGTCCAAAGGTTAAAGGTGCGGTTATCCGTTTGCTGGGCACTATATGAGCCTACCGACGAAAGAAGATTGTACTCAAAACCAAGGTTCAACTGTTTATTCACATTCTGTGTAAATAAAACGTACACATTTTCCTCCGACCTCCTTTTAGGACCACCAAATATATAAGTGAGGTTTGTATAGGGCACCTTACTGTTATAAAATTTTATATCCTCGGGCTGATCAAAATATTGGTACAAGGAATTTAAGAAGATAAACTCATTAAAGTCTTTTTTAAACGACAATAAGTTAGAAGTATAGGCAGAGCCCATGTTGCCCAAATGAATATTAGAAAAGCTTTGTTTATAAATAGGATTATATTGCTGCACCCCGGCGGTAGCGGTATCTATAGACAGCGAATCGGCTCGGGTAAAACCGTCAACCAGGCGCCAAGAGCGCAATCTATCGCCAGGGGCAACCTGCAATACCTTGGATTCCTCCTCTGCACCGGCTCGTTCTGTGTCCACGCCTCTCTGCCCATTTACATTTACCGTAATGACCAGCAGAAATAATATATAAATCCATTTTTTACTCATCGTTGGCAAAGATAAAAAAAATTGTTTCGGGCTTCGCATATTGCACATTTAACAACTCTATTTTCACAGTATTTTATTGCCCAATAGTGAGTTTTTTATTAATTCGTTTTGATGATGGGTATTTTAAATTATTTTTGCGCTCTTAAAATTCATTTCTCACACATCTCTGCATTAAACGTAAACAATAGATTTACAGCCATCCGGCTTTGAAACCTGTTGCTATAAGTTGTATGTGGTATTAAAAAACTAATACTTGTATTAAAATGAAAAGACTTTTATTTATTGCTTTGGTAATTGCCATAGCTAACATTGCAAAAGCCCAGAACATTCAGTTG
>JAGXIP010000189.1 GCA_024635585.1 Saccharicrinis sp. | reverse complement strand
ATACCGGATTGATAGGTACATTGTTCATTGCTCTAGTTGTGGTTTGATTCTAATATTCAATAAGATATACCATTTTTATGCTTGGTATTCGTTAAACGAAGGTTGTGGTTTGATTCTAATATTCAATAAGATATACCTTGGATTAAAAATAATAATGTATATTACTAGTTGTGGTTTGATTCTAATATTCAATAAGATATACCCTAATTATGCGCCTACCTGCTTTGGTTAAGTTGTGGTTTGATTCTAATATTCAATAAGATATACCGTGGCGATATTTCCCCGGGTAGCAATCCCGGTTGTGGTTTGATTCTAATATTCAATAAGATATACCCCAGTATTGTCTGTCAATATCTCGCTCCAAGTTGTGGTTTGATTCTAATATTCAATAAGATATACCAGACGAGTGGGCACAGTTGGATGAGACACGTTGTGGTTTGATTCTAATATTCAATAAGATATACCAATTTGACCATTTGAAGCTACGCCGATAAGTTGTGGTTTGATTCTAATATTCAATAAGATATACCGGGTACGGCAGCGGCTCCCTCCTTACTACCGTTGTGGTTTGATTCTAATATTCAATAAGATATACCTTGAAGAGTGGGTTATATCGCACCTCACAGGTTGTGGTTTGATTCTAATATTCAATAAGATATACCGATAGCCGCAAAATGTAAGGCTACGGTAAGTTGTGGTTTGATTCTAATATTCAATAAGATATACCTGATAGATGCTTGCTCACGCTCAATGCCGGTTGTGGTTTGATTCTAATATTCAATAAGATATACCTAAATTTTAAACACGCATACAACAATGGAGTTGTGGTTTGATTCTAATATTCAATAAGATATACCCTATTGAAAAAGAAGCGTAGCTTAAGTATATTTGTTACATAACGCTAGTTGTGGTTTGAATGTAATATTCAATAAAATAGCCGCAAGTTGAACACCATTCCACACTTTCAATTATGTTTGCAACTATAAACCAATAAGGATAATACGTAATGCCTGAAGATAACAAACTAATATACTACCTAAACAAGTGGTCGGATATAAGCAAAGATAATGAAGCGACAATTACATCTGCCTTTGAACTTATATCTATTAAAAAAAAGAAAGACCTTTTGGTTTCTGGTGAAGTTTGTAATTACTTATATTTTATTACCCAAGGCTGTCTTCGCTCGTTTTATATTGATTCGAAAGGTGTTGAGCATATTTACCAAATACGAATGGATAATAGCTGGATAAGCGATTTGGAAAGCTTCTTTTCGCAAGTTCCTTCAGAATACAATATTGAAGCATTAGAAGATTCTCATTTATTGAGGATTTCGAATGAACGAATGGAACAACTACTCGCTGAGATACCCCAACTCGAACGCTATTTTCGTATTCTATTTCAGAAAGCGTATGTAAATGCTTTAACCCGCTTAAATGCTACGATGTGGAAAACCGCAATGGATAGATATAACGATATGCTCAAAGAACATCCGGAAATTTTCCAACGTGTACCCCTTATTTATATAGCTTCTTATCTGGGTATAACTCCTGAAAGCCTTAGCAGAATAAGAAAACAGAAATAACTCAATAGCTTTTATAGCTATTCTCTTAACATACAACAATTTTATTTCTTACCATAGGTCAAGTGTTTAAGCCCCTGTGCTGCTCTATCTTTGTATCGTAAATATTAATAAATGACAACATATTTACGCTAAACATAAAACTTGCTCTTTAAGAAAACCGAGTGTTAAAATGAAAAGAGGAGAATTTCTAAAAACAATAATTACGGCTTTGCCTGCAACACTAGGAGTTATGAAATTAAATGCATTAAATACAATACTCGAGAATTGGGGGAATACACCAAAAATGCCTGTTCTTTTCCTTGGGCACGGCAGTCCAATGAACGGTGTTGAAGAAAACGAATTTGTGCAGGGTTTTAGAAAAGTATCTTCCGAAATTGAAACGCCAAAGGCCATTGTTGTTATATCAGCACATTGGCAAACAAAAGGCACGCAGGTTACAGCAATGGAAAATCCGCGAACTATTCATGATTTCAACGGTTTCCCTAAAGAGTTGTACGAAATTCAATACCACGCTCCGGGACTGCCTCAATTGGCTAAAGAGATAAAAAGCGTTGTAACAAGCACAGTGGTATCATTGGATGAAAAATGGGGTTTGGATCATGGAGCATGGACTGTTATCAGACACATGTATCCCAAGGCAGACATACCAGTAGTTCAATTGAGTCTGGATTATTACAAAAATCCGTTAGAGCATTTCGAACTTGCCAAGCAACTTTATCAATTGCGGAGTAAAGGCATCTTAATCGTTGGGAGTGGTAATCTTGTACATAATCTGGGTATGGTGAATTGGCAAAAACTGAATGAAAACTTTGGATACGACTGGGCAATCGAAGCCAATGAAAAAATGAAGCAATTCATATTAGATGGTAACCATCAGGCTTTAATAAACTATTCGAAACAGGGTAAAGCATTTGATTTATCGATACCCACACCCGAACATTATCTACCTTTAATTTACAGTCTGGCATTACGGGATAAAAAGGATGAATTAAGAATATTTAATGATGAACCGATAGCTGGCTCATTAACCATGACCTCGGTTAAAATTGGATAAAAAAACAATAAATTTACCATAATGAAACGGGCCCCCGAAGGGTCGGGCTGGCTATGAGCGTGTCCACTCACAAAACCTGTCCCGCCATAGCGGGAGGGGAATGATTATAATGGCGAGTTCTATGTGGTCATTGAAAAACAAAATTTAAAGTATATGAAAATAGGAATAACAGGAGCAACAGGCCAGTTAGGAAAACTGGTTGTTGAACAATTAAAAAGAAAAATTGCGGCAGAAAACATTGTTGCATTGGTTCGTACACCTGAAAAGGCAAAAGATTTGGGAGTAGAAGTACGAGCCTTCGACTATAACAAGTCAGAAGACCTACAAACCCAGCTAAAAGGGATTGAAAAACTTTTACTTATCTCTGCAAATGAGATTGGGCAGCGAGAACGACAACACAAAAATGTAATTGAAGCAGCCAAAAAAGCTGGGGTTAAATGGATTGTGTACACCAGTTTATTGCATGCAGATGCTACAACATTAAACCTTGCTGGAGAGCATTTGGCAACCGAAAAAGATTTAAAAGAATCGGGTATTGATTATACCATACTTAGAAATGGATGGTATACCGAAAATTACACAGCTTCTATTGGTGGTGCAATAGCTGGTGGTGCATTTATAGGGAGTGCTGGTGACGGAAAAATATCTTCAGCTGCAAGAATTGATTATGCCGAAGCAGCAGCCGTGGTATTAGCAGGCGAAAACTACAAAGGAAAAGTATTTGAGTTAGCCGGAGATAATGCTTATACGCTTGCTGATTTGGCAGCTGAGCTATCAACCCAAACGGGCAAAGATTTGCCATATAGAAATTTGCAAGAGGAAGAATACGCCAAAATTCTTGAAAGCTTTAATATTCCAAAAGGTTTTGCCAATGCAATTGCAAGTTGGGATATAAGTGCCTCCAAAGGAGACTTGTATGACGATTCTGGAGAACTTTCAAAGTTAATAGGCAGACCTACAACTCAATTGGCAGCATCGGTGAAAGCAGCACTTTAGAGATTAAAATATAAAACTACCAAAGACCTATTTGTTAAGTCTTTGATAGTTTTATTACTTCGATTTTTTGTTTAGTGTTTTACAAATTTGCAGTGGTTTGTATTGCCATCTTGCGTTTTCATTCAAACAGGTTATTCAGTAAGCCGCCACTATCTTCTTTTCTGCTATTGGAGCTGCCTGTGGAGAGCTGGCTGATTAATTTGCTGATGGGCATGGACTGCAACCATACTTTTCCGGTTCCGCTAAGGGTAGCTAAAAACAGTCCTTCGCCACCAAATACCATCGATTTAAGGTTGCCTGCTCGTTGTACGTTAAAGTTAATCCCTTCCTGGAAACCGACAACGCAACCTGTGTCCACACGCAATGTTTGGCCCTTGAGTTCATGTTCTACAAGCGTTCCACCGGCGTGGATAAACGCTTTGCCGTCGCCTTGTAGTTTTTGCAGGATAAAACCCTCGCCTCCAAAAAATCCGGTTCCAATCCGTTGGTTAAAGTGCATGCTTATTTTAGTGCCCAGGGCGGCGCACAAAAAAGCATCGCGCTGAACGATTACCGAACCACCCATGGCGGCTAAATCAATGGGAACTATTGTTCCGGGATAGGGAGCTGCAAAGGCGACGTGGCTTTTGCCAACACCATGATGTGTAAAATGGGTAATGAAAATGGATTCGCCGGTAATTTTGCGCGAAGCTGCAGACATTAATTTCCCGAACAAGCCTTTCTCCGGCTCAGAGCCATCGCCCATTTTGGCGACAAATTCGATACCTTCTTTCATGTAAAACATGGCGCCAGCCTCAGCAATAACGGTTTCTTGTGGATCCAGTTCAATTTCTACATACTGAATATCGTGACCTCCGATTCTGTAATCTACTTCGTGTGATTTCATATTTTTTAGGTTTTTATAATAATGAATTTCATAATTTAGTGTGCCAATATAATTGATTTTTAGAGGTAGATAGTTATTTGCATACTAATTTCATTCATAAAGTTACTGAACAAATAATTACTACGCACCATAATCAAAGTAAGCATCCATCAGTTGTATGCTATCATTTTTCGCGTTGGATATTCTTTGAAGAAAAACTATTTGAGAGGAGTCCAGAACTACGCCATTGTACACTGGGTTATTTGCACTTAAGGCAAGAGGTGAAAGTATGCATAAATAGGTGATAAATAGAGTTTTGAGGGCTACTACACTCATCTAAAGGCTTTGTTAATTTATTAAAGTCAATTTTATATTGACTTTTTTGAAACAAATGGCCGTAATATATAAATTTTATATGATTTAAAGCAGTCCGAAAGGAAACAAGTAGTGATAAATGATGGCTATTAGCTTATGGCTATTGGCTTCCCGCCTAATCTAATTTTAGGCGGCGGGATGGAGCTTCCTACCTACAGGCAGGCAGGCGCACCAATTGGCTATTGGCTTCCCGCCTAATTAAACTTTAGGCGGCGGGATGTCGCTGCGCTCCAGTTGGCTATTGGCTATTATTCTATTTGATAGGGTAAATAGGCATCTAACTCGGTAACATAGGCATCTTTAAATCCTTTGGCTTTGATGTTGGCTAATTGAGCCACAGCAGCTTCATACGAATAACTACCCACGGTATAGCGATAAATTCTATCTTTTAAATAAAACTCCATTACACCTTCAACTCCTTTAAAAAAGGTAAGATAAACCGGAAACCTGAAAGCACTTAATTGTACGGTGTAATGTTTGTTTGGATCGGGCACGAAACCGCGACGGGCATTGTTGCCCAGATTATATTTGGCGGTATTCACCACAAAAGCCTGCGTATAACCTAAATCTTTAAAATAACTGAGCTCGCTTTTTGCTTTGGCGTAAGTAGTAAAACTGCCCACGGTATAACGCATGTATCCATCGGCGCAGGCGAATTCTCTGGCTTGCTCTATATTTTTAAAAAATGAAGGCTCTCCTGCCGGTTCCCTAAGTGCTATAATTTGAATTGCATAATCATCGGTTGTGGGAACCGAAGTAACGCTAACGATATTTTTGGATGTTCGCAGTGCAGCCAACTTATCCTTACGCTGTTGAGCCTGCACCCCTGTTAGAAAAATAACCAATAAAAAGGCTAAAATATAATTAGTTTTCATGTGTTTAAAATTAGTATCAAGACAAAAAGTATCAAGTATCAAGACTAATGACTCTCGACATACTACATGTCTGAATTTTTACTCTTTAACTTTCCAAACAATTACTTCGATACGCTTATTTTTCTGCTGTTCATCTTCACTACAAAGTACACCGCGTTTACATCTGTTTACTATATAGCGTTCGCCATAACCACGTGGAATGGTTGATTCTTCATCAATACCTTTTTCCTGAAGCAGACCTTGCACCTTTTCGCCCATTTTTTGCGTTTTTGCCAAGTTATCGAATTTACTACCACGCGCATCGGAATGGGTGTTAAGTTTAACCACAATTTGCGGGTTACTTTGCAGATAACCGGCCAATCTCTCCAATATTTTTTTGCTTTCGGGCAGTAACTCGGTACCGTTGTAATAAAGCACCATACCGCTAATATCGTCCAGTACGTTATCATTGAACATTGGTGTCAATGATATTCCATTTTGGTTGATATCACCTATCTCCATAATATCCACTATCATACGTTTGGTATTGAATGCTCCTTCTTTTGAGAATACAAGTTCAAACTCATTACCCTCCTTCTTATATTCATCCGGAATAAGAATGGTAAAAGCTCCATTTGCACCCGAGATGGCGGAGCCAATAAGTTTACCGCTGGCCTTATCAAAAACCTGCACGTTTACGCCCTCTGCTACCTCATTATTATAGGTAGATTTAATTTTAGCCGCTATACTGGAAGGGAATACCGATAAATTGACACTAGATTCTACCACCTCGCTTTTAACCTCAGGAAGCGCAGTAATATTTATTACATCGCCCACTTCAGGTTTATCTTCTTGCTCAATTTCTTCTGGTTCTTCTTTTTGTAAAAGCTCCACATAAAAAACGTCATCGCTGGCACCCCTCCGATTACTTGATAAAAAGCCTCTGCTTGGTTCTTTAGGGTTGATGGTATAAGCAAAATCATCCTTGGCCGAATTAAACGGCAAACCAAGATTTTGTGGGTTCTGCCATTTACCATCCTTGTACTCGGCTTTAAAAATATCCAAACCGCCATAACCTAAATGGCCATCCGACGAAAAATACAATTCATTGGCCTTATTGATAGAAGGAAATTCCTCGTTACCATAGGTATTAATT
>JAGXIP010000188.1 GCA_024635585.1 Saccharicrinis sp. | reverse complement strand
AGGTTATAACCCGGTTTCCATTTATAGAAGTCTCATCAAACGGATCATGCCTAAATTGTTCAAAACCGTTGCCATTATATCTATTTAAACCATCATAAGTAGATATCCATATAAAACCATATTTATCCTGTACCACTTTAGATGCATCAAATTGAGACAAACCCTCATTGACAGACAAATTTGTAAGGTCAAATACCGTATCAAAATTAGCGGCACCCAATTGTCCGCCTATTATAATGGCAAAAAAAGCAACATTTAAAAACTTTCTCATATCACGAATCTCATATAGTTTAAAAAAAAGAGTAGAATCAATAGCATTTTATTTTGCTATTTAATACCTATAGGAATTTAAAAATTTCGTTGTTCTAACTTCGCTTCGTTCTTTTGTATATTTTGAGCATCAAAGGTAAAATAAATTTCCTATAGCCCGGAAGGTTAAGTTTTAGGGGTAGGGAAAGAACTTTTAATCATAATCACATAAATCCAATTGGTCTTGACCAAAAATAAGATACTCCCTGTATGTGTCATCCAATGCAGCCTTAACCCTTTTTAGATTCTTAGAGGCTTTGTAACTTTTATCTTTTTCAATCAAAGTCAATGATATTTTATTTATAATATTGAAGTTGGCGGAAGAATTATCTTTTTTTCTACGCGCACTATCTTCATTAAAGATCACATCCAAAGTCCAATGTAGGTTGTTCTCTATCCTCCAGTGGGCGCGTATCGTATGGTTTAGCATAGAAGGTTCTGGATTTAGGAATGTTATGTAATACCTAATCTCCTTAGAAGCTTTCCCCGTTTTTTTTATGTGCCTGAACTACTTAACCCGGACTATTGACTTAAGCTCAAGCCAAAGTTCCTTCTCGTCCATAAAAGTCAGGTCATCCAAAGCTTCGTAAATCCGTGTTTCAATCCGACCATGCCCGGCATCTATTGTTTCGTCTTTTTTGCTGGGACGTTTCAACTTAAATATTTTCTCGACCTGATCACTCAGTTCTTTTTGATTGTCCTTAACCATCAAAATATAATCGGCACCTCTGTCAAGAATGGCCCTTGCTATCTTTTTTTGACACCCTATGGCATCTATTGTGACTATGCAGCCATTAATAGCTAACAGCTCCAAGAGTTTAGGGATGGCTATGATTTCATTTTCCTTTTTGTCAACGGTTTCTTGTCCGAGGCATAAGCGGTTTTCAGTGGCATATGCAGAAACAACATGAATTGCGGAGTTTTTTTTATTGGAACTGGCGGATCCCCGAATTATTTTTCCATCGATGGCACCACTTCACCTTTAGTCAGCACGGAAACTGAATTGATCCATTTGACAAAGCACTTGCCAAAGCCGACCGGGTCGAGACGGGCAAACACCCCGCGCAACACACTTTGTGAAGGAATTCCTTCTGCGTAAGGGAAAAATTTTCGCAACCATTCTTGCTTGATTTCACCAAAGGAATGAATGGCGGGCCATGTATCAAGGCTGCTGATTAAAGCAGAAATGGTCAAAAATAATATTTCGTCCAATGGGTAATAGAAGTGTCCAGATGTTTTTCGGGGGTCTTTCAAATCGGAAAAATAGCTATTATAATATACATTTTGTTTATTTTATATTCTTTTCGTCCTGTTTAGCATTTTTTTTGGACGTTAATGCCCAACGCTCCCATAAAGATAATCAAATATTTCATTTTAATATCGTTAATATATCTTTAGTTTAATTGTATTTTCCCTAGTTTTAGGGGCAAGCAGTTCTACCGACAATAAAAAAGAGATACATAAGCGACATACCAGCAGAGTCGAAGTCACACATTTTGATGCGGATTATTCTTATGGGACATGGTGACCAATAATATTTAAATATATTCTCCCGTTGTTCGTTTATATGCATTTAAAGGAAGGATAAAACCTGCCGTAACATTCTTTTTAAAGATGAGGAAGATACAGCCTATAAGTTTTTCTTCTTGCCAGACAAGCAATTGGGTGGAGAAAATAATGTTCGTTATTGCAGTTCCCATGTTCAGATCGAATTGTTATATTGGATGTCAAGCAGTTTACCAGACATGCAATCTATCGTGCATGAAGCGAGAACAAATTTGACTTCCACTTTAACGTTGTGGTCATTGCCTTTAATTTTGTAAAGCATGACTGTTTGTCCAGTAGAAATAACTGTTCCAATCCGTTTTCAATAGCTAAATATTAAACACTTAATTACAATGCATTGATACTCGACCCTCTTATTTGCGGTTCCTATAATTATCCAAAGCCTGATAAAAATAAAAAAAATGGCAAAGAACTATTGGAAAATGGCAAAATTGTCGCCTAAAATTAACGAACTATCGTAAAGAAATTAAATTGTTTTATTTCCAAATTAGCCCAATAATCATTATCTTTATGTGCAGTCAAATCACAATCGGTGAGACCTAAACGAGACCTGCATATTTTTTATACAATTAAAGCATTAATTATAAGCGCATTATGCACTTGGCTCAAGTCCCGCCTCAAGTAAATCTACAATACAACATTCCTTACATCTTTTCAGCGCATGTCTTTTTGGATGGGACGCTCCAATAAACTCTTCACGGTATTTAATTTACGCACCCCGTTTATTTTGAATGTTCTGCCATGTGCGCAGCAATCTCCTTGTTACGGTGAACTATTTGATTTATTGTATTGTTGAAATGGCGCATTAGGTATTATTTTACTTGCGATTCTTCAAGTTCTCTGAGAATGGAGCATTACTTAAAATGAATTCCTACTCTAACACCAAAATATAATCTCCGTATATTGAAGCGTGATTAATTAATGGTTCACATATTTGCAAACGATAAGAGGAAGCCTGTAACTGGTTTCCTCTTATTTCTTAACTATTGAAGGAGATAATAAGAATTAAGATACTTTTTATATTATACTCCTTCAACCTAAAAAATTGACCAGTTATTGATAACTGGCAAAATTGAAACTTTACAGACAAAAACACGAAAGACACCTATTTCATTGAGTCAATTTACTTCTTAAATCCTTCATATCCCGTGATATCTTCGCATCAACAATACGCCCATAAATCTGTGTAGTTGTAATGGAATTATGCCCTAACATTTTCGACACTGTTTCAATTGGGACTCCCTGCTCCAGTGTTATCGAAGTTGCAAATGTATGCCTCGCAACATGCATAGTTAACTTTTTATAAATATTACATATATCTGCAATTTCTTTTAAATATGCATTCATTTTTTGATTGGAATTGACGGGCAAAAGCTTTCCTATACTTGCATTGCTAGGAAAATTAGCATATTTATCAAGTATCTCTTCTGCTTTGGGTAGCAAAGGAATCCTACATCTAACATCTGTTTTATTTCTGTCAATTATTATCCATTTTCCCCCATCATTGCCTTTAACAATATGCTCTTTAGATAGATTAAATATATCGGAATATGACAAGCCTGTGTAACAGGCAAAAACAAAGACATCCCTAACTATTCCAACTCTATTAATTTCAAAGTTCTTTTTTTCAATAGTCAGAACCTCATTAAGCGTTAGATAGTCTCTATTTCCTGGATAACGTTTAATTGTAAATTCAGAGTAGGGATTTTTATCAATCAAATTCATTGATACCGCATCCATAAGTACTTTTTTAAGTTGCTTATGATATTTTCCAGCACTATTGGGAAGCATATTGAAATTGACCTTTAAATAGGTATCGAAGGTATCAATAAATTTGTAATCAATCTTATTAAGAACAACATCTTCTTTCTTATATGTTTCTTTTATAAATTGTTTAACGCGATTTAGTGTTGTTTTATAATGTTTGTAAGTTCCATATACATAATCATGACCAACACGAGATTCTATTGACTTTAGAACTTTTTCAAAAAATACAAGCAAGTAATGCTTAGTACTTCCTGTTATTCGTTCTTTTATTGTGTTAATGTCAAAATTATCTCCTAAGGCTTCTAACTGATTATATATATCATTTATTTCCCCTACAATCTTTGCTAGTTGAGCATTTAGTATTTTTGCATTATAATCTTTACTATCTACTCTTTTTCTAGTATCATCCCAGTTGTTCTTATCAACATATACTCCAGTTGATAATTCAATCCGTTGCCCATCCAATGTACACCTAATATAAATAGGGTAAGTTTCGTTGTTCCTCTTTTTTGACTTCTTAAGAAGAAAATTAGTTGTAATTCGCATAGTACATATTTTAAAATTCTACAAATAGGTCTCGGCATTAAACACATATTAGCCTTTGCATCTGTAAAAACAAAGCCTAAATCGCACCAAAACGCATCAAATAAAATTCTATTTATCAAGCATTTACACTTTTTACCGAGACCTATTAGGGTGGGATCACAACCTAAGCAAAAAGGTCTCGATTTAGTCTCGATTCATATATCAAAATATGCACTTTTTTGATATCCACCAAAACAACAAAAGCGCCTAAAACCTTGGTTTTAAGCGCTTTTGTATTTGATTGACATATTAACCTGTGACCCTAACGAGATTCGAACTCATATCGCTGGAACCGGAATCCAGTATTCTATCCATTGAACTATAGGGCCGGTATGTTTTACAACAACTATTAATCTTAAAGCATAATACAAGCTATCCTTTAAAGAGGGGCAAATTTATAAAAAGATTTCATAATTTCGCACCTTCAAACATAAAGCCCTGGCTTTTTTAAGCCTTCACACAAAATATAGAGACGTAACAGTATGGATTACAATTTTAAAGCCATTGAAAATAAATGGCAGAAGCAATGGATAAGCGACAAAACCTATAAGGTTGAAATTGATAAAAACCGACCAAAATTTTACGTGTTGGATATGTTTCCTTATCCTTCGGGAGCAGGTTTGCACGTAGGTCATCCGCTGGGTTACATTGCTTCTGATATTTACAGTCGTTTTAAACGACTTAATGGCTTTAATGTTTTGCACCCCATGGGTTACGATGCCTATGGTTTGCCTGCCGAGCAATATGCCATCCAAACGGGACAGCACCCTGCCGTTACCACCGAAAAAAACCTGAACCGTTACCGGGAGCAACTAGATAAAATTGGTTTTTGCTACGATTGGGATCGCGAAATAAAAACCTGCGAACCATCCTACTACCATTGGACACAGTGGGCTTTTATACAGATGTTTAACAGCTATTACTGCAAGCAAACCAAAAAAGCCCTGCCCATCACCAACTTGATTGAAGCGTTTAAAGCAGCAGGAACACAGGGCCTAGATGTGGCTCAAACCGAAAAACTGGTTTTTACTGCCGAGCAATGGAAGGCAAACACCGATCTTCAACAGCAGGAAATACTTTTGAACTATCGATTGGCTTATTTGGCAGATACCATGGTTAACTGGTGTCCGGCACTGGGTACCGTTTTGGCCAATGACGAGGTTAAAGAGGGCTTCTCAGTTCGTGGTGGTCATCCGGTGGAGCAAAAGCTGATGCGTCAGTGGTTACTTCGTGTTTCGGCCTACGCACAAAGGCTACTAGACGGATTGAATACCGTTGAGTGGACAGAATCGTTAACAGAAATACAGCGTAACTGGATTGGTAAGAGCGAAGGTGCCGAGATGAAATTTCGGGTAAAAAACTCGGATATAGAGCTAAACGTGTTTACTACCCGTGCTGATACCGTTTTTGGCGTAACTTTTATGGTACTTGCTCCCGAGAGCGAATTGGTAGATGCCTTAACTACGCCCGAACAGCGCAAAGCGGTAGATAATTATATAGCCGATACAAATAAAAAAACCGAAAGAGAACGCCAGGCGGAAGTAAAAAAAGTATCTGGCGTATTTTCAGGTTCTTATGCCATTAACCCTTTATCGGGCGAAGAAATTCCGGTGTGGATAGTCGATTATGTACTGGCAGGTTACGGAACAGGGGCTATCATGGCCGTTCCCGGTCACGACTCGCGCGATTTTGCCTTTGCCCGCCATTTTAACCTGCCCATATTGCAAGTGGTAGTGCCCGAGGGCGAAGAAGTTACTGAACCTGCCACATGGACTGATTCAAAGGATTCAAAGGCCGGAACCATGATTAATTCAGGTTTCCTCAATGGATTAAGCGTTCCGGATGCTATTGCTAAAACCAAGGAATTCATCCGCGAGAAGCAAGTGGGCGATGTGCAGACCAATTATCGTTTACGCGATGCTATTTTCAGTCGCCAGCGTTATTGGGGCGAGCCTTTCCCTGTTTTTTACAAAGATGGTATGCCACAAATGATGAGCGAGGACGATCTTCCATTGGAACTGCCCGATGTAGATAAGTTTTTGCCCACCGAAAAAGGGGAGCCTCCTTTGGGTCGTGCAAAAAACTGGGTTTATAAAGATGCCTATCCGCTGGAGCTGAATACCATGCCTGGATTTGCAGGATCATCTGCCTATTATCTGCGCTACATGGATCCCAAAAACGACAAAGCTCTTGTGGGTAAAGAGGCAAATGAATATTGGCAAGATGTTGATTTATATATTGGGGGAACCGAACATGCTACCGGCCATTTGATTTATTCGCGTTTCTGGAATAAGTTTTTATTCGATATGGGTTATGTGATAAAAGATGAGCCTTACAAAAAGCTGATAAACCAGGGTATGATACAAGGGCGTTCCAACTTTGTTTATCGTATAAATGGCACCAACACCTTTGTGTCGTTAAACCTACGTGAGCAGTACGAAACAACGACCCTGCATGTGGATGTGAACATGGTGAATAACGATGTGCTTGATTTGGATGCTTTCCGTAAGTGGAACCCTGATTATGCCAATGCTGAGTTCATCCTGGAAGAGGGAAAGTACATATGTGGATGGGCGGTGGAAAAAATGTCGAAATCGATGTTTAACGTAGTCAACCCCGATGACATCATCGAAGAGTATGGTGCCGACACACTGCGCCTGTACGAAATGTTCCTGGGGCCGTTGGAGCAAAGTAAACCCTGGAATACCAATGGTATCGACGGAGTGCATAAGTTCCTTCGCAAAACCTGGAATTTATTTTTTAATCAGGATAATGAATTGAGCTTATCCAACGAAAAAGCGAGCAAGGACGAATTAAAAGTGCTACATAAAACCATTAAAAAGGTTTCTGAAGATATTGAGCGTTTCTCCTTTAACACCTGTGCGAGTGCCTTTATGATTTGTGTTAACGAGCTGAACGACCTTAATTGCAAAAAACGCGAAATACTTGAGCCACTAACCGTGCTGTTGGCACCTTTTGCACCACATATTGCCGAAGAGCTTTGGCACAATTTAGGCAAAACAACCACCGTTTGCGATGCTCAGTGGCCCGAGTTTGAGGCAAAGCATCTGATAGAGTCCACTTTTACCTATCCTGTATCGTTTAATGGTAAAAAGCGGTTTGAGTTAGAAATGCCCATAGATGCAGCTTCCGATGTAATTGAACAAGCAGTTAAAAATCACCGTAGTGCTCAAAAATGGCTCGATGGCAAAACCATGAGAAAAATCATAATCGTTCCTAACAAAATAATCAACGTGGTAGTGGGTTAATCTCATTACCTTTACCTTACTTTGCCGAAAATT
>JAGXIP010000012.1 GCA_024635585.1 Saccharicrinis sp. | reverse complement strand
GAATCAATCCCTTACTGGTGCTGTTCACTAGGCGAATCACTAATCCGTTAAAAGTATTTTTAACTGCATCCAAACGTCGCGATAGAACCATATTAATTTCCCGCCCCTTATGCTCTCTTTTCTCGGCATAAATATTCCGTTCTGTTTGAAGTATAGAGTGGTAAAATAGCTTTGAAAATGCATCGTGAAGATACACCATTGAATAATGATTCATGCGCTCAATTGCCGTTTCTACTTTTACTTTTTCCTCTTCAACCTGAATAGCCAGCTTTTTATTCAAATCCTTGTCGAATCTTTTTTTTCCGTCCTCCTCAGCACCTGCCTTTTTTAGGTTGTTAATGTTAAAAAGCCACATACTGTTGGCCTCTTTGCAGTTTACAAGTGCCTTGTTTACAACGCTTTCAAAATGCTCTATTTCGCGATATAAAGGTTCATGAAATAAAACATCCACATAGTAATAGGCCGTTTTTTGTAGATTGGCGGTTACGGGGATTAAGTCAGTAAATCGAACCTGTTCCGAATTTTGCGCTATCAATTCCGGTATAGCCAACTCCTCCGGAAAATCATCTAAAAGTTCAGTTGCTTTAAGATAGGTGTCGTTATAAATTGGCAAGATGTTAATATCGTCTTTTAGCACTAAGGGTTTTAACCCTGAACCGGGAGAAACCATATCTAAATCTGCATTCATATTTTCCTTTAGCTTATCCATAGCCGGAAGAAGCGTGCCTGTTATTAAAACATTGATGCGGGCATTGCCTTTTTGAATAACATTTTTAAATATGTTTTTACGCGACAGCACCAGCAAATCAAGGAATAAAGTATTGTTTAACAACAACATACCTACTGTCCAATTATCCGAAAACTCATTCAAGCCATCTTTTGACACCTCCTTATCGCCTTTTATCTTGCTCTTTGATTTTTGTAGCGTAGCGGGTGATTCCAAGTCATTTGCCATTGCAATAACCAAGTGGCGTATTACCTCCAGGATAGCCCTGTTCGATTGCTCCTTAAATTGATTTAAGCGATTCGCTATCGTTTCAAAACCTTTGAGGTATTTTGATGAATCGGCAAAAAGCAAGCTCTTTTGACCCTCCGTCGACAACAATATTTTTTCATACGCATCATTAATCCCTAAAATCAGGTTTCGTAATTCGGTAAGTAAGAATGCCGATAACTCCTCCATTTCGTCTAACTGACCAAGTATAGCGGGAAACACATTTTGGTTCAGATAGTACGATACTGCCTTTTGATAAGGATAGCCATGCGTTTTCTCTTTATTTTTGGCATTGTTGAAATACGGTATGTGGATAGTATCGGCCGACTCGTAAGCGTAATTTCCAAAACGAGAAAGCATCTCGGATATACCATGACTCAAACTTTCCTTTGTTTCATTAATTAAGGCCTTATTTGATTTTTCGATAATACCCGTTGCATTGCGCAAAAAAGACTGATGGTTGCGTAAAACAGTCTTTTGCGTTTCATGGTTATCAACCTCCTTTAATTCCCTTTCCAAGGCAACTTTGTTTTGTTCGGCAAAATCTTGAAGCTGCTTATTAATCAATATTAAATTATTTACCGATGGCAATAGGGTGTTATCCATAAAACCTGCACCTATGGAGCGTAATTTCTCATCGAGCTGCTCCATTTTTACTTTCACCACCTTGTTTAACATATCGGGTAAAACAGCCAGCTCCACATTTTTTTGCTGTGGCTCTAATTGGCTTTTGGTACGCTGACGGGCAATGAAATTTATTTCTTCAAATTCCGCCGAAGGGCTTAGTATGAGCAAGCTTGCGGGTAGCGTAGAAATATTGTTTATCCGTTTAATATATTCAGTTGTAAATGCCGTATTACGCTGCGACAAACCAAGCATAACCAAATCGGCATCTACCGATTCCGAGTTAAAAATATCTTCTTTGGTGCGAGAGCCAAAATCATCATTTAAAACCTTTACCTCCGCTTTTATCCTTTTTTCGGCTAGAATAGCATTGGTATTACGGTAAATACTATCAACGAGCGAAGTGTCGCTATTAATAATCATTATTCTAACTTTTGCATCGCGCCAATCTGCATCCGATAATAAAAACCGCAATAAATTTAAGGAAATACTCAGATGACGCCCCTTGCCATTCCACCATATATCAATGGCTTCTTTTTTACCAAAACCAACGTTAGCATGATAATCAAGGAATACGGCATTTAAGCTTTTACTTTTTAAGTCTTTTAATACATTTACCAAAAAATCGGCATTTTGCGCATCCCTACTCCAGCCCATCAACACCGAGTTTGGTTCAAAACCGCTAAATCCATATACATTGGTCACCGTTTTTATTCCACTTTGCAATGTATCACATGCTAAATCGCGTATAAAGTAATTTGTTTTACTATCCTTTTTGTCCTGCTCAATTCGTTTTGTTACATAGGCACCCGCTTCTCCAACCGAAAGATTAAAGTCTGTTAGGGCTCCCAACTTACCTGTTAATGCCAATCCCATCTCTACTAAATGAGGTCGGGCTTTTTCGCCTCCACTAAATAAAATGATATTTGGGCGCCAGTTACGTCTATCGGTTTTTTGCAAACTTAATTTTAGCAATGCTTTTTTGGCAAGGTTAGTCCAAAAGCTGCTCCACGCATCGCCACTTTCCAGTATCAGTTCCTTGCGTTGCAAATAAAAGTAAATAATACCCAGCACCACGGTAGCTCCGGCAAGTGCCAAAAAATCGAGCAAAATCATCACAAAAAATGCCGAAATAGTTCCCAGGATACTTACAAAACGGGGCACTTTAAAGGCAGGACGAAAATCGGAACTAGACCAACTCTCAATAACCGATGCTAAATTTAAAAATGCATAAGTTGTGATAAAAAACATAGACACGATACGCGCAATCAGATCCAGTTCACCAATTAAAATTCCGGCTTCCGCAATCACAAAAGCCAATAGCAAGGCATTACGCGGCTCATTGGATTTTCCGGTTCCTTTGGCAAAAATCTTAGGGGCTATTTTATCCATGGCAATGGCCTGTAATATCCGGGGCGCTCCCAAAATACTACCCAATGCCGACGATAAGGTGGCTCCCCATATGCCAATCAGAACCAAAGCCGGAACCAGAGATATTTTAAATAATATTTCCGGATCGCTATATAAGGCCTGGGCATCTACTGTGTACGTATAAAAAATTGCGAAAAATATATAAACCACAAGACCTACACCCACAGCCATAATAGCACCCAGGGGTAGCGACTTCTTAGGATCCTTTAGGTCGCCCGACATGGCTACACCCGCCTCGAAGCCAGTTACTGCTGGAAAAAAGATTCCGAACAGCACCATAAAGGGTGCAGATGTTGCTAAGGGTGCAAAATTCACTTCTGTAGGTGCAAAATCGTGTTTTCCTAATAATATGGAAAGAAACGATAAAGCAATAGCAGCCATAATAAAGTACTGCGACTTTATTGCCAGCGAAGTACTAATAAACGTGATGGTAGTAACAATTATCAATACAATAGTACCTGTAATCCGTATGGTGTTTATACTATACGATATACCCCAGTACTGCATAAAACTCTCGGAAAAACCTATCAAATACAAACTAACGCTAAATGATAAGCCAACGAACAAAGCCAATCCCAAGGTGCCGCCAATGGGTAATCCAAGGCTTCGCGAAATCATAAAATAAGTACCTCCGTTTTGAACTGGTTTATCCGTTGAGAGAGACGCAACGCTTAAACTGGTAGATATGGAAATAATATGGGCAATAACAATGATTCCAATAGTATTGATCAAACCTGCCTGCCCAAGGATGGTGGGAAAGCGCAGATACATGATAACACCTAGGATGGTAAGAATGGATGGTGTAAATACACCCCCAAAAGTCCCGAATTTTTTAGCTTTAGGCATGGTCGGTAATATTCTTTTGTTTCATTTTCCTTCAAATATAACCATTATTCATTCAATATCATTATAGATTCTTACTACTAATACCACAAATAAAAGAGTTAAAAGTCTTTATTTTTTTCTACTTATGTTGTAACTTATAGCTCGTATTATTAAAACTATAAATTAAATAAAACATGGCAACCGTATTTAGCCCTATTCATCCTGAATATTACGAGATGTTCGCAAAGGAAAAGGAAAAAGAATTGAGCAAAGTATTCTATTTTGGAAATGGAACGGAAGTAGAAGAAGCAAAAGGAAAAATAACCGGTGTAGTAACCCGCGAAGCCCATGCCCAATACTTATTTTTTGACACAGGCGACAAAGCGCGAATAGACCGCATTATAACCGTTAACGGAAAGCCAGGCCCGGCCTACGATGAGTATGATGCGTATGCGCTGGCCTGCTTGGATTGTAATGTAAAGGCGGATTAGAGTTTATCTTTTAGAATAGAAGAAATAAACATATCGGATTTAAATTGATACGATTTTACATTTAATATACGATATTAATATCGTATATTTGATACTTATATAAAAACCAATTTTATGAAGGTAACAGCTTTAATTCCTGATGATATTATTGCGGACGTAACAAGGTTTACAAGAGGGAAAAACACGACAGATAGCTTAATAAAAGCTTTAGAGGAATGGTTATACACAAAGCGTGTAGAGGAATTAAATAATGAATTAAAAAGGAATCCTGTTGAATTTATTGAAGGCTTTTCGGCTGAACAGGTAAGGAAACTAAACAATACTTTAACCTAAAGTATGGTAATAATTGATACAAATATCTGGATAGAATTTTTTAAGGGGAACGAACATTACACGGAGCACGTAAGTATGTTAATCGAAAATAGGCTTGCCGTAGCCATTGAGCCAATATTTGCAGAATTGATCTATGGGGTAAGGAGTCCAAAAGACAAAACTATAGTGCTGAATTATTGGAATATCCTTAGAAAAATAGAATTGCCAAATAATTATTTAATTGATGCAGCTCACTATTCTAACGACAATAAATTTTACGAAAATGGAATTGGATTAATGGATGCTATCATTATCAAAGCCGCAAAGGATAACAATTGCGTCATCTGCACATTAGATAAAAAAATGTTGAAATTTCTTGATGATAAGAGCATTTATAATATTACTGAAGAACGGTAGAGAACCATAGGTAACAAAATCCCCATACCGACTGATTCACAAACAACCAAACGTCTCGATTTACTATTTACAAGCAAATTGAAGCTTACAAAGTATTTTTGACATCAACATCTTTCGCAATAAGCATTTGTTCGAGTTCACGCCAATCATTTGCAGAAAAAATTTTCGCTTCCCGCTTAAAAAATCTTCTCTTACTTTATAAAATCCGGCGTTACGGTAAGCATCACATATCCCCATTGCTGAAAAGCACTATGGTCGCCACCTTTTATCATCTGCAAGTTTTCGGAGGCAAATAGGGTTGACCATCCAAAGTCGAAGCGCACCATGGGTTTAAAAGCCCATCCTAACGATAGGTCGACCTCCGTACCCAAACTTTTGCCAGCATCAGGCGTGATATCGGCAGCAGCGGCAAAGTAATGGATATGTCCACCAAAGGTTAGCTTATCCATTTTATGGCTCACCTTGGCATAAATATCGGTTAAACCCACTGAGTTGATATGGTTGCCCACATAAAAATAATCCATGAATCCATTGAACTTATGGTTAGTGCCGTAAAAGGGCGTAAACGATTTATTCTTGTCTAAATCCTCATCATAACCCGTTCCCGACAAAACTTCAAACCCTCCGGTGATTCCTGTTTCTGGAGCTAACTTCCCCGATGCTTCGAGTAAAATATTATAGGCACTCAAATCGCGGTTACCACCATCTTTTCCCACCTGCAAATAAGCGTTCGCAGCTATGTCAATGGCATTAAGTCCATTAGAAAACCTACCGCCTACAGTTTGGCTGTATCTAGTTTTTTGGTCAACCCCAGCTCCCGGAATCAAAGGATTTGGAATACCATTATTTAAAAACAATAAACTTAATTTTGTGGTTTCCCACTCCTGATGTGCCCATAAAAATTGCATTGATTTATAGGCATCAGGTCCGTTGTAATCAGAGTTTGTAATATCACCATTTTGATGAAAGGCAAAACCAACATGAACATCCCATTCGCCTTTATATTTAAACAAGGCCAAATCGTGTGAACGTGCTTGCTGTGCCCAGCCCACATTACCAAAAATACGATGATCATCATACACAAGTTCCTGGCGTCCGGCTCTTAAACTAATTTTATCATTAAAAAGCACCTCAGCCCAAGCCTCATGTACCGAAATCGATTGATTCTCATTTTTAACCAATTGTGGCTGATTTCCCCACTGCCTAACATCTTGCAGAACCACCTTAGTAAGCACATATTCGTTGGTAAACATACCGTTTATGCGGGTGCGCTGACTGGATATAACTGATGCATCTTGTTCGTCAAAGGCTAATGATGAATATCCTCTATTTAGCTCAACCCTTGGACGAATTTCGCCACCCATGGTAAATTGAGCCATTAACATACCGGGCAAAGCAAAACCAAGCGCAACGATTAATAAGAGCGATTTTAATATTCGATTGTAGCTATTTCTTTTCATGATAGATGAATTTTAATTAGTTAGATTGATAGGTTGTTAGGTCGATGATCGGTAGGTCTTTAGGTCGATGGGTCATTGGGTCGATAGATTTATAAATTTTTAGGTTCAAAAAAGGCAACGATTAAAGCTGATAATAACCGTTGCCAATATATCTCAAATCATCGATAATTTTAAATTAGATTACGATTTTTCGCGCGCTTGTGCTTCTTCAATCCACTTAGGTAGCACATTTTCTTTAAACGCCTGTTTTTCTGAATTCAAGTTCTCCATATCTAGGCCAATGTATTTTTGCGCTTTGGCTTTGGTTTCGATATCAGGATAGGCAACTTCTTCGTTATGTCCCAATTGAGCAAGAAGCCTGGCCAGCTTAATACGTGTTTCCTGAGCAATATCAATTCCAGTACCAATTACACGACCAATTTCTACAGGCGAATGGAAAGATGCGCCATGACTTGCTGCGGCATAATCCCAACGCCATTGTGCATGACGGATACCCATTAATATATCTTTCATTTGATCTTCGCTGGCCCCAACATCCCAGGCTTTTTTGGCTTCAACATGTGCACGCACCACCAACTCCTCTAGCTTATCGCGATTTTCAATTATCTTATCCTGTCTATCGTACACATTGGCTATCAGGTTGGCTGTTTCCTGACGATGGCAAACCTGGCACGAGTTGGCCACGTTATTGAGCGGCGATTGTATTTTATGATCGGTAAACTTCTGACCGCCTTCGCTTTTATAAGGCATGTGGCAATCGGCACACGATACGCCCCTGTCGGCATGTATGCCAGTCATGTAAGTTTCGTAGCCGGGATGCTGGGCTTTAAGCATTGGTGCCTTGCTCAATTGATGCGTCCAGTCCGAAAACTCAATCTCATCGTAATATTTCTCCATATCTTCGGCACGCATTCCCTTATCCCATGGAAAAGTCAGGTAATTGGCACCGTCCACTTTTTTCTTGTCGAAATAGTATTCCACATGGCACTGGGCACAGACCAAGGTACGCATCTCTTGGTGTGATGCTTTGGTAATATCTTTTCCCTGGCGTTCGAAAGCTTCGATCAAAGCCGGACGGGTAATCCTAAGATTCATAGTTTTAGGATCGTGGCAGTCGGCACAACCTATGGGGTTTACCACTTCGGTAGCCAAACTGGCCCAGGTACCTTTATAAAACTCATCTACTCCGTGCTCGTTCATCAAACGGGGAACATCGGGGCCTTTACATGTCCAACAGGTAGAAGGCATAGTACCATCATTTTCATTTTTGGGAGCACCAGTTCTAAGTGTATTAACCACATCCGTAATGGCATAGTAATGACCGCGTCCCTGATTGTAATCTTTTGAGAAACCATAACCTGCCCATAACACCACTAATCGAGGATCAACCTCTAGCATGTCGATAGTAGCATTACCGTTATACTTACTGGCAAAAGTGGTGTCGGCGGTTTGATAGTACGATTGGAACTCGCGAGGATAATTTTCGCCCCACACCTCATTGCGGGGTTCAAATTCCGACAGTTGTGTTTTCGGAACATTTACATAAACAGCTTCGGCACGGCGCTCCATGATAGATGAAGCCAAAAGTCCCAACAGAAAGACAACAATTACCGTAGCAAAAAACATGAGCCAAGCTAGCCATGGTCGTTTTTCAAACATTTTCATAGGTGTATAATTTTAAGGTATATTTCTTTTATGTATTTATTTCGTATATTCTTTTAACCAATTAGGCACGGGGCTTTCGGGCAGTGGCACTTGTGCGTTAGGCGTACTACTAATGCTATTTACTCGTCCGTGTGGCACCTCGCGATGGCACTCCCAACATTTACGATCCTGAGTATGCGCCGCATAGTTGGCAACACTTGATTGCAACTTAGGATCGGTAATTTGTTGTTGATGGCACCGGATGCAATTCTGATGTACTACCTCAGCTCCCTCTCTTTTAATAAAAATCACCTCCGGTTCTGCCCGCATGGTAAAAACTGTGGCATGGCGCAAACCATCTTTTGCCTTAAAGTAATATGTATTAAACACGTTGTCCTGCGGAACATGGCAATCATTACAAGTGGTCCACTCCCGGTGCGAGCTATGTTTCCAAGTGGCATACTGCGGCGCCATGATGTGGCAATTGACACAAGTTTCCGGTTTATCGGATAAATAAGATGCTGCATTGGATACATTAAGGATAAAAAGTGCCAAACCAACAAAAATAGCCGTGATAATCATGACAGGGAATTGCCAGGCAGGAGGCGGAAGGAAGCGTTTTAGCATAGTAGATACAATTGAAATTAACACATTAAAAATAGTTAATACAATTGTATTGTTTAGTAACTAATGTTACAAAATATGATGTTTTGAACAATATTATGCTAATTTATAATGATTCCAATTAATCCATTATTTTAGCAATCATCTTATTTTTAATCGAATGTTTGATTGGAGTTGGATGATATTTCTATCATTTCTTCATATTCTTCGGCCGAAAGATCGTTAAAGTAGTAATGGGATGGGTTTACTTTGTTGTTTTTTACATGCACCTCATAATGTACATGGGGGGCGGTAGAAGTACCCGTATTACCCACGTATCCAATCACTTCGCCCCGCCTAACTTTTTGCCCAAGTGTTACATTAAATTCCGACATATGTCCATACAGCGTAGTAAAACCAAAACCGTGATCAATTTCTATCCTATTTCCGTAGCCTGTATTTTCACGCGTAAGTTTCGATATAGTGCCGTCACCAGTAGCATAAATTTCGGTACCTGTTGGTGCAGTAAAGTCCATACCCGAATGAAAACGGCGGGTTTTATAGATAGGGTGAATCCGGTATCCCCAACCCGAAGCCGTGCGTTTTAAGTCTTTATTCGAAATAGGCATGATGGCGGGAGTACTCATAATCATCTCCTCATTATTCTTTGCCATTTCAACAATATCATCAAAGGATTTTGACTGAACATAGGCCTGTTTCATGATAACATCCAGCTTTTTAGCAGTAGCTATTACCAATTCGGCATTATCTAAATCCTGCAATGGTTCGTACCGGTTAACCCCGCCAAAACCAGCTTTACGGATGGAGTATGGAATAGAATCGGCCTGAAATATTACGCGATAAATATTTTCGTCGCGACGCTGTATGTCATCAAGCACTTTTACCGTTTGATCCAAGCGTTGACTCATAATTTCGAACTGGGTGGTCAATCGCGCATTTTCGCGTATCAACCTAAGCTCCTTGGGGCTGTCCAATAAATAAGAATAGGCAAAAAAATAAACCAGACCCAACACGCCACCAAAAAAGAAGTAAAACAAGATACGTGATAGGTAATACTTTATACCCTTTTCAATTTTATCATAACTAAGTGTATCTGGGTTGTATTTAAATTTAACTTTTGCCATTTAAAAATTAAGTTTTATTTCTCTACGAGGATTTTTTTTGATACTATCTGCAAAATTAGGGAAATAATCTACCTTTGCAACTTCCAAATTTAGCCTAAATCAGTAAAAATTAAAACAATAATAGCAATTAATATGAATGCTTCGGACGTAAGAAAAAGTTTTTGGACATTTTTTGAATCAAAACAACATCAAATAGTAGCCTCCGCCCCCATGGTGGTTAAAAACGACCCCACACTCATGTTTACCAATGCGGGCATGAATCAGTTCAAAGCTATTTTTTTGGGTAATACTAAACCCACTTCCCTGCGTGTGGCCAATGCGCAGAAATGCCTCCGGGTTTCGGGCAAGCACAACGATTTAGAAGAAGTGGGACACGATACTTACCATCATACCATGTTCGAAATGTTGGGCAACTGGTCCTTTGGCGACTATTTTAAAACAGAGGCCATCAACTGGGCATGGGAATATCTTACCGAAGTATTAAAGATTGACAAAGACAGACTATACGCATCCGTTTTTGAGGGCGATGCAGACATGGGCTTAGAGAAAGACATGGAGGCCTTTAACCTTTGGAATAAATATTTACCCGCCGAAAAAATAATCAACGGCAACAGAAAGGATAATTTTTGGGAGATGGGCGACATGGGTCCTTGTGGCCCTTGCTCGGAGATTCATATCGATCTTCGTTCTGCCGAAGAAAGGAGCAAAACACCGGGTGCCGAATTGGTAAACGCCGACCATCCCGAGGTGATTGAAATATGGAACCTGGTATTTATTCAATATAACCGAAAGGCCAACAGCGATTTGGAACCTTTGCCTGCCAAACATGTGGACACAGGTATGGGTTTTGAGCGCTTATGCCGTGTGCTGCAACATAAGGAATCAAACTACGATACCGATATTTTTGCACCAATTATTGATGCCATAGCCCAATTCACTAACATACCCCGAGGTAAAAGCAAAGACAGCGACATTGCCATGCGCGTTATTGCCGACCATATCCGCACCATTGCTTTTTCCATTACCGATGGTCAGTTGCCTTCCAACAATAAGGCTGGCTATGTTATTCGTCGAATTTTGCGCAGAGCCGTACGTTACGCCTATACCTTTTTGGAACAACGGGAATCATTTATGCATAAATTGATTCCTATATTGATAAACGTTATGGGCGATGCTTATCCTGAACTTAAAAGTCAAAAGGAATTGGTGGGTAAAGTGATAAAAGAAGAAGAAGAATCTTTTCTGCGCACGCTGGCCACCGGCATATCCATGTTGGATAAAATAATTGACCAAACCAAAGGGGGCAACTACAACGTGGTTGATGGAAAAGTGGCCTTTGAGCTTTACGACACCTACGGGTTTCCGCTGGATTTAACGGAGCTTATACTTAAAGAAAACGATTTGGTTGTTAACCGCAAGGAGTTTGAAACGGAGATGGAAGCCCAAAAAGACCGTGCCCGTAGTGCCACTGCTGTTGAAACCGAAGACTGGGTAACATTGGTAAAGGACGACGAGGAAGAATTTATTGGATACGATTACCTTGAAAGCGATATCACTATTACCAAATACCGCAAGATAACAGCCAAAAACAAAACATTATTCCAATTGGTATTCAATATTACCCCCTTTTATGCCGAAAGTGGCGGGCAGGTAGGCGATACGGGTTATATTGACAACGGTAGTGAAAAAATTGAGATTATAGACACCAAAAAAGAGAATAACCTGATTGTACATATCGCTAAAAAGTTACCTCAAAATATAAAAGGTGAATTTAAAGCCTATGTAAACCAAAGTATGCGACAGAGCACAGCCAACAATCACACTGCAACCCATCTGCTACACCAGGCTTTACGCGAAATATTGGGTACACATGTCGAGCAAAAAGGCTCATTAGTGCATGCTGACCATTTACGTTTTGACTTTGCCCACTTTCAGAAAATGAGCCGCGAGGAGATTGAAAAAGTAGAGCAATATGTAAACAAACGCATACGCACCAACTATGCCATTGAGGAAATGCGCAACATCCCCGTGGCTAAAGCACACGATATGGGTGCTTTAATGCTTTTTGGCGAAAAGTATGGTGATTTGGTACGTGCCATCAAATTTGGTGATTCCATTGAGCTTTGTGGTGGCACCCATGTAAAGCACACCGGCGAAATAGGCTTTTTTAAAATACTCAGCGAAGCATCTATTTCATCCGGAATAAGACGGATAGAGGCTGTTACCGGTCAAAAAGCCGAAGACTTGATTCAAGGTCAGCACAGATTACTTATTGGCCTGGGGGATATGTTTAAATCGTCGGGCAACCTGGAAAAAAACATTGCCTCGCTAATTAGCGACAACAGCCAATTGAGTAAGGAGTTGGATGCAATGAAACAAAATTACATCGGCATCGAAAAACGTAATTTGATAGATAGCGCCATTGAAGTAAATGGCATTCAGATAATTACAGCCAAGGTTAATTCCATACTGGCCGATAAGTTAAAGGATTTGGCTTTTCAAATAAAAAATGAAATGGGCAATTTTGTGGCTGTACTAGGTGCTGTTTCCAACAGCAAACCACAATTATGTGTAATCACCTCGGACGAATTAGCCAATCAGGGCAAAGTGAACGCCGTAGAGCTTATTAACCATTGCGCCAAAGAAATTCAAGGCGGCGGCGGCGGACAAGCGTTTTTTGCAAGCGCTGGCGGCAAAAACGCAGATGGGCTGGATGCGGCTATTGAAAAAGCGAAAAATTTTGTAACTGAGAAGTTGCAGTAGTTGATGGCGGATAGCTATTGGCTGATGGCTATTGGCTATCAGCTACTGGCTATTTCATCATATCCAACACAATAGGCTTTAAGCCGCTGAAAAAGAACTCCACGGCTATAACCATCAATATAAGACCCATGAGGCGCATCATCACATTATTACCCGTTTCGCCCAAAAACTTGATAATGCGTGAGCCACTATAATAAATTAAAAAAGTAAGAAGCATTACCAAAACCAAGGTAACAATTAAGGTAGCTTTTAAAGCAAAAGTAGTGGCATCTTCCATTAATACAATGGCATTGGTAATGGCACCTGGACCGCAAATCATTGGTATAGCCAAAGGAGTGATAGAGATGTCGTCAACATATGATTTTATCTCGGATTCCTTTATTTTCACCTTTCCTAATCGGGCCTGAAGCATATCCATGCCCATGATAATAAATATGATACCACCCACAATACGGAAGCTATTCACAGATATGCCAAAAAATTTAAACAAAAGCTGCCCTGTAAAAGCAAATACAAGTATTACAATAAACGCCACAATAATAGCTTTTTTGGCGGTCTTAATTCGGTGCTGCTGTTCCAGTTCTGCTGTCATCGTCATAAAAACAGGCATCGAACCCAAGGGGTTGATAAGGGTAAAAAAGGAGGTAAAGGCCAAAAGTCCAAAGCTAAATATTTCGTTCATGGGTTAATAAAGTTAATAAAACGTGAAGTAACTGCAGAAATAACATCCGCACAATGATATTTATGGGTTTTTACGTTTTATTTTAAATTTATCGACATAAAACTTCAAAAAAAATAGTTCACCTGTTAGTCAACAGTTGTGTCAGATTAAACTTTTCAGGATACTTTAGCATATTTTAGTTATTTTTGCTTAAAGAATTTTTTTTAAGAAAACTTGTCTAAACTATCCCCATGGATTTATTTATTCTCAAACAGATATTAATCATTTTTGCCTTATCCACCTTGGTAAACTTCATATTTACCAAAATAAAGGTACCTACTATTGTTGGATATTTATTAACAGGAATATTAGCTGGCCCTTACCTATTGGCCCTAATTAGTGCCAAGCACGAAATTGAAGTGCTGGCCGAGATAGGTGTTATACTGTTGTTGTTTACGATAGGATTGGAGTTTTCGCTAAACCATCTGCTAAAAATTAGGAAGCTTGTATTTTTTGGCGGCTTACTGCAAGTATCGTTAACCGCAGGTGTATTTTATCTCGCATCCAGTTTTTACGACCTAAGCTGGCAATCTGGATTGTTTATCGGATTTTTATCGGCATTAAGCAGCTCAGCCATTGTACTTAAACTACTACAGGAACGATCTGAGCTTACATCAAATTATGGGCGCACCACATTGGGCATCCTCATCTTTCAGGATATTTTATTGGTTCCACTTCTGCTATTTGCCAATTTGCTTGGCAAAGATAATATAGATGTTACTCAGGAAATCTTGACCCTATCGTTAAAAGCTGCTTTTATTATTGGTTTTGTTTACGTTGGCAGCAAGTGGCTACTGCCCATGCTGTTGCACTCCATTGCAAAAACTAAAAATCAGGAACTTTTTATGATGAGTATCCTTCTCATCTGCCTAACCATCGCACTGCTTACCTACCAGTTGGGCATGTCGCTGGCCTTTGGGGCTTTTTTGGCAGGCTTAATGATATCCAATTCACCGTACAGCCACAATGCTTTTTCGAACCTTGTTTCCTTTAAAGACATCTTCACCAGTTTTTTCTTTGTGTCGATAGGCATGCTACTCGATTTAAATTTTGTGTTAGACAACTATCAATTGGTTATTTTTAGCGTGGTATTGGTAATCGTAGTCAAAACCATTATAGCGGGCGGAACAGGTTTTATATTGGGTCATACTTTTCGAGGAACCGTGATGGTTGGTTTGGCTCTTAGTCAGGTAGGGGAGTTTTCGTTTATCCTTGCCAAAATTGGGCAGAGCAACGCTGTTATTAGCGATTACTACTATCAATTGTTTTTGGCTGTTGCGGTGATAACGATGGCACTTACTCCATTTTTGATGCGTTATTCGATGTCTTTTGCTAATCTTTTGATGAAACTGCCACTGCCAAAACTTTTGGTAAACGGGATGTTTCCCTTAATAGAAGTTGATATCCCCGATATAAAAAATCACTTGGTAATTATTGGTACCGATAAAAGTGCTTTAACACTATCGTTAATGGCCAAATTAAACAACCTGCAGCAGGTTTCTATAGTTTTTGATCCGATGGTTGCCAAGGAAAAACTCCGGAGCGGAGACTTGACGGTATATGGTGACGCTATAAACGAACCCATATTGCTAAAGGCCCACATAGAAAAAGCCGAGATAGTCATCGTGTCGGTAAGTAGTCTGATCCCTACCATGGCCATAGTTGAAAAAGTACGACGCTTAAATGCAGATGCATATATTATTGTAAGGGCAAAAAATATCGATAACCTGGAACCTCTCTACAACATGGGTGCAGATCAAATTTTGCCCGAAAAACTGGAAATAGCCATCGATTTATTTAATCGGGTTTTGGTTAAAAAATCATATCCCCAAAAAGAGGTAAGCAGGATATTAACACATATCCGACAATTGAATTTGGGTAAATTTTCCGAGAAAGACATCATTAACCCACCCACCGTATTCTATGAGCTGCGCAACATGAGTATTTCGGCCATAAAAATTGAACCTGAATCATTAGCCGATGGAAAATCGCTACTCCAATTACATTTACGAAGCAAAACCGGGGTTACTTTGGTGGCAGTAAAAAGAGATACCACTATTATTGAACACCCCGAACCTGATATTGTGTTTATGGCCAATGATATTGTTTATGTGCTGGGTAAACCGGAACAGGTAAGTTTAGCCTACGATTTGTTTAGCAGTCCATCGTAGTAGAGAAAACGCATTAAATCATTTAACAGCATTGTGACATAGGTACATTCAGTTTAGAATTAAGAGCGCGAAAAACTTGTCCTGTATGGGATTGAACATGTGGTCGGCCTAATAAGCCTATCTATATTAGGTAGCTAACGGCATCAAACTGACAAATTGCAAATAAATATTAATTGCATACAGAAACGCTACCCAACTATTATTTCAGTTACTGGGAAGATTCTTTATTAATATGAATATTTTAACATCAACATTGGAATTTAAAATAAGGATAAGAATATTCTTTGATTTGATTTTTGCATCCATCCATTACTTTCCCAATTATTATTTATCTTTGCACCGTTTTTTAGTTATTATTTTTTTAGAAAATAGGCACAATGGTTAAAATTACCTTACCAGATAACAGTGTAAGAGAATACGAAGATGGTATTACCGGTTTGGGTATTGCCAAGAGTATCAGCTCCAGATTGGCAAAAGAAGTGCTAGCGATTTCGGTAAATGGCGAAACGTGGGATCTTACGCGTCCTATCCATTCGGATGCTTCCATAAAACTGTTTAAATGGGAAGATGATGAGGGCAAACATGCTTTTTGGCATTCTTCGGCTCACTTGATGGCGGAAGCACTGGAGGCATTGTACCCAGGTATGAAATTTGGTATAGGGCCATCCATCGAAAACGGTTTTTATTATGATGTGGATCCGGGCGATGATGTGGTATTGCGCGATGCAGATATTCCAAAAATTGAGGCCAAGATGAAAGAACTGGTCAGCAAAAAGAATAGCTACCTGCGCCGCGAAGTTAGCAAGGCAGAGGCATTGACTTACTTTAACGCAAAAAACGACGAATATAAGATTGAATTGATACAAGATTTGGAAGATGGAACCATTACGTTTTATGAGCAAGGCGAATTTACCGACCTATGCCGTGGACCCCATTTGCCAACTACAGAAATGATTAAAGCAGTTAAGGTGCTGAGCATTGCTGGTGCCTACTGGCGTGGCGACGAAAAACGCAAGCAATTAACACGTTTGTATGGCATCACTTTTCCAAAACAAAAATTACTCGATGAGTATTTGGTGCAGTTGGAAGAAGCTCAAAAACGCGACCATCGTAAAATAGGTAAAGAGCTCGAGCTGTTTGCTTTTTCCCAAAATGTTGGTCAAGGTTTGCCGCTGTGGTTGCCTAAAGGTGCTAAGCTTCGTGAGCTTTTGGAGAACTTTCTGAAGAAGGTACAAATGCAGCATGGATACCAGCAGGTAATAACTCCGCATATCGGTCAAAAGCAGTTGTACGTAACATCGGGTCATTATGCCAAATATGGTAAAGATTCCTTTCAGCCTATCAGCACCCCTGCCGAGGGCGAAGAGTTCCTGTTAAAGCCAATGAACTGTCCGCATCACTGCGAAATATATAAAGTTAAACCGGTTTCGTACAAGGATCTTCCTATTCGCATGGCCGAGTTTGGCACTGTTTATCGTTACGAGCAAAGTGGCGAATTACACGGACTTACACGGGTACGCGGTTTTACGCAAGACGATGCACACATCTTTTGTACCCCTGATCAGTTAAAGGATGAGTTTAAAAAGGTAATCGATATCATACTATATATTTTTAAGGCATTAGACTTTAATGATTTTATCACCCAAATTTCGTTGCGTGATAAGGATGATAAGGAAAAATATATAGGAAGCGACGAAAACTGGGAAAAAGCAGAGACAGCCATCATGGAGGCCTGCCAGGAGCGGGGAATGGAAACCATAGTAGAATATGGTGAGGCCGCTTTTTACGGTCCTAAGCTTGATTTTATGGTGCGCGACGCCATAGGACGGAAATGGCAGTTGGGAACAATACAGGTAGATTATAATTTACCCGATCGTTTTGAGCTGGAATATATGGGTAGCGATGGGGTAAAGCACCGTCCGGTAATGATACACCGTGCACCTTTTGGTAGTATGGAGCGATTTGTGGCTGTGCTCATTGAGCACACAGCAGGGAAATTCCCGCTGTGGTTAACACCGGAGCAAGTTGTTATTTTACCAATCAGCGAAAAATTTAATGATTACGCAAAAAAAGTTTCAAAAGTCCTGAATAATTCCGATATTCGCAGCGTTTTAGATGAGCGCAACGAGAAAATCGGTCGTAAAATAAGGGATAACGAGCTTAAACGAATACCT
>JAGXIP010000187.1 GCA_024635585.1 Saccharicrinis sp. | reverse complement strand
TATGTGTTATGTGCTTGTTTCGTTTAGCAGTTTTGCACAACTAAAGGTAAATTCGAGTGGAAGAGTTGGTATTGGCATGGACCCCGATGCTACTTATAACCTAAAACTTAGCTCAGCTATTTTTGTATCCGGCTCCGGTTATCCTGATATAATCATTTTCTCTATGCCAGACGGTTATGGAAGGGCAATTTATCCCAGTTCAAATGGACAATGCAAAGTGGGTACTTCGACCAAACAGTTTTTATCAATTCATGGAATGTATATTTATCAAAACGGCTCCCTTGTTTCTTCCGACAAACGGTTAAAAGAGAATTTCCGTTCGATTGAAAAACCACTGGAAAAACTTATTCAACTGAACGGGATGAAATATGATTTTATAAAAGAGAAACAGGATACATTAGATAGTGAAAAAGCAAAATTTGCAAAATTGGAAAAAGACAGGATGGGTTTTGTGGCCCAGGATTTGGAAAAAATATTTCCTGAAGCTGTATTTTACGACGAAGAAATAGACCGTTATTATATCGAATATAATGCCATTATCCCGGTTATTGTTGAAGCCATGAAAGAACAACAAGCGCAAATAGAGAATTTGAAAAACGAATTGGCCGATTGTTGTAAAGATAACCTGAAAAGCGGCTCAATTAACGGCACAGACGGGTCAAACACCAATGTTACAGAAGCAAAACTTTACCAAAATACGCCAAACCCGTTTAGCATACAAACCACCATACGTTTCGAAATTCCGGAAACGATACAAAGCGCACAAATGCATATTTGCAATATGACAGGGACACTCTTAAAAACAATTACCGTGAACCAAACAGGCTCCGGGAACATAATAATTAATGCTAACGAGTTTGTTGCCGGAATGTACCTGTACAGCCTGGTTTGCGACGGGAAGATTGTGGATACGAAGCAAATGTTGTTAACGGAATAAATAGTTCAATGAAATCTTTAATATTTGAACGATGAGAAAGATATTAGTAAATACAATTTTATTATTTATATGTTTATACTCCAATTGTCAAATTAATATTGGTGGGAGACCGTATAGCTTCGATCACAATATATTAGCAAAGGGAATTATTCAAAATGAAATTCCTCAAGTTGAATTACCTATACTTGATTTTAATAAGCTATCTATTGAAGACAGCATTAATAATAAACTTGGTAAACCATTTAGATATGGTATCCCTATTAAGGTAAATTATGATATCCATAATAGTGGGAAATGGATTGAACTTGAAAACGGAGATAGGATATGGGTCCTTAATATAGATTGTCCTTCAGCAAAATCAATTAATTTGATTTATGATAAGTTCTGGTTACCAAGTGGTGGATTGTTATATCTGTATGACAAAGATAAAAAAACAATTATTGGGGGTCTTAATAGTAGAAATAATAGAGGCACGAAAGAAAATCCCAAAAAATATGCAACAGGAATTATTTTTAGTGATAAAATAACTCTTGAATATTATGAACCAAAGGAAGTAAGATGTGAGGCCACTATTTCAATATCCAATATCGTTTACGGTTACACAGACTTAAGTATTTTGACTCTTGATTTGTGTACAGTTGATATTAACTGTAGTCCAGAAGGAGATAGTTGGCAAGACGAGAAATCATCCGTAGCATTGGTTATAACTCCTGGAGCTGTATGTACGGGTTCCCTTATGAATAATACAAAAGAAAACGGTATTCCTTATTTTTTAACTGCAGATCATTGTTTAGAGCCAACAAATAATGATGCTATTTCAGATCCAGATGCTTCAGATTGGATTTTTTGGTGGGAACACGAAAATAGTGTGGGCGGAACTTATTCATATTCGTACACTCAAACAATCGGTGCAACCATTATTGCAAATGATTCACCTTCTGACTTTGCACTTCTTGAACTTATAGAAAGTCCTTACGATTTATCTCCAAAAATTCAAGCATATTTCAATGGCTGGGATAGACAATCCCAATATGGTAGTACCGTATGTATACATCATCCGATGTTCCAACCTAAAAAAATTGCTGTCGATGACCTTTTACCATCAAGCGTAGGTACAAGATGGAAAGTTACCTGGGATAATACTTCTAATGGTTATTCAATTACATATCATGGATCTTCTGGAGCACCTCTATATAATAATAGTTTTGGAAGAGTCATTGGGCAACAGTGGTCAATTGAGAACGAATATTGTGAATCACAAGTAGCCAACTTTGGTAAACTTAGTGTGTCATGGAATAATGGTTCTGAACCTAGAAGAAGATTAAGGGATTGGTTAGATCCTGAAAATTCTGGGATTTATTATTTGAATGGAAATTATTGTCCAGGTAATGTGAATGTTACTAATACGAATTTAGTTACTGATGTAGATATTTATGGATGCGCTTCGATTAATGTACAAAATGTGAATGTATTAAATGGGGCAAAAGTAATATTTGATGCAGTGGATGATGTAATTATAAACGGAGCATTTGAGGTTGGATTAGGTTCAATGATTGAGACAAAGTAAAAATTAAGAAAAATTGTATATGAAATACATTCGCATTCTATGCTTTCTTTTATTATCCGAAATGCATGTTTTTGGTCAATTCAGGGTGGATGCAGGACAGGATACTACTATTTGCTGTTGTTCTAATATTGATTCAGTAAAACTGGGAGAAAATCGCGTAGTAATTGGTGGTGTTGAACCTTATTCATACACATGGAGCGGAAAACTTTTACTTGCCAGTTCTCCTGAAAATGTCTGGATCTATGCCTCTAATATTCTTGATGATACTACTAAAAGTAATCCAACATTAAAGAATCTATATTTACTTGAAGAACCGATTATTTTCCATCTTAAAGTTGAAGATGCGACGGGTGAAATTGGATATGACTCTGTTAGAATCTATAATTCTACTTTTTTTGTTAAGTCTATTTATATCCTGCCGGATACGATTATTAGAGGAGATAGTATTAATTTAATCGGAGATCCCTATTTTATAAATAACTTTCTACCTCTTGTTTATTATTTAAGTCCATCTCATGGGCTAACCGACACAACTGATATTTATGGCTGGGCAAAACCCGACACAAGTGTTACCTATTATTTACAGGCCGTAAACTCGGTGGGTTGTGTTTCTGAGAAAATACGGTACTGGGAGATTGAAGTAATTGACACTACAACAAATGTAACTCAGGATTTAAGCATTGTAACCCACAATCTGCAATTTTACCCCAACCCGGCCGAGTCATTTATTTCTGTTTCCAATCCAAACAACATTAAAATCAAAAAAACAGAATTATTCGATTTTTCGGGGAGGATTGTTCAAATTTGGGATGCGACCGAATGTACAGGAAATACATTGAATATTCAACAAATTACACCCGGAATTTACCTGTTAAAAGCAGAAACTGATGCCGGTGTTAAAACTGAAAAGTTGGTCGTTCAGTAATTCAATGATAATTAAACAAGGATTCCATCTTTCAAAAATAGATGGAATCCAATGAATTTGTTGCCGATTTATATTTATATAGTTTAGTTTGCGATGGGAAGATTGTTGATACTAAACAGATGTTGTTAACAGAATAATATTTAAAACAATGAAAAAAATACTATTTATAATAGTTTTATTCATTTCAATGGCAGGCGTTTCGGCGCAAACAATTCGTAAGCCAGGGAGCGAGCTGACCTCTTCTGAAAGGTCTGCTTATGTGAATGCTATAAAAGACCTTTCATCATCTGATGTTGCTAACTTAGCCAACGAACACAACAGATTATTTAATGATGGAATTCATGATGCTGACGAATTTTTGCCATGGCACCGGATATTTATCAGGTTTTTTGAAGAATTGGTGCAATCACAGAATCCTGATGTTACACTACCTTATTGGGATTGGTATGAGTATACTACTTGGTCAAGATCGGCAACTGATCTGCTTAAAAATAACAGCGGGGGGCTTTTAGGGTTGTTGGGATATACAATAATTGAAACAGGCTCACCCTGGAACTATACGCGTGGAACACAATCATCATGGACGCCTCGAAGTGTCAATTTAGCACAATCAAGCGTTACAATCTTTAGTGACGATATTGAAGGTCAGTTACCAAGTTTCTCAAATGGGCCACATAATACAGGACATGTGTTTATTGGGGGAACGATGAATTCAGGCCCGTCTCCAGGCGATCCTATTTTTTATCTTCATCATGGTATGGTCGATAAAGTGTGGGCCGACTGGTTCAGGGAACACCCTACGTCAACCGGAAGCGGATTAAATACATCCATGAGGACATTTAGTGGTTATCCTGGTTTCCCGGGTACTATTGATGCAACAGATTATGTAAATCCACGTGATTTAAAGTTATGGTATGCTTATGATAATATTCTCTTACTTGATAACTATACCGCAAGCGGGACGGAAGTTTATTTTTACAGCACGGGCAGCATAGAAGTCGATAACTTCACCATTCCCTCAACGGCAAATGTGGAAATCAGAACGGAGGGTCAGACAATTACTATAGATAAGGATTTTGAGGTTGCTTTAGGAGGTGTATTACTCATAACTGCCGATGGTAATTAATAATTTAATATAGAAATTCCGGTTGTTCCTCCGTTTTATAATGAGGAACAACCATTTATACAAATATTTTAAAAACATTCGTCATGAAAAATTTAATAATCCTGATTTCATTTTTACTATTAATAGTAACCGCCCCGGCGCAGGTTGTTCACTTTCCATCCTGTGAAGATTTGAAGGTTACGAAAATGCAATTTGACCAGACAACCGGCAAAGATACACTTTATGTAACTGTATATAATAATTGCGACACCTGTGATCAAGCTGTTTATTCAGGGGTAATTGTTTACAGAGGAGAAGTTATTAATTCAATAGCAGTTGAAGATACCCTGGCTATTGATAAATATAATACTTCTGAATTAACACCTGACAATAATGCTGAAAGAACTTATACTGCAATTGTAAAAAAAGATTTTGATCTTTCTCTTAAGAACTTCAAGGTTGGATTGTTCAGTGTATGCGATTCCATTCCATTGTCGCCGGATGTTATCCTGGGTTTAAAAGAAGAAAGCATAAAGGGTAAAAAAAAAGTTCTTTTGCAAAGTAACAGCGTTTTAACATCAGAACCGGGCCAGGCTATAAAGGATGTTTCAATTTATAATTTGGCCGGTCAACTGGTGCAGAAAAAAAGCGGGATTTTTAGCTCTGAATATACATTGAAACCGTTGAAACCTGGGATATATGTGGTTTCGGTATCTTTGTCGAATAACGAAGTGGTTAATTTAAAGTATTATTCTGAAACGACGGATCATTATTAAACTGCGTTTTTTTGCTGGCATGCATCCGCTTTTACCAGTTAAAATGAAGTAAATACCTGTGAACCAAAATCTTGTATTGCCGGAAGAAATGAGCTGATATTATAATTAGTTGCGTACTTTTAGTCATGCGCTTACTTCGAGTCAGCGTTTGATTAATGTTCTTTTCAATCTATCACCTCAAATCCGCTGTAAGGAACCAAAACCTTTGGGTATTTTAATTTTACCGGCACGTTAAAAGTCCCGTATGTTCCGTTTGAAAGCGAAATTATCTGGGCGCAACAGCAATGATTTTACTGGAAATTGCGGACGTTTTGGAGCTGTAGAAACTT
>JAGXIP010000186.1 GCA_024635585.1 Saccharicrinis sp. | reverse complement strand
CTCCATAACGATGAATACAAATTAATGGCAAGTTGGGAACTGGGTTCTGCCATTGACTTATTGCTGGGTTTGGAGTTTAAACAGGTGCAAATATCCATTAAAAAGCTAGGTGAGGAAGAGGATGGCATGGAGGGTGTTTTGTATCAAAACATAAAGCAGCGCATGGCGGCATGTGTTAGTAATAATATTCGCAAACAAGATGGTAAAGCCGGGAGTATCAGAAATAAATATCGAATGGCATTAAAACTAATGAACTATGAAATTTGAAAAAAAACCAATGGTCGGATGGTATAGTGTGAAGCAACTTATGAGCACTGCCGTAAAGACTGTTGTGTCTGAAGTTTTTGGGAGCTACTCCGATAAAAGGGAAATACAGGCCTTTGCGGAACAAGGAATTTATGACTTATCAGAAAAAGAGGAGCTATGGTTTGATTATATTTCTGATTTGGGCGATGGATTTGATGCTACCTACACCTTGGCTCACCTGATGGCAATGGATGAGATAGTGGTAAATAACGAATCTCTTCCTCGCAGTCAACTTCTCATCATGGGAGGCGATGAGGTATATCCTACCCCGGAACGATTAGAATATAGAAACCGTCTCCAGGGACCATACAATGCCGCTTTACCTTGGGTAGATGACGAGCCTAAAGATGTAAAGCCCAAGCTTTTTGCCATCCCCGGCAACCACGACTGGTATGATGGGCTTACCAATTTTATGCGTTTATTTTGTCAGGGACGCTCCTTGGGTAATTGGGTCACCTCGCAAAAACGAAGCTATTTTGCCATTAAGCTCCCACATCGGTATTGGCTGTTGGGTATCGACATTCAACTAAATGGCGATATTGACGATCCGCAATTGGCTTATTTTAAGCAGGTGGCGGATAAAGAATTTCAGTCTGGTGATAAAATTATACTTTGTACTGCAGAACCCTCTTGGGTTTATGCTTCGTTATCAGGAAATGTAGACTCCGAAAAAAGATTAAATTTCTTTATCGATAGGATACTTTACGAATGTAGGCGCAGGGAGAATGATGTTCATGTAGAAGTTATTCTTACGGGCGACTTGCATCATTATTCCAGATACCAATTGGAATCGGTTAATCAAAAATCTACCCAACTGATTACAGCTGGTGGGGGTGGAGCATTTATGCACCCAACACATTTTCTGAAAGAAAAGATGGATCGTGTGGACGGATCGCAGGCGAGTCTTAAAAGTGTATTCCCCTCTTTTAAGCAGTCGCGGAGTCTTTGCTGGAAAAATCTCGCTTTCCCTTATTACAATTGGGGTATGTGTGCTTTTTTAAGCATATTTCATATTATTACAACTTGGTTTATTCAAAGCACTACAAACAATCCAAATGGCAGTTCATTTATGGAAACCATGGCGGGGGTTGATTTTGCATTTGACAATATCGGCTATTATCTTCATGTTGTTTTTAAGGGCATACAGCATAGCCCTGCCGTATTTTTACTGAACGCGATTTTATTTTTTGGCATCCTGCTTTTTACGGATACGGTAACAGGTAAGAAAAAATGGAATTACAGCATTGGATTGATCCACGCCCTGGCACAGCTTGCAAACCTGTATGCATGTATTTGGTTGTTCTCAATTTGGAACATTGAGCTACTTGCGCTTCAGTTTGACAGTATTTTACAAATAGTACTGTTTACAGCTGAGATGTTTGTATTGGGCGGTTTATCCAGCGGTGTAATTTTTGGAATATACCTTTTAATCAGTACGCTTATTTTTAAATCACATCCCACCGAAGCATCTTCCTCGTTCCGCCACGAGGGATTTAAAAACTTTTTACGCATACATCTAAGCAATGATAAGCTAACCATTTATCCCATCGGACTAAAAAACATTGTTCACAACTGGGAAAACACGGGTACTGACGACAAACCTAAGTTTACTGGAAACCCGATAAGCTATCGTTTAATTGAAGATAAACCCATTGAAATATGAAACGAGCTAAAAGTTCTTTCATATATGGGGGAATGATTGTAATGGCGAGTTCTCCCGAATCGAGTTCGGGACAGGCTATCAAATACAAATAAAAAACAAATAATTATAATGAGATGAAACGATTATCGAAACCCTTAACAGAACTAAAACCCGAATACGAAGTAGTTGTAATAGGTTCGGGATATGGAGGCAGCATTGCAGCTTCGCGAATAGCCCGCTTAAATAAACAAGTCTGTCTGCTGGAAAAAGGGAAGGAATTTATACCGGGCGATTTTCCCACACGGATAGCCGAAGCCGGCAAGGAAATGCAAATTAACAAAGGCAAAGTGGATATTGGTTGTAACAACGGTCTGTACGAATTGGTGGTTGGTGGCGACGTGAGCGTGTTTAAAGGCTGCGGATTAGGCGGCACCTCTTTGGTCAACGCCAATGTTTCCATCGAAGCCGAGGAACGTGTGTTTAACGATAAAATATGGCCCAAAGCTATCCGTAATGATATGGATTCGTTGAAAGAAGGCATCAGCAAAGCCCGCAATATGCTAAAACCAGTTCCTTATCCCGAAGGAAAAAATGGTTATCCTATTTTGGCCAAGACCGAGGGGATGCGCAAATCGGCAATAGCAATGAAGGAGGAATTTCGATTGTTGGATATCAATGTAACCTTTGAGGACAAAGTAAATCATGTGGGTGTGCAGCAAAATAAATGTACCAATTGCGGCGATTGTGTTACTGGGTGTAACAACGGCTCAAAAAATAATACGGCCATGAATTATTTGCCCGACGCGGTAAATCATGGTGCCGAAATATTTACAAATATAGGTATATCGCATATCGAACGATACCAAAACAAGTGGTTGTTACATTGTGTGCTTTACAACACAGGGAGAGAGAAATTTAAGGCACCAACCATTGTTGTTAAAGCGGATAGCGTTTTTATCTGTGCTGGTTCGCTTGGAAGCACCGAGATACTGTTAAGGTCGGCACAAAAGGGACTCGATATATCGTCCATGCTTGGGAAGCGATTTACAGGCAATGGCGACGTGTTGGGCTTTGGATATAATAACGATGTGCCAATAAGTGGAATCGGATGGGGGCATAAAGCGAAAACGGGTAAAATGTACAAGGTGGGTCCTTGTATCACCAGTGTAATTGACCTGCGCAATAAAGAGAAACTGGAAGATGGAATGACGCTGGAAGAAGGTAGCATACCCGGCCCCATTAAATCTATGTTAATACCTACACTCGCCAATTTTTCGCGACTTATCGGAAAAAATACCGACCGTGGTTTTAAGGACTACATAAGAGAAAAATGGCGTGAATTTTTGAGTTGGATTTATGGTTCGTATAGAGGAGCAATGAACAATACGCAGGTATATTTGGTGATGTCGCACGATAGCGGAAAAGGCGAGATGACTTTGGCTCACGACCATTTGAAAATTAACTGGAAGGGTGCGGGCAAAGAGGAGGTTTTTAAAAAAGTGGGCGAGAAACTCCACGAAGCAACAACGGCCTTGGGTGGTAATTACATCAAAAACCCGAGTTGGACTAAGCTGATGAATTACGATTTGGTTACGGTTCATCCCTTAGGCGGTTGCATTATGGGCGATGACGCTGCTACGGGAGTTGTAGATCACAAAGGTCAGGTATTTCAGGGCAAAACGGGTAGTGCATTGCATCCAGGATTGTATGTAATGGATGGCGCCATCATACCTCGACCTGTGGGCACCAACCCGCTATTGACCATCAGTGGCCTCGCCGAACGGAACTGTAAACTGATTGCCGAGGAAATGAATGCACAAATACCTTACGAATTTGATATTCGTGAGCCCGAGGCTAACAAACCCAGGAAGGAAGGTGTTCAGTTTACCGAAACCATGAAAGGATATTTCTCTGTGAACGAAACGGAAGATTACGAAAAAGCGTTCCAACAGGGAAAAAACGAAGATTCACCCTTTGCATTCACTTTAACTATTCGTTCGGACGATGTGGATACCTTTTTATCCGACCCTAGCCACCTGGCAGGCATGGTGGGCACCATGGAAGCACCCAAATTATCGGCATACCCGTTAATGGCCTTTGGCGGTCAATTCAACCTTTTTGTAGCTGACCCTTCTAATCCCAAAATAAAGAAGATGAAATACAATACCGTTTTGCAAAGTAAAGAGGGGAAGACTTTTTATTTTTCGGGCTACAAAGAAATGGAAAATAACAAAGGTTTGGATATGTGGCTCGATACCACCACCTTATTTATCACTATTTATGAGGGAAACTCAGATTTAGGGAAAATATTAGGAAAAGGCAAATTAAAAATAGAACCAGCTGATTTTGCAAAACAACTTACCACCATGCACCCGGTGAATGTTGAAAGAGGAAAATCAGGAATTCGTTCGCTTACCTCATTTGGTAAATTTTTTGCCGGTAATGTGTGGAGCACTTTTGTTAAAGGAGGATTGAGATAGGGTTTTGAGCGTACAGCGTAAAACGTAAAAAAAAAGAAAGCGTAAAATATACAGTAAAGAATGAGACACTCTCCACTGTACACTGTACGCTTTACGCTTTACGCTTTATTACTTTACGCTACCCTCTTTACGCTTTACGCTCCAATTTGCGTTACTCCTTCCCCGAAGACAACTCCAATCCGTCCAAGGATTTTTTCAGTGGTTTATAAAATTCTTTGAATCTTTTTTCATCCTCGTCTTTAACGGGTTCAACTGGTGGAGCTTTTACTTTTAACGGGTCGATGGGTTTACCGTTTTTAAATACCCTAAAATCGAGGTGAGGGCCAGTGGCTAATCCTGTGGCGCCAACGTAACCAATTAATTCACCTTGTTTAACCTTATCCCCAACTCTAATTCCTTTAACAAAACCATTCAGGTGCATGTAAACCGTAGTGTAAACGCTGTTGTGCCTTACTTTTATATAGTTGCCACCACCTCGTGCCTGATAGCCTTTGTCAATCACTTTACCATCGCCAATACTAAATACATGGGTTCCGGTAGGTGCAGCATAGTCTACCCCATGATGTGGACGTCTTATTTTTAAAACGGGATGATACCTGCTGTTTGAAAATTTACTGCTTATTCTTGAAAATTTCAAAGGAGCCTTTAAAAAGGCTTTTCTTAGGCTTTTCCCGTGTTCATCGAAGTAGTTGTATGTAGCACTGTCTTCCTGAAAGTTAAATGCATAGTAGTCGTCGCCTTGATGATGAAAAAGTGCGGCCTCAATAGAGCTGATACCTACCGAAACAGAATCGACATAGTTTTCGGTGTACATCACTTTAAAGTAATCTCCACTTCCTATACCAAAAAAATCAACCGTCCATGCATAAATGTCTGACAGTTCCAGGGCTAGTATTGGGCTGGTATTATTGTCAGTCATCGCATTCCAGAGTGATGAGGTGATGGCTCCTGTTGCTGTTTTTGAAACCTGACGCACTGGTTTTTGCCCCAAGGTTATCGTAGCCGAATCGCGCAGATTATACATGATATAGTTAATCTTGTCTATCTCGTAAACAAAATAATGGGCGTTGCGGGCCGAATCAGGATCGAGGAAAACATGGTATGGATTACCCACTTTAATTTTTCGCACATCAAAAGTTTCCCTGCTTTTGTTGGCCAATAAATCGATTTGATTGTATGGGATGTTGTATTTAAGCAGTATGGAAGCCAAAAATTCGTTCCGTTGTACTGTATTACTCTCTATAATAAAGGAATCTACCGGCAGGCCATACTTTAAGTTAAGAGGCTTCATCTTAGGCAATAAAGCTAAGGAGTCAAATGTAACTTCCTCCTTACTTTTCTTTTCCTTAGAATTACAGCTGCTTATTAAAAGGATGGATAGAGAAAAAAATAAAATATGGCTTAGCTGAATTTTTATTTGTTTTTGCATCATCGTATTTAAATATTGTTGTGTTGTGTTTTGTTGTAGAAAGGCGCAATGTATATAATTTGTCGAAAAAATGCTAATGAAATAAGGCAAGATACTGTCAAATTATTAGGATAAATGGTCGACTTAATAGTGCCTGAATTTTACAAATAACGACAACACCTCCCACATTATTGTAGGAGGTGCCGATATACTACTTTATAAAAATAAATGGATTTGTTAAACTCGGATTGCTTCAAAACCTTGCCCATAAGCTCCGGCAACGGTAGCCATGGTTACAAAGGCGTCGGGGTCTATATCTCTGATTATTCTAAACAAGGCCGATGAAGTTCGTTTTTTTGCAATTACCATCAATATTTTTTTTTCTTCGCCTGTAAAACCACCTGTACCATCTAAAATAGTTACCCCTTTGCCAGCTACATGGACTATATGCTTAGAAATTTCCTGGTACTTTTTGCTGATGATAAAAAGCTGAACGGTAGATTTATTACCCGATATAACCATATCAATGGCATATCCGTAAATACCCATCATGATAAAACCGTACATTACTTTTTCTATATCGTGAAAAACAAAGTACGAAGATAGGATAACGAGCACGTCCATCACTAGCAGCAGTTTGCCCAAGCTGATATTGCGGTATTTGTTGATAATCATGGCTAGTATGTCGGTACCACCGGTACTTCCACCCTGCACAAAAATAAGACCCGCACCAGAGCCTGCCAGCGTTGCACCTATTAATGTGGCCATAAAAGTGTCCTTTACTACCGGGGCATCAAATTTTGCCATCAAAAAAGATAAGAATGCGGCAAAAACCACAATCCCATAAATACTTTTTACACCCGTGGAAAAGCCTAGGATTTTAATGGCCAAAAGAACAAGAAAGCTATTAATTACCAGCACACTAACACCAACATCCCATCCCCACATAAGGTAAAACATACTCGATAGACCTGTTACACCACCTCCAACAATTCCGGACGGAATGATAAAGCCGGCCCATCCAACACAGGCCATAAATAGTGCAAAGGTGAGTATGATGTATGATTTACCTTCACGAATTAGTTTTTGTTTGATCATTGCCGAAAATCAGTATGTTAAATTTTCGGCAAAGTAAGGTAAAGGTAATGAGATTAACCCACTACCACGTTGATTATTTTGTTAGGAACGATTATGATTTTTCTCATGGTTTTGCCATCGAGCCATTTTTGAGCACTACGGTGATTTTTAACTG
>JAGXIP010000011.1 GCA_024635585.1 Saccharicrinis sp. | reverse complement strand
TCTTGATACTTAATATTTGAACTAATTATAATGAAACTAATAACTGCAATTATACGTGAGTACCAATTGGATCAAGTACGCGAAGGCTTGATACAGGCTGGCATTAGCCGCATAACGGTTACACGTGCCTCAGGGCATGGCAACCAAATACGCATGGAGGTTTATCGCGGCAAGGAGATAGCACCTAACCTCACTCCAAAAATGCGCTTAGATGTAGCTGTAAATGATGAGTATGTTGATATAGCAATCGATGCCATCATAAAAGCTGCCAAATCGCACAATGGTCATGAAGGAGAGGTGGGTGACGGAAAAATATTTGTTACCGCACTTGAGCAATGTATCCGTATCCGTACCGAGGAACGAGGTAGCTCTGCAATATAGGTTTTGAGGGAAAGATAGATACTTTCTTTCAATCACAAAAGGAAACTTAGAATGGAACGAGCATACAAAGGGAAATAGCGTACTTCTTGCATTCTTTATGTCATCATGGTTAAACTCTAAGTCTCTAAAAGCTTACCATATTAGAAAAGTCAAGGCCGCACCCCAAAAGGTCGGCCTTGATAAATTAATATCTTCCCGCAGAAATTAAATAAGAGGCTGCGGGATGTTGAGTAAAACGAAATCCCGATACGAATCGTTTAATTGACTTCGGGGTCGCGTTGCTCCAAATCTATTAATTTTTTTCTAATTTTCGCTCAAAAATCTTTCCGCATCCATAGCAGCTCTACAGCCCGATCCGGCAGCAGTAACAGCCTGACGGTAATGACTATCCATCACATCGCCGCAGGCGAAAACACCTGGAACATTGGTTTTTGAGGTGCCCGAAAGTGTTTCAATATAACCTACGGTATCGGTTTCAAGGTAGTCCTTAAAAATAGCTGAATTAGGCGTGTGCCCAATAGCCAGAAAAAATCCGTCAATAGGTACATGCACTTCTTCCTGATTTTTTTCGCCTTTATTTTTAACCAATCTTACACCTTCAACAACCCCATCACCTGTTAAGCCAATGGTTTGATGTTTCCAAAGTACTTCTATTTTAGGATTTCCAAATACGCGTTCTTGCATTACTTTTGAGGCTCTTAACTCGTCTCTGCGCACAATCATATACACTTTCTCGGTTAATCCGGCCAAGTAAAGTGCTTCTTCGCAAGCTGTATCGCCACCGCCCACAACAGCAACTTTTTTGCCCCGGTAAAAGAAACCATCGCAAGTTGCACAAGCGGAAACACCTGAACCTGCATATTTTGTTTCGTCCTCGATACCCAAATACTTGGCCGTTGCCCCGGTTGAAATGATGACCGTTTCGGCTTCGATGACCTTATTGCCATCAATAGTAATTTTAAATGGGCGTTTACTAAGGTCGGCAGCGGTGGCATGTCCTGTGCGCACATCTGTGCCAAAACGCACTGCTTGTTTTTTAAAGTCTTCCATCATTTGGGTTCCTGTGGTACCATCAGGATATCCGGGGTAGTTCTCTACTTCTGTGGTGGTGGTAAGCTGTCCTCCGGGTTGCATACCTTCGTACAAAACAGGCGAAATATTTGCCCGTGAAGCATAAATTGCAGCGGTATAACCCGCGGGTCCCGAACCTATTATCAATACTTTAACTTTTTCGCTTGTTGTAACGTTGTCAGAGGATTTTTTATCTGATTCCAGTTCCTCCATTTTTTTAAATAATGCCATAATAGTGTCTTTATTTTTTATCGTATTTATATATTTAGATTTTTGTGTTTCAAATGTAGTACCTTTTTTATATTTCTTCAAATAATGAGCATAATGTCAGCGTAAATACTGACAAAGCTATTTTTTTCGCAGAAATGACAGCTTATATTATGGTACAACGTAATTATTATTCCGCAACCAAACTCTTGGAACAAGGATTATGTATTCTGTTATGGCTTTTCAACCACAACTGTATCTACCGATAGTCCGGCTACTACTCCTATGCCATTGTTGATATTACTAAAAAGATTTAAGGGTTCAAAAACAGGATAATCCTTAAAAGCTGTTTCTTCGATAGAGGAGCGTATAAAGTGGTAATATTCAGGTGTTAATGTATATAAATGAACTACTAATTTCGTGGATAGTGTGGGGGAGGTGTTGCCCAAATATTTTTGTGGTATGAGAAGTTTTATACCGTAGCTTTTACCGTTAAAAAGGTAATCAGTAAAAGTGCCTTGCAAATCAATTTCGGTAAGTAACACCGATGATTCATCGTTACGTACTAAAAAAACTTTGTCTTCTTTAATAAACGGAATGGTTTGGGTGCGAGATGAAGGTGTGCCAGTTAGTGTAGTTTCTTCATAATCGACTCTTATTTGATAATAATTTTTAGTTGCCTCAGGATCTTTTATTTCAAGGGTACACCTGAGCATATTTTCAATAATACCATCGGAAGTGGTATAGGTTGAGCGGGTGGTATCTATATTCAAAATTTTTATGGGGTGAGGTACAGTTGTTTGGCTTGATATGATTGTTCCATTCGGGAGTTCATATTCTAGTTGATAGCTGTTACCACTCTGGCCAACAAGTGCAGGCTCGCTATGCCATATCTGATTTGTAGGATATGTTCCAGAATATACATCGGCATCGTTTACAGTGATGTTGTATTTAAGATCTTCAATGCTTTTTGAGTTGCTGGAGGAAAGGATATTCGTACTATAACTAGCGTGTACACTTAAAGTGCTGTCCGGCATAGGAAATGCATACATCACTACTTTAGGGGCTTGGTTAGTAATTTGATATTCCAATCTCTTCTCGCAGCCTATTGTTATCATAGTCAACAGGAAAAGAAGTATATATTTGTTTTTTAATATTTTCATTTTATTGAAATTAAGATATGAGTATTAAGTACAAAGTATCAAGAGTACAAAGTGCAAAGTATCAAGTATCAAGTATCAAGTATCAAGTATCAAGTATCAAGTATCAAGTATCAAGACAAATGACTGAAGGATGTTAAGCCTTCGTTAGCCTCTTTTTATTATCGTTTTTTAGCGGAATATTACAACGAACATAAGAATCTTAATACTTAAATTCCCGCTTGGACGGGACAGGCTTTGATACTTGATACTTATATCTTGATACTTTTATGGCCTGTCCACTTTAGGCAAAACCAATTTATTCGCTGCGTCCGTGACGCTAAAATTTTAGGGTATATCGAATATAAGGTAAAGGTACTGGAAAAATACTTAGTTGCTTTAATTGGCGTGTTACCTCGCCGGTACTTTCATTAACTTCGTTAGCAAAATATACCGAAAAAGCATTTTGATGACCATAGGTATTATATAATCCGATGCTCCAGGTTCTTTCTCCTAATTTATTTTTCTTTTTAAAATTAACCCCTACATCCATCCTATGAAATACTGGCATCCTGTAATTATTTATTTGTCCAATATATTCCGAGTAGGCCCTGTTTGTTTCGTTTCCTTGTGTGGGCAAATTGGGTACAAAAAACTTTTGCGATGGAAGAGTTACTGTGTTTCCTGTTCCAAAAGACCAAGTTAGTCCCAAATCTACCTTGTCGTTAAACCTATAATTACTAAAAATACCTACGCTGTGCACCCTGTCGTTTGAGGACGGAAACTCCTTACCTTCATTTATACGATTAAACTGTTGACGCGATTTGGAGAGTGAGTATCCAATCCATCCAGTAAGGTCGCCTATTTTTTTATGTAATAAAAACTCGATGCCTTTTGAGTAACCGGTACCATAAGTGAGTTCCTCACTGTCTTCGTTGTTAATAACGGAACGATTGTAAACGGATATTAAAAGGTTATCGTATTTTTTAATATATCCCTCCACCGATAAGTCAAAGCCCTGGCTAAATTGCCATTTTAGTCCGGTTGCGTATTGATCGGCATGTTGGGGTTTTATATTGTCCGTTACCGGAATCCAGAGATCTGTAGGCAGGGAAACAGAAGATGAGCCCAACAGATGCATGTATTGCGTCATTTTAGAGTAAGCTGCCTTAATAGCGATAGTAGGGGTCAACAGGAAGCGCGCCGACAGCCGTGGCTGGACGGAATTATAGGTTTTATTTTTGGTGTGGTACAGTGAGGTGTGCAATCCTACGTTTACTTTAAGTCGTTGGCTTAACTGAAAATCGTCTTCCAGGTATAAAAACATTTCGTGTCCATATACATTATTGCCGCCAAAGGTAGAGTCTAATACGGTTGTTGTGTTTTGTGTCCTTCGCAATATATCAAAGCCCGGATTAAAAGTGTGATTGGTGTATGAAGCTCCAAAACGTATGTGGTGGCTGGGGTTTAAAAAATAATCATAGTTGACTTTAGCCATCAGGTCTCTAATCCCACTGCGATACTCTTGCTCAAAGTAATTCCAAAGGTCGGGTGTGATGGAATGTTCCTCGTAACCCACAAAATAATTATAGTTGCTAAAAGCAACGGATATGTTGGAGAATAGTTTTTCGTTATAAATACGGTTCCAGCGTAAAGAGCCCACAACGTTGCCCCACCCCGAATAGCCTTGATCATTGACTTTTAGCATCTCCTTTCCATCGTTGGGTTGGTTGGGGTTGCGCACTTGGTTATAATTGTATCTGGAATAAAACTTATCGAGCCCTCCATAAAAGCTCATGTACAGTTTGCTTTTATCTGACAGTTTATGGGTTATTTTTGCATTGGCATCATAAAAGTAAAATGCCGTACGGGTATTTCGTTGTGCTTGTATGGGCATAGCAAAAACATCAAAGTAGGAGCGGCGCACCGAAAGGCTAAAAGTAGTTTTATTTTTAAATAGAGGGCCGTCCAGCGCAAGCTTCGATGACATCATCCCTATACTTACGGTTCCATTCAGTTTTGTGCTGTTGCCATCTTTCATACGTATATCCACCACCGAACTCAGACGCCCTCCATAGCGTGCCGGAAATCCTCCTTTGGTGACTGAAATATTATTAAGTGCATCGGCATTGAATACCGAAAAAAAGCCAAAAAGATGCGATATATTGTAAACCGGCACATCATCTAACAAATATAGGTTTTGATCTATGCTTCCACCCCGTACAAACAGGCCTCCAACACCCTCGTTACCGCTGTTTATACCCGGTAATAGTTGTAGGGTTTTAATAACATCTACTTCGCCTAAAAAGGAAGGGAATTTTTGTATTTGTTCAACGGGCACGGTAATGGTACCTGTGCGTGTGGTGTTGATGCCTTCTTTGGCTATGTTGCCAATAATGGGTACCTCGTTTAATTGAGTATTGTACAAAAGATTAAAGTTGATGGTAGTATCACTGGTTAATTCGAGTACTTTTTGCCCCGGCTGGTAACCCACAAACGAGCAGTTAAGGATAACTTCTCCGGCAGCTAATGATAAACTGTAAAAACCAAAATTATTGGTGGTTGTGCCTTCCCACGTTAATGCATCATAAACAGAGGAACCAAGGAGTATTTCGCCGTTTTCGATATTTTTTACGAAACCGCTGATTACATATACTTTAGGAGATGCCGGACTTAGTGGTAGGATGATTATTTTTTTTTTCTTTTCGATAAATTCCACAGGACAAGTGGCAAATATTTCATTTAAGAAACCAACAATAGTATTTCTGTTGGTAGAAAGTTCAATAAAATCAAGGATGCACACCTTGTTACTGTAACTAAACGAAACATCGGTTTGAGCTTCGATGGCACTTAAAATAGTTGGGGTGGAACCCGAACGTATATCCAGCGTTATATATTTGTTGAGAATGGATTGTGAATGAGAGCCCACAATACCACCCATAACAAGTAGGAAAATAAAAATAAGGGTTTTTATTGCGCGGGATGTAATCATTCAAATAATCATAAATCCTCGCAAAAATATAGAATTTTAATCAGAGATGGTCAATGTGCTGCCGTCAAATGCTATTTTTTTATCGAAATGAATTTCGAGTTCTTGTAATATTTCATCCAAACTCTGCTCTTTAAACGAAGTGGTAAGCTCAACGCTTAAATCTTTGACTTTGTATTGTATCTTTTTTATTTGGGGAAAGCAGCGTTGTAGCTGTTCGCATATGCTGCCCAAATTGGCCTGTTTAAAAACAAGTTGTTTAGAACACCAAAAAATATCGTTTGCCGTTAGGGTATTTTCTTGTATCAACTTTCCTTTTGTATATTGGGCACGTTCGCCTGTGGCAAGCTCTACCTGTTCGTGGTTGGCACTAACGCTTACCTTTCCGGATATAACAGACACCGATACCTCTTCGTTGTGCTGCTGTACGTTAAATTGTGTGCCCAGTACTTTTATGGTTGCCTGCTTGGCTTGTACATGAAAAGGTGTATTGTTATGCGTAACCTCAAAAAATGCCTCGCCATTAAGCTCAATATGACGAACTGCAGCCGATGCTATGTTTCGGGGATATATTATTTTACTATGCTGATTCAAGGTAATTTTTGATCCGTCGGGCAAGGTAACTACTTGAATGTTTGTGTCGGTTTGGTTGGCACTCAACCTTCCAAAACCAGGAACATTCCAGTACATAAATCCAAAACCTACCATAAATATGAGTGGAACCATTATGGCGGCTAATTTACGAACCGACAAAAATATGCGTTTAGGCAGATGTGATACTTGCTTTTGCGATTTTAGTTTTTTACAAAGACGTTGCCAATCCTTAGCCGTATTTATTTGTACAAACGTTTTTAGGCCTTCGCTTTTTATCCAAACCTGTTCAAGCTCATCAAAGTGTTCCCGATTTTCTTGGCTCACAGCTTTCCAGGCATGGAGTTTTTGAAGCTCTTGTTTGCTTATATCATTGGTTAAGTACCCAACAATCAGTTGATCAATATTTTGGTAGTTCTCTTTCACTATGGCTGTAATGTTGTTTTAATACGCTTAAAAATTCATAAGGGTTTTAATGAAAATGCATCATCGTGAAAATATTCTCAGCAGCTTGGTTTTCTTCCAATTCAGCTAATTCCATTTCATCAAATGTTTCAGATGTGTTTTCGTTTCCATTAACGAGTTCGGTAAATAATTGTAGTAAAAATTCCATGATTACGGTTTTAGCTTGATGGTTGTTTTAATATGACAATTAAAAGGTATTGTGCACGTAGTATTAAAATCTATAAATTGCTATTTAGAAAGAATCTTAACCACTTGAAGTGAATAGATTTAATAAAATATACAAAAAGGATGTAACGCAAACCCCAATTGGGCTAAGTAGTTTGGAACGTAATTTTTTTAGTGCATTGCTTATTTGCGTTTCAACGGTGCGTTTGGATATATTTAACTCCTGAGCGATATCGGTATTGGTTTTTCCGTCGAAACGGCTCATCTCAAATATTTTTTGGCACTGCTTGGGCAAGGAATTGAGTATACGAAATAGCTTGTTTTCCAATTCAGTTTCTTCCATCAAATCTTTAAATGCCTGGTGACCATCTTTTTGCTCCTCAAATATATGGGTGTGGTGCGTGCGTATAAGCTGTTCGCGCTTGAGGTGGTTGAAGCAACGGTTACGAACCGACTGATAAAGATGGGCTTTTAACGAAGTGTGAATTTGTATAGTGGCTCTTTTTTCGTAAAAGTTCACAATAACATCTTGCACCATGTCGCGAGCCTGATCCAAATCGTTGACCAATTTAAAAGCGAACACCACCAATTGATGGTAGTACAGGTTAAATATCTCCTCGAATACCGATTCGTCGCCCCTGGATAATTTGTCTAATATGCTTTTGTCGCTCATTCTATTGTTTAATCCACACAAAATTATCAAAAAATAGCGCTTTACATATAAAAAATGTGCGAACAATCACTTTTTATGCTTGAAACGGTACTTTTTAACAGCAAGGCATAAAAAAAAGTAGGGTATTGAATTTTATTTTCTGATAAAAAAGGTTTGTATATGATTGATTGACATATGGCTTAGCTCAGCATAGATATTATGAGAGATTTTTTTTATTTGGAGACTACCAAAAGTTGAAGTTTTTTATATATTTGCACTCACAAAAACATAGCATATGTTTTTACAAAATCGGGATGTGGCGCAGTCTGGTAGCGTACTCGTCTGGGGGGCGAGGGGTCGCAAGTTCAAATCTTGTCATCCCGACAATTGATAATCAAGGAGTTAGGAGTAGTCTTAACTCCTTTTTATTTTGTATGGGTACAACATAGGTACAACAAAATCTATCAGTAGAAGCCACCAAAAGATAGGTCATGCATAAAACATTCTTCCTGCTAAAATTAAATATATTTCAAGCTGGTTCACGTTAAGCGATTTGCAGATTTTGTAACTATTCAACCAGTATCAACTGTCAATAATTAAGGTGAATTTATTTTAATAAATCCGTTCTTAGAATTCCTCATTTAGTGAATCACAATTAATTTAGCATGAATAGTATTCCTAACTTTTAAAAAGTTGACTGTTTTAGGTGCTATGAGGTCCCAACCTCTCTTGTAGGAATTGCACCTTGCTAGCTTATTACCATGCCCGGTTTACAAATCAAACGGTTGCTCATTTTATGAACAACCGTTACAATGCATGATTATATAAACACCTGTGCTTTTGTTTTACTTCATTTTATTTTTTAATAATCCGAATCCGATCAATTAATGCTTCGTTGATTTCACCATCCATATTGATATTCCAATCTTCAAAAGCGAGCTCCAGCGTATTGGTTCCTTTATTAAGTTTTACTTTAATAGCGTTTGAATAACCCCAATCAGACCATTCATCCAAGCCTCTTTGTGGCATAACCAATACGCCCTCATAATTTCCATTCACATAAAAACTTCTAATTGCACAGTTATTGTCCGTGTTCAGTGGTCCGGTACCATTTGAGTATCTGCAATCGATTAGGTAAATGCCTTCCTGTTTTGCGGATACTGGAATGCTTATTTTTGTATTTTCAGTTGCACTTAATTTTATAAATCCACTACCAAAATAATTTGTATAGGCAAGATTTGACGAAGGATAGATATCCTCAATTTCAATTATTTGTTCTGTATTATAAACATTTATAGGCTCGCTTATAAACGACTCAGTACCTATTGAATCTAAAGCCGAAACCGAATACTCGGCAAACCCCTCCCTTTCTATAGAAAAATTTGAGCCTGCTAAATTTTCTGAAACCTGTCCGTTTCTATAAACATTATAGGATACAGCACCTTTGATAGGATC
>JAGXIP010000185.1 GCA_024635585.1 Saccharicrinis sp. | reverse complement strand
TCATGCAGTAGAAAAAGAAGCTGTTCGCCGTTGTGTTCTCGACGAGAGAGTGCGTCTTGATGGTCGTAAAACAGATGAGATTCGTCCTATTTGGAGTGAGGTAGATTACCTACCGGGTCCTCATGGATCGGCTGTTTTTACACGTGGCGAAACACAAGCTTTGGCTACAGTGACTTTAGGAACCAGACTCGACGAAAAATTAGTGGACGATGTGTTAAACAGAACCACAGAGCGTTTCTTGTTACATTATAATTTCCCTCCTTTTTCAACCGGTGATGCAAAAATGTCAAGAGGCACCAGCCGTCGCGAGATAGGACACGGTAACCTTGCTTTTAGAGCTTTGAAAAACATGCTCCCCGATGATTATCAATATACCGTGCGTATTATGTCGGATATCTTGGAGTCAAACGGTTCATCATCAATGGCAACAGTATGTGCTGGTACATTGGCCCTGATGGATGCTGGTGTGCCCATCAAAAAACCGGTAACAGGTATTGCCATGGGATTGATTACTGATGAGCAAAAAAACTTTGCCGTATTATCTGATATCTTAGGCGATGAGGATCACTTGGGCGATATGGACTTTAAAGTAACTGGAACCAGAGATGGTATCACGGCTACGCAAATGGATATCAAGGTAGATGGCCTATCGTACGAAGTATTGGAAAAAGCACTTTTACAGGCTCGCGCCGGACGTTTGCATATCATGGATAAAATCATGGAAACGATGGACGAGCCACGTGCCGACCTTAAACCACATGCGCCTCGTATGGAAACCATCATCATACCAAAAGATATGATTGGTGCAGTAATAGGACCAGGCGGTAAAATTATCCAGGAAATTCAGGCAAGCACAGAATCTACCATCACCATCGAGGAAATTGGTGATACGGGTAAAGTAAGCGTTTCGGCTAGTAATGCTGATTCAATTAAGGCTGCAATGGCCAAGATTAAAAATATTGTGGCTGTACCCGAAGTAGGTGAAGTGTATATAGGTAAAATTAAATCGATTGTTCCTTTTGGAGCTTTTGTAGAAATTATACCCGGAAAAGAAGGATTGCTGCACATCTCCGAAATTGAGTGGAAGCGTCTGGAAAAAGTGGAAGATGTATTAAAAGAAGGTGATGAGGTAGAAGTTAAGCTGATTGAAGTAGATCAACGTTCAGGTAAACTTAAACTTTCGCGCAAAGCTTTATTACCACGTCCCGAGCGTAAAGATAAATAAGACTATATTAGTCAAATCAGAATATAAAAAGGCCGCAAGGCCTTTTTTTTATTCTTTTAGTTTCTGTATTTTAGTTGGCTCATTTCAATTTAAGCATCTAAACTATATTGTAAACTATTAAACATTTTATACCAAACCAAATGGGGTGAAGCAGCCTGTCCCGAACTCGATTCGGGAACATCTCGCCCCCTGAAATTTAGTTAGGCTGGAACTCTAACCTCTAACCTCTAATCTCTAACCTCATAAAATATACCCCATGTCCCAACTACTAACATACGACGAATGGATGACCGACCTTGAAGTTAAGGTTGAAAAAATACCAAGGGTACAAGCCGTTATATCCAATTTTGAAGTACTACCCCGTTTGGGTAAATTATTGGCAGATAAAGCAAGCACATGTAGCGATTGTCTTATGTATTGGCAAAAACTACAAGACGCAACCCAAAATATCGACCAGTTCTTCGAAGGCGGAAACAGATATTCCATCGAATTTGAAAATGTAGTAGAACTCATCATGCAGCATTTAAAAGTAAGGCATCACGTAAGACCCAAAGGCTATCTCCTTTCCTTATATACATTGATAGGAATGGGTGTTGGCTTATTGGTAGGTGTTTTTGTAGCATGGATTTTTTTAGGTGGTGAATTTAAGGGAAGTGTTATATTAGGATGGCTCTTAGGTATGATGCTTGGATGGTTCGCCGGTGTGCGAAAAGAAAATAAAATGCGGAAAGCCGACCAGATTTTCTGACAGTAACCTGTGTCTGTAGTTTATTATCTTTTATCTATCAGTATCTAACCTCTAATCTCTAATCTCTAATCTCTAACCTCTAACCTCTAATTTCTAATCTAACATCAAACCCATGAGCATTAAATTCATTAACAAAATTGCTTGCCTTGCAATGGTCGTGTCCTTTTTGGCGTGCAACACAAATCCAAAAATGGAAAAACTATCGTACCCTGAAACAAAAAAAGTGGATACCACGGATGTGTATTTTGGAACCGAGGTATCCGATCCATATCGCTGGTTAGAAGACGACATGTCGGAAGAAACCCAAAATTGGGTAGCAGAGCAAAATAAAGTAACAGACTCATTTTTGCAAAAAATCCCTTTTCGAAGTGCCATCCAAGATAGGCTGACAGAAATATGGAACTATACTAAAATAGGAACACCTTACAAAGAGTCGGGATTAATCCTATTTGCCAAAAATGATGGACTTCAAAATCAATCGGTTTATTATTACAAAAAAAGCGAAGAGGATGAGGAAAAAGTGTTGATAGACCCCAATACGCTATCCGAGGATGGTACTGTTTCATTAAGCACATTCAGTGTTTCTAACGACGGTAAATATTTAGGCTATGCCATTTCTCGGGGAGGATCCGACTGGCGCGAGATGTATGTAAAGGACATCGAAACAGGCACATTGCTCGACGACCATATCATGTGGGCCAAGTTTTCGGGCATTGATTGGCATAATCAAGGTTTTTTTTATTCAAGGTTTGATGAGCCCAAAGAGGGCGATGAGCTTAAGGGAGAAAACAAAAGTCCTAAGCTGTACTATCATAAGTTGGGCGATAGGATAGAGAATGACCAAATTATCTTTGAGGATTCTGAAAATCCGGAGCGTATGGCCAGTGCTGATGTTACCGAAGACCAAAAATATTTGGTGATTTCCCAAACAGAATCAACAAGTGGCAATGCGCTGTATGTAAAAGATCTGACCCAAAAATCATCGCAAATTATAAAAGTTGTAGAAGATTTTGATAACGACCATCATATTGTGGATCATAGTAATGGTGAGTTTTTGCTTTCTACCAATTATAAAGCCCCTAAAAAGCGTATTGTAAAATTTACTTTAGATAAGATGGCCAAGGAAGATTGGCAGGATGTTATCCCTGAACAAAAAGATGTGCTCAACGGGGTATCTTTGGTTGGCCAAAAAATGATTGCCCAATACATGACCGATGCGCACGATGTGGTTAAAGTGTACGATACAGACGGTAAGTATCTTTATAATGTTGATTTACCAGCTATTGGATCGGTAGCTGGTTTTAATGGCAAAAAAGACGAAAAGGAAACCTATTTCTCATTTAACTCATTTGTTTACCCATCGGCTATTTATAAATATGATGTGGCAACTAATAAAACAGAACCATATTGGAAACCAGACATAGATATTGATTTTGACCAATACGAGACCAAACAAGTATTTTTTACCAGTAAGGATGGAACCCAAGTGCCTATGTTTATCGTTCATAAAAAAGGGGTGGTGCTCGATGGAAACAATCCAACCATGCTATACGGATATGGTGGTTTTAATATTTCCCTCACACCCTCATTTTCGTTGAGCAGGATGATTTTGCTCGAAAACGGTGGCGTTTATGCCATGGTAAACCTGCGAGGTGGCGGTGAGTATGGCCAAGGATGGCATCAGGCAGGTTCCAAACTGCAAAAACAAAATGTATTTGATGATTGTATCGCTGCGGCTGAGTACCTGATTGATCAAAAATACACTTCGTCACAAAAGTTGGCGCTAATGGGTGGATCCAATGGTGGACTTTTAGTTGGGGCTGTAATTAATCAGCGTCCCGATTTGTTTAAGGTAGCCATTCCGGCCGTGGGTGTTATGGATATGCTGCGCTATCATAAATTTACCATAGGCAGATTTTGGGCTACGGATTATGGCACTTCTGGCGACAACAAAGAAATGTTTGATTACCTGCTTGCCTATTCGCCCGTGCATAATATTCGTACCGAAACCGAATATCCCGCCGTAATGGTTTTAACAGCCGACCACGACGATAGGGTAGTACCTGCACATTCTTTTAAGTATATTTCGGCACTTCAGGCCAACTACAAAGGAAATAACCCGGTTGTTATTCGTATCGAAAGTAAGGCAGGTCATGGGGCAGGTAAACCTACCAGCAAGCAAATTGAAGAAGCCACTGATTTATATTCGTTTATGTTTTACAACATGAATGTAAATCGAACCTTTTAGTACAATTAGAGATTCATGGATAATATTAAGTGCGGAGCTAATCGATATATAGTTATCGAAGGCAACATTGGTGCGGGTAAAACTACGTTGGCGCAAATGGCAGCTAAAGATTTGAATGCGAATCTAGTACTCGAAACTTTTGAAGAAAATCCATTCTTGCCCAAGTTTTACAACAATCCCGAACGTTATGCTTTTCCTTTGGAATTATCGTTTTTGGTCGCTCGTTACAAGCAATTAAAAAAGCACATGGAACAAGGTAACTTATTTAATAATTTAACTATTGCCGATTATTATTTGATGAAGTCCTTTATTTTTGCTAAAATTACATTGTCGGATGATGAATTTCAGTTGTACAGACAATTCTTTGATATGATTAAGGCATATTCGGCTAAGCCGGATGTGATGTTTTATATACATAGAGATGTGGATGTTTTGAAAAGTAATATTGTTCAAAGAGGTAGGTCGTACGAAATAAACATTGAAAAAGCCTATTTATCCTCCGTTACCAAGAGCTATTTTGACTACTTTAAAGAAGTGACTGATTTTCCTGTGGTTGTATTGGATGCAACACAAGCTGATTTTCGGAAACAAAACCATTATGAAAAATTCGTAAATTTGTTAGGTAAATCATATCTTCCAGGTGTAACAAACATTAAAATTGTTTAGATAATCTTTTAAATAGGCGTAAATTGTTAAGTATGGGTTTAAATAATAGATAAAATGATGTTTATTTAGATTAAATGCCTTCTAGCTTGTGTTTATTTTCGTAGAATATGTATATTTGCAATAAATGTAAGCAAGGCTTTTATTTGTTAAAAACATTGTTAAATTTGTAAATACTTATTGATAGTTAATTGAAAACACGTAATCGGATTAATACTATGAAACAACCAAGAATTAAAATTTTTGCTTCAATAGCTCTGGCAGCTTTATTAGTAAGCTGTGCCGGCTTAAACAAAATGAAAAAGAAAGCAGACGAAGTAACTTATACTGTTACTCCTGAGGTGCTCGAAGCGCACGCTGGTAAAGTAGATGTTACCGTTAAGGTAAAGGTACCCGAAAAGTACATGGACAAAAAAGCTACTGTTGAGCTTATTCCTGTATTGAAGTATGATGGTGGTGAAACTGCATTTCCTGGAAAAACAGTTCAAGGAGAAAGCGTTGACGGAAACAACCAAGTGATTTCTTACCTAAATGGTGGACAATACACTTATACAGGTTCTGTTCCCTACAACGACAAAATGAAAGTTTCGGATTTGGTTGTTCGCATCAGAGCCACAAAAGGTGGTGAGAGCATGGATTTTGACGATATTAAAATCGCCGAAGGTGTAATCGCTACTTCTGGTCTTGTAAACAATCAAGGTGCAGCTGTAGTTTTAGGAAAAGATAACTTTAAGCGTATCGTTCCTGAAAGCAAGAATGCCGAAATTTATTTCTTGATACAACAAGCTGCTTTGCGCGGTACTGAGTTGAGAAAAGAAGAAATTAAAGCCTTAGAAACTTATATCAGCGAAGCACAAGCTGCCGAGAACAAAGAATTCAAAGGAGTTACCATCTCTGCCTATGCATCTCCTGACGGTCCAACCGACTTGAACACCAGATTGTCGGAAAACAGACAAGATGTAACCAAAGGTTATATGGCCAAGGAATTGAAAAGTGCTAAAGTTGATGGAGTTGAAAATGATTTCTTTAGCCTTAAAAATACACCTGAAGATTGGGAAGGTTTCAAAGAACTTATGGAAGCTTCAAGCATACAGGATAAAGAACTTATTTTAAGAGTTCTTTCTATGTATTCTGATCCTCAAGTTCGCGAGAGAGAGATCAAGAACATGTCGGCTACTTATAAAGTAATTGCTGATGATATTCTACCTCAATTGCGTCGTTCTAAAGTTGCCGTTAACGTTGAAGTAATTGGTAAATCAGACGAGGAAATTTCGGATCTTGCTGCATCTAATGCAAAAGAGTTAAATGAAGAAGAGCTACTTTATGCAGCTACTTTAACCGATGATTTAAACAAGAAGCTATCTATTTATAAAAGCGTTAACACTGTGTATCCACAGTCTTGGAGAGGTTATAATAACGTGGCCTATGTATTAATTCAGCAAGATAAGTTGGATGAAGCCAAAACTACCCTTGAAAAAGCCAACAGCATTCAAGCTAACAGCCCGGTAGTACATAACAACCTTGGTGTAATTGCTCTACGTCAAGGCGATATGGCCAAAGCTGAAGAGCATTTTGGAGCTGCCGCAGGTGCAGGTCCTGAGTTGGATAACAACCTAGGTGTTGTAGCCATACACAAAGGCGATTACGACGCTGCTATGCGTTATTTCGGAAATAGCACTAGCTGTAATGCTGCCTTAGCTAAAATATTGGCTGGTAAGTACGATGCTGCTCTTTCTACATTAAACGCAAACACAAAAGAAGTTGGTAGCAAATATTATCTTAAAGCTATCGTAGGTGCCCGCACCAATGATAACAACATGGTATTTGATAGCCTTCGCAAAGCTGTAGAATTAGATCCTTCATTAAAAGCACAAGCTGCGAAGGATAAAGAATTTGCTAAATACATGGAAGATGCAAGCTTTAAAGCTATCTTGCAGTAATTATAATATTTATTTTTCATTTTAATGATTAAAAGGCCAATCTTAACGGATTGGCCTTTTTTATTGTCAGAGTTTGTGAGACAGCACGAAGTGTGATGTATTTTTTAAAAAGTATTAAATAGTTGTGAAAAATGAGTATAGAATGTGTAATTTGGAATAATTTTTTAGCAAAGTAACACCTGTAAGGAAAACAACAATGAAGTTAAAGTTAATTCTGGTTTTATTATTTCCCTTTACCCTTGGTTTTGCCCAATTGCCAGACTACCTGCCCCCAAAGTTCCAGAACCTGTCGTTAAAAGACGGCCTGTCGAATCTGCACATCACCGCAATCCATCAGGATGACCTTGGATACGTGTGGATAGCCACGGCGCGCGGCCTAAACCGGTACGATGGGATAGATTTTAAACAGTACTATTATAATGACGATTCATTGTCGCTTTACCACGATAATATTGCGTCGCTACACAAAACCAACGACGGAAAACTTTTGTGCGGAACGCTCAAGGGTCTCAACGTTTACGACCCGTCGCGCGAAAAAATGATGAGGGTCTTGCCCCAAAATGTTATTTTTAATTCTTTTACCCGATACAAGGGTGTCTCCTACGGGTTAAGCGAACAAGGAAAGGTATTCGCTTATGCCCCCGAAACCATCACCATGAAGGAGATAATATCCGCGCCCTCGGTTTTGACCTTTAATTTTATGATTGCCGACGAAAAGAGCGGGATATGGGGCTTGTCGAAAAATAACGATTTCTTGATCAATTACGACCCCGAAAATGACTTCTACGAAAAATACCATATTCCAGGTTATAAAGGTAACGCAGTTGGGGGCATCTTATCTAAAGTATACCAATATATCTTTTTGATACTCCCCGGCAATATTTATCTGTTCGATGTAAATACAATGTCTTTTACTGATGTCCCCCCTAAATGGAATCGGTTGACGGAACTTAAAAATGAAGAAATTACCTTTGTGTCGGAGGCCGAAGATGGGATTTTGTGGATAGGGACCAATGGTGGCGGACTGTTTATTTTTGACATGGCCGCCAATGATTATACAAACTTTAACCGGTCTAAGTCAGAGTATAATGTAGAATCCAGTTCCCTGTCATGTTTTTTTAAGGACGACAACCAAAATATTTGGATAGGTTCTTTCGATCGAGGTGTCGATATATCTTTCAACAGTCGACGGAATTTTAACTACGACCCGGAACTAAATAAAATAACCCGGAACGAATTTATTTCGGGTATTACTTCCGACGCGAACGAAAATTATTATATCGGCACCCGGTTCAACGGTTTGTATATTTACAACGCCCGCACAAAAAAGCACGTGCTGTTGAACACTTCCAACACTTCACTGAACAGCAACAACATCCGGAAGCTGGTGTTAGATTCGCGTGGGCAGTTATGGATAAGCACGCACAAATCTTTATATCTATATCAAAAAAACACAGGGTTTATGTTGCCCTTAAAACTGCCTAGTCCCAATAGGGGCATTGTTAGTTTTTGTGAGCATGAAGGAAAAATGCTTGCAGGGACTGACTTGCAAGGCCTTTTGGTGTACGATTTAAACGGCAATATGATTAAGCAGTGCGATAAGGCTGGACCCAATATTACGCAAATATTGAAATTGGAGGGCGACCGTTTTATCATGTCGTCACACGGAGTGGGAGGAGGTATTTTCGAATACCATTTAAATACGGATTCTGTTATTTGTTTGAACTCAAGGATAAAGATAGAGGAAGATAAGCTAAATGAAATAGTGACGCTTTATTTCGATTCAGACAGTATTTTGTGGATGGGGAGTTTTAACTATGGCCTATACCGATACAATATCAAAAACGAATCAGTAAGTGTTTTGGACAATAACGATGGTTTGCCAAGTAGGGATATTACGGCCATAATGGAGGACAATGATGGCAGGCTATGGATAAGTACTGCATACGGTCTGTCGCAGTTCGATAAAGACAAAAAGTTTGTGAACTATTTTTATAACGAGGGTCTCGAAAATATCCAGTTTCACCAAAAGGCGGTACATAAGAATAAATTCGGTTCTATTTTCTTTGGCGGTAATTTTGGGCTAACTTATTTTAACCCGGCAAATTTTGGTGCTACCAGCCAGTCTCCACCCAGAATAATCCTCGAATCGTTAAGCGTATCCAATGTGTCGGTGAAGCCCGGAGATGAAACGGGTATATTGAACGAAAGTTTAAATTTCACCAAAAAAATAACCCTCGATCATACCTACGCTACGTTTAGTATTCATTATCATGCATTTGATTACAGCGCAGCCCGTAACATAAAATATGCCTATATATTGGACGGGTTCCATCAAAAATGGAACAACGTGGGGGACGAAAATTTTGTAAGCTTTTCAAACTTGAAACCGGGCGATTACATTTTCATGGTAAAAGCCCAAAACAACAAAGGGATTTGGTCCGCACCCACCACCTTGGCCATTGTAATAAAGCCCGCCCCGTGGAAAACCGTTTGGGCCATCCTTATTTATATCCTGCTGATCGGTTCGGGTATTTATTTGTGGTTTCAACTGGCCTTAAAAAACAGGTTATATAAACAGGAACTCACAACCGAACACAACGAACGGCTGCGCGAAAAGGAAGTATCGAGAATGAAGCTGCGGTTTTTTACCAATATATCGCACGAAATCCGAACGCCTTTGACCCTTATCAAAGGAAACGTGGACTTGTTGGAAGAGGAATTTAAAAAGGCTAACCTTCAGGTTAGCTCTATGAGTGCCCTGCGCAGCAGCACAGAACGTTTGTTGCGCCTTGTTAACCAAATTCTCTCCTTCAGGAAAATGGAGAATGACGCCCTCGATCTAAAAGTGGTCAACAGCGACCTGATAAAAATAACGAAGGAACTGCTCAGTTCGTTCGAGTTTGCCGCTTCTGCAAAAAACATTCGTTTAACTATTCAATCAGAGTGTCAAAGTTTGTCTATTCCGTTGGATCAGGATAAATACGAGAAGATAATAAGCAATTTAATTAGTAATTCGCTTAAATTTTCCAATGAAAACGGAACGGTTAGCGTACTAATAAAAAAGCTCGATATTTCTTCGGCAGAAAAATACTTTAGCAATACATCAAATGAAAATGAATATGTAGAGATTGCTGTTGTGGATCATGGAAAAGGTATCCCGGCAAAACTGTTACCTAATATTTTTGACCGTTTTGCGCAAAGTATATCCGAGCACAATATTCAAAAACCCGACTATTCGGGAACCGGGATTGGTCTAAATTTTACTAAAGCGCTCATCGATTTACACCGGGGGTATATGGCTGTTTCAAGTGTTGAAAATGTTGAAACCTGCTTTTCGTTTGTCCTGCCCATTAACTCAATACCTTACTCTCCCGAAACCATTGTTTTAAATCAAACGAGCAGTGTGTTTGAGCAGTTAGAAGCTGAAATTCAGATACCCGATGAGCAGTTGAATGAAGAGGATGTAAAAAAGAGATGCATCCTTTTGGTTGAGGACGATATGGAGCTCAATAAATTCATCCGTGTTGCCTTGTCTGATAAATATTTGGTACATGCTGCCTTTAATGGGGTGGAGGCTTTTGCCATGGCCCAGGAACAACTGCCCGATATAATCATATCGGATATCATGATGCCCGAGATGGATGGCATCACCTTTTGTAGAAAAGTAAGGGAAGATGAGCTGATCTCGCATATCCCCATTATTTTGCTGACCGCAAAATCTGAGAACAAGAATTTAATTAAGGGGTATAGGTATGGAGCTGATGCGTATATCACTAAACCCTTCGATTTAAATTTACTGAAAGCGCGGATAGCCAACCTAATTCAGCTGCGTATTCAATTGCAAAAAGCCTATCAAACAGGAGCGCTCGTAGAGTTAAAGAGCGGTAGTATTAATCAGTTTGAGCTTAATTTTATGAAAAAGGTGGATGCGGCCATCGAAGCAAACTATCCACATCCTGAATTTAATATACAAAGTCTCTCCGATAAATTATTTACCAGTCGCACCAGTTTTTACCGTAAGTTTATGAATATAACTGATATATCGCCCAAAGATTATCTCACTAAATTTAGAATTCAAAAGTCGGTTGAACTGATTGAACAAGGAAAGGAAAGTTTTGGCGAAATAAGTTTCTTGTGCGGCTTCAGCAGCCAAAGTATGTTCTCCACTGCTTTTAAAAAGGAAAAAGGGCTATCGCCGCTACAATATAAAAAACAAGGGGGCAGCAGCGAGTAGCCAAAAAACACATTTTTTTATTCGCAAAGGCAGCTCTTCCTTTTTCTGGAGAAAAGAGCCTGTCCCGCAGGATTGCGGGAGGAAGTACCGCACCGCAGGTGTGGGGATAGGGATATTACATGATTATTGACTCGCTTCAAGAGACGGCGGGGCCTATAAGCACCCCGCCTGACCTGTTCCGCCTCTGACGAATGTTTCGTGCCTCAATCGTTGTGACTTGCATATCTTTATATTTCAAAATCATTGCGCTGTGTCAGACTCCCCCTTTTTACTCACGGGGTGACTATTTACAGTAGGCCCATAGTCACCCCGTGAGTTGTAGTCAAGGCTGTTCATCCGCTGCGTGCAACTTTCTGCATCAACTCCTTTGTAAATTTCCAATCACACCCGAAGCGCTCAAAGAGCGGTTTCCAATCCATCCCCCATTCGGGTAAGGCTTTATTCATGCGAACAAAACCTAAAAAACGGTACAAAACCGTAAAAACACCTCAAATGTTACACAATCCTAAAAAATGTGAACAAGGACAAAAAAAAGGTTGTTTCCATTAGCGTACTTTCAAACCATGGAAATTCTTAATTTAATTTAAGGTGAATTGATTTATGAAAAAAACAATGTTTTTACTGATGTGCTTTTTTTTCTCCATAGTGGGAATGGCACAAGAATTATCGGTGACGGGAATCGTTATCGACGAACAGGGGGTTCCCATACCGGGTGTTAATATCTCGTGGAAGGGAACCACTCAGGGTACTATTACCGATGTGAACGGTAATTATTCGGTTTCAATCGATAGGGTGCCTTCCACTTTGGTAGTATCTTTTATAGGGTATGTAAACCAGGAGTTTGTTATCCAAAATAGCAGGCAACTCAACATTACTTTGAAAGAAGAAAGTTTAGGGCTTGACGAAGTGGTGGTAATAGGCTATGGCAGCCAGACTAAGGAAAGTGTGGTAGCTGCCATCTCTACTATTTCGGCAGATGAAATCGTTCAGTCGCCCACGGCCAACATCACAACGGGCTTGGCGGGCAAGATGCCCGGTTTAACCATTATGATAAAAGATGGGGAGCTGGGTAAAGAAAATGCACAGACGCTGATACGCGGACAGGCTACCACCAATGATGCCTCACCGCTGATATTGGTGGATGGCGTGGAACGTGAAATATCCACACTAGATCCTTATGATATTGAGTCGATATCTATACTAAAAGATGCTTCGGCAACAGCGGTATTTGGGGTGCGGGGTGCCAATGGGGTAATCCTTATCACCAGTAAAAAAGGTGTAGTAGGCAAACCCAGCGTTACGGCCAACATGAACTACTCGCTGCAAACACCCACTCGCCTGCCTAAACCCATGAACGCTGTGGATTACATGCGCACGCGCAATTCGGTGATAC
>JAGXIP010000184.1 GCA_024635585.1 Saccharicrinis sp. | reverse complement strand
CTATGATATTTGCCGCATCAATAACGGCGGACATTTCATTGTGCATAATATTCTCCGTCTCCTCTCTGTCTCCTTGCCAACGGTGAGCATCGGAGATGTGTAAAATGTAATAGCTGTCTCTGTATTCTCTTATGATCTTAACAGCTGCCCGTGATATTTCATCACCACTTGATGTTTTTAATATTAAATCATAGCGATCTGCCGGAGCATCAGCAGGAACATTTACGGTGATTTTAGTATTGTATTGGTTCTCTGACCACTCATCATACACCCAGACACCTTTTGTTGTGGATTTGGAGCAGATAACCGTGTTGTAAGTTCCGTCCAGTTGAACAGATTGAACCGTTTGTCCGCCATCTGCCAGAAACCAAACTTCAAAACTTTCTCCTGCCTTTACTATCGAAGTCGAGGCACGCCACGGGCTAATTATTTTTCCACTCCAGCTGTCAGTTGTATTAACAAACAGGATGAAAAATAATCCAATAAAAAAACTTGCACGATTCTTCATAATTGATATCTTATTATTTGTTTAAAATTATGTTATTACCTGATTTTTTGGCCAATTATGAGCCACCTTCAAAGAGTCAATTAATTGCTGGCACTTCGCGGGAATTAACAATTTGCTTGTCGTATTGATTTTTCTCATCAGAATAATATCGTTTTTTAAAATCAGGCCTTGGAACCGAAATGGAAGTTGACAACGTATCGACACTAAGTGTATTTGTTCCATGATAATAAATCGGGACATTAAATTCCACCACTTTAGATTCATCCGTGTCTAAAACAAGTCGTTGTTCTCCAATTGGATGTTGCATTCGAAAGTGGATGTTCCGGTCTGATTGAAATAGTCTGACCAGAGCAGTTCCATGGCTACCCTTATTTGTAACCTTAACCTGAACATTGACATTTTCACCTGCAATGGCATTTTCAGGTGCAGTCAGATCACTGTAAACAAAATCAGGAGAGCTGGTTGTCATTGACATAGGTGCAGCGTTTTCCCCAATAGCCCGGTTTTTATTCGGAAAATCACCCATTTTGAAAACCAAGTGTCCATTATCGACCAAATCTCCATGAGTAATCCATGTTTTGTCAAAATCCTCTCCATTTAATTTCATACTTTGTATGTATTTATTTTCTGAAGAGTTATTTACAGATTCAATATGGAGTACTTTCCCACCATAATATTTTTCATCCAGGAAAATTTTCACCTCATCGAAGAGAGGACTCCCTATTACATATTGATCCGACCCTGGCAAAACCGGGTAAAATCCCATTGAGCTAAATATATACCAGGCAGACATGGTGCCCACATCATCATCCCCGGGCAACCCGGTCTCATGATCGGCAGTAAAAATATTTTCCGTGAGATGCCTTACAATTTGCTGCGTTTTCCATGGAGCCTTTACATAATTATACAAATAGGGATAATGTATATCGGGTTCATTTTCAGGATCATAATAAGATTGATCCGATTCCATTCCTAAAAATGCTGTATCAAGTTTGTTGATAAAAACATCCCTGCCCTCCATTAAATTGACCAGTCCTTCTATGTCATGAGGAACATACCAGGTGTAGGTCCAAGCATTACCTTCACAATAGAACTGACTGTGCTGGCCGCTTATGGTGGGCCCAAATGGATGCATTGCCCATGAACCATCACTGTTTCTGGGACGCATAAATCCGACATTTGGATCGAACACATTTTTATAGTTACGAGCTCTTTTGCTGAAGTATTCAGCATCATCTTTCCGTCCCAGAATATTTGCCATTTCAGCAACACACCAGTCATTATAAGCATACTCCAGTGTGGTGGAAACAGATCCTGAAACTTCAGGGTAGTACCCCGTGTTTTTTGCCCCTCCGGGCCCATAAGCATGACTTTCTGCAACCAATGATTTAGTTATACCGGCATCTTCGGGAGCAAAGCCTGATTCCATATATTTATACAGGCCTCTTCTTGACCAGGGAACGCCAACAAATTGCTCTGTAGCATTCTTATACATAGCCTCATAAGCTATATTTACATCAAAGTCCTGTATGCCTTTTACATAAGAATCAAGAATAACCGACACTGAATGATCGCCAAACATACCACCAGTATATCCTTCGGACCAAGCCCATGTTGGCAACCAGCCTCCCTGTTCCGCAATTTTAAGGAGCGAGACTACCATATCACGCTGACGTTGTGGTTGAAGAAGAACATACAAGGGGTGAACGGTTCTATAGGTATCCCACAGCGAAAATTCACCATAATAATTAAAATCCTCAGCCTCATGAACCAGTCCATCAAAACCTTGATAATGATTATCTACGTCTGATATAACAGAGGGAGAAAGCATGGCGTGATACAGCGCAGTATAAAAAGTTATTTTTTTATTCTCTTCCGGACTTTTTATTTTTACTTTGCTTAACAGATCCTTCCAAATTTTCTTGCTTTCGGCTGCTACAGCATCGAAGTCCCAGTGACTAAGTTCTTCCTGAATGTTTCTTTTTGCCCCTTCGATATCGACATAAGAAATCCCAATTTTAACAAGAATGGTTTCATCCGCTTCAGTATTAAAATCCAGGAATGCCCCGAGTGAGCCCCTTCCTTCGATAGAATCGCTTTTCTGACCGTGAAAAACTTCGTCCTGTTTCCAAATTCCGGAAGATGAAAAAGGTTTGCTGAATTGAATATTATAGGCTATATCGAAGCTGGACCCGTGGTAACCGTTATATTTTCCGGTACCCACAATGGTCGAATCATTTACAATTTCGATGGAACCACCTCTGTAAACATTATAGGCATGACTAATGTCAATCAGAATATTGGATTGTTCGGCTTCCGGAAATTTAAATCTATATAAGGCAACCCGATCGGTTGAAGTGACTTCAGCATTAATGTTATAGTCATCCAGTAAAAAGCTGCAGTAGCCCGGTTCGGCGGTAGCCTGTTGAGGATCAAATTTGGAACGATATGCTTTTGGATCAATCCGGAGTTCGCCAGTGGTGGGCATAATACCCAGAACAGCCGATTGTGCATTTCCCCCAGTCCCGCTAATATGAAGCTGGCTAAATCCGGTAATATATTTAGAATGAAGATAATTTCTTCTCTTTTCTGTATCGGGGCCGGGTTTTACCATCGCAAAAGGTCTGGCAGAACTGACAATGGTCTTACCTTGTTCAGCAGCACCTATCAACATATCTACATAATCAAAAGGGGATTTCTCTTCATTTGTTGTTTCGCAAGCACTCAATCCCAACAGAATCAGACAATTTGCTGATATTATTTTAAAATTTTTAAGCATAAAATATTGATTTAAAACATTATTTTTCCATACTATTACCTGCTTCCACGATCTCCTGTAGCAATGAAGATAATTTGCTTACTTTTTCCGGATGTGTAAAAAACAGATTCTGACTTTCGAGTGGATCATCGGTCATGTTGTACAACTGACCATTGGGACCATTCTCAGCTGGCTTAAGCCTTGTGGGATGCGAAAATCCACCCGATCCCAGACCTTTAATATATTTCCAATTTCCGCTACGCAAACTGTAAAACCTGCTGGAGGAATGATGCACCATAGAACCACGGGTAGGGGCATCCGTTTCACCATTCAGCACCTTCCAAAAACTAAAACTGTCTTCCCCGCTATTTTCTTCTTGCTTTTCACCTGTAAACTCGCGGAAAGTAGCGTAAAAGTCGGTAAGACTAACCAAATGTGGATATAGTGAGGGTTGCTTTATTTTAGCCGGCCAGGAAATAACCAATGGGATATGGTGGCCTCCGTCCCAAACATCGCCTTTCTGTCCTTTGCGTCCGTAGTTGGAGTCGTGGGCATACAGTTCAACCTCCTCCTGTGGCCAGTACCCTCCGTTATCGCTGGAAAAAATCAGAATCGTATTTTAAAATATTCCTTTACTGATTAACGCCTCCTTTATTTGCTTCACAGCATCATCAATGTTCAATACAAAATCGCCATACGTTTCCACATTCGATTTTCCTTTGAACTGTTCCGTGGGCATCCATGGCGTGTGCGGACCAGTTAACGGGAGATAAAGAAAAAAGGGATTGTCCTTTTTATCACTTGCTTGTTTGTCGATAAAAGCGACCCCTTCCTTCACAATTTCAGCATGGCAATCTTCTATACGGAACGAACGCGACATTTCTCCATCACGCCACCAAACGCCTTTTGCCCAATAAACGTCCTTTTCTTTGGTGTGATTTTTATCCCAGGAAAATTCAGTGTTTTCCTTCCGGGTAGGATAGTGTTCAGAAGTCAAAATCACCTCCGGGTCAATCACTTCACGATTCCGGATAAACATATAAGGCACGATATCCAGTGAGGCAGGATGGATAAACGAATAATCAAATCCGAAATCGTTTGGCCCGCCGCTCACTTTCTTGCTGAAGTCAACGTTGGAATACCCGGTTTCCGGATCCTGGCGAGGTTCGCCTGTACCTTCTTTGGTCTGCCAATTTACACTCAGATGCCATTTCCCAATGCAGGCGGTGGTATAACCGACCTTTTTTAGCAAAGAAGCCAGAGTTTCCCTGCCCGGTTCAATAACCGACCTATGGAATCCTTCAATACCTGAGGCAGCTCCTCCTTCAGAACGAAATGCATACCTTCCGGTAAGGAGTCCGTAGCGCGAAGGTGTGCAGACTGAAGCGCTGGCATGAGCCTCGGTGAAAGCAATACCTTCGCTCACGAGTTTGTCAATCGCCGGAGTCCGGGTTCTTGCTGCCGGATTTAAGGCACTTACATCGCCATATCCCATATCATCGGCAAAGATGAAGACGATATTGGGCGGTTTTTTATCGTTTTCTGTAGTTTTTGCAGCTATATATAGTGTTGTAAACAACAAAAAAATCGCGGTAAGTACAGTTGATTTAAATTTAAACAATTTCATTAGCTAAAGTTTGGTGAGTATCTGTCCTGACCTTTTTGGTGAAAAGTTGCTGCAGCGAACCCGGCAATAATGGGACCCAAAAAAGAAGAAATGGCTTTAATAAATTGCCCGAGAGTTAGTCTGCTGGTTAATTGCTCTCTGGAGACCACATTCGACACCAGGGGATTCAATGAAACCTGCAATATGGTATTGCCAATCCCAAGCAAAGCAAAAGCGACCAGAACCAAGCCATAATTATAAGTTAATAAAGGCACCAGCATTGCAACAAAGGTGATAAGCATACTCAATAAAACGGTGTTTTTACGCCCTATTTTATTCATCAACAAACCCGTAGGAACTGAAAATACGGCAAACCACAGGAAAACCATCATGGGTAAAAGGTTGGCGATGCTGTCGCTTAAACCAAAATCTTTTTGTACATAGCTTGTGGAAATACCAACCACATCGACAAATCCCATGATGAAAAAGCCGAAAAGAACTGGTAATGTCTTTGATAATGAAGCATTCTTACTCATAGATATAATTTTAAAAATCAACAAAAGTTAAACCACTGTATTTTCTAATCGGAAACGTCAGGAGATCAGGCTTTTATTATTTTATTTGACTAAACAACCGATCCCATACTTCCGATATTTGGTAAGCCCTAGCCCATGTATCCCACCCCTTCCTCGGTAAAGGGTAGAAACAGTGCGAATCACAGGCTGTAAAAGGAATTTAAAGGGTACATGAACAGGTTTAAGTTATAATTTTACCTTTTCATTTATTGGAACAACCAATCCCATACTTCGGGGTTTTGGTAAGTCCTGGTCCACGAATCGTGATCAACTCCAGGGTACTCGATATATTTTGGATTTTCTCCTGATTACCGAATGGCATTCACCATGTTTCGCGAACGTTCAACAGGTACTGTCCGATCCGCTCCACCATGAAAAAACCAAAAAGAAGTTGAAAGCATTTTATCAACATAATTCAAATCACCGCCACCACAAACAGGCATCGCTGCAGCAAACAACTCCCCTTCGTGCTGCAAAATTTCCCATGTTGCATATCCATCCATTGAAAGACCTGTAACATACACACGTGATGTATCAACATTATAGTTATCAATGATTTGCCTTACAAGTTCAATAGACAGTTGCATTGACCATGTAGGAGATTCCTGCATGTGATGTGATATTCCACCAAATTTAGTGTCAACCCAAAGTGATTCTTCAGGGCATTGAGGGGCAACAATATAACAAGGATGCTTTAACCAAAAAGGAACAGGATCAAATCTTTTAAGTTGTTTCCGGTTATCATTTCCCCTTTCGCCATAACCGTGATAAAAGACAACCAAAGGATATTTCTTTTCTTTGTCCTCTATATCCGGTTGATAAAAACGATAAGGCAGCACATGCTCATCCTGCTCAAATGATTTAAAATGAAAAGACTTAAATTTATCATCTCCTTTTTGAGTTGTATCAGGAATACCAATTTCTTGTGCATTAGCAATATTTAAAAGAAGAAGAAACATCACCGACGATACAAAATATTTATTTTTTACAAGTTTCATTTTTCTTACTGGATTTAACCTGAGTTATTTACTTACAATAGACCATTAGATTTTCAGACACCATAAACTTATTTCAACTAAAACCCTAAATCCATTTTAGTTTCAAAAATTATTAATTACGATGTTCCAGATACTCCTTCAGAAATCTCTGGTTATTTTCATCATTGTCTCCATAATACTCACGCAATGAGTCCAGTTTTTCATGGAGCATTCCCTGCACATCGACATAAGCTGTATCATCGTAAATGTTTTTCATTTCCATAGGATCGGTTTCCAGATCGTACATCTCCCACTCATCTACATCGTAATAAAAATGCATCAGTTTATACCTTTCGGTGGCCACACCATAATGCCGTTTTACCATATGTACCGATGGATATTCATAATAGGTATAATAGACCGCATCACGCCATTGGTCTGTTTCCCCTGCAACCAGTTTTCGGAAAGATTCTCCCTGCATCTCTTCCGGAACTTCAATTCCCGTGTAATCGAGAAAGGTAGGCGCAAAATCGAGGTTCTGAACCAACTTGTCAATTTCAGTTCCAGGTTTAATTTCTTTGGGATACCGAATTAGCAATGGCGTACGAAAGGATTCTTCATACATAAACCGTTTGTCGAACCAACCGTGTTCACCCAGGTAAAATCCCTGATCGGAGGTATAAACAACAATTGTATTTTCAGCCAGCCCTGCTTCATCAAGGTAATCAAGCACCTGTCCAACCCCTTCATCAATTCCGGCAATAGTACCCAGGTAATCCTGCATATATCGCTGAAACCTCCATCTCATGAGGTCTTTCTCATCCATGTCCGGATATTGCTTCTTGAATTCCTCGTTAATAGGACCGTAAACTTCATCCCAGGCAGCTTTTTGTTCCGCGTTGTAT
>JAGXIP010000183.1 GCA_024635585.1 Saccharicrinis sp. | reverse complement strand
GGTCAAGATGATATCGATGCTGTTGTGGAAGTGCTTAAATCAGATTATTTGACTCAAGGGCCAAAAGTAGCAGAATTTGAAAAAGCTTTTGCGGAATATATAGGCGCAAATTATGCAGTTGCTGTATCGAACGGAACCGCAGCTTTGCATATTTGTGCAATGGCACTGAACATAAAACCAGGAGATAAAGTCATTACCACGCCCATTACCTTTGTGGCCTCTGCCAATTGCGTAAGATACTGTGGAGGCGAAGTTGTTTTTGCTGATATTGATCCTGAGACATATTTGTTGGATATTCTTTCGGTTAGAAAACTTTTAGAATCTGCACCCGGAGGAACATACAAAGGGATTATTCCTGTAGATTTTGCTGGAAGAGCAGTTGATTTACAAGAATTCCGTAAACTGGCAGATGAATACAATCTTTGGATTATCGAAGATGCGTGTCATGCCCCTGGAGGATATTTCATGGATTCAGAAGGGGATGTTCAAAAATGTGGCAATGGGAAATTTGCCGAACTGGCTATTTTTTCTTTTCATCCGGTAAAACATATCGCTTGTGGCGAAGGAGGTATGGTTACTACCAACGACGAGGAATTGTATAAGGAGTTAAACAGATTAAGGTCTCATGGAATAACAAAATTTGATGATCCATTTACCAATTCAATAGAGTTTGCAAACGGTGGATACGACAATGAAAGTAAATATCCTGCATGGTACATGGAGATGAATGAACTAGGTTATAATTATCGTCTCACTGATATTCAATCCGCATTGGGGATTAGTCAGCTCAAAAAAGCAAACCAGGGTTTAGCGAGAAGAAAAGAAATTGCTAACCGCTATAAAAAGGCATTTGAAAACAAACTTTTTATTGTAGGACAATCCGGAGTTATTAATGGTCATGCGTATCATTTATATGTAGTAGAAGTTAACGACAGATTAAACTTGTATAAGTATTTACGGGCTAACAATATATTTGCGCAGATACATTATATCCCAGCTCACCTGATGCCTTATTACCGTAAATTTGGATGGAAAGAAGGCGATTTACCCTTTGCTGAAAATTATTACAAACATTGTATAAGTTTGCCGATGTTTCCAAGTTTGACGGACGAGGAGCAAGAATATGTGATTGAAAAAGTATTAATGTACTATGCGTAACCTCTGCATCATCCCAGCCCGTGGGGGCAGTAAACGGATACCCCGAAAAAATATAAAGCCGTTTCTGGGCAAACCTATTATTGCATATTCTATTGAAGCTGCGCTAAAAAGTCAACTATTTGACGAAGTTATGGTATCCACGGATGATATAGAAATAGCAGAGATTGCCAGACAATATGAGGCCACAATTCCATTTATGCGTTCGTCTGAAAATGCAAATGACCATGCTACTTTAGCAGATGTACTGAATGAAGTTTTAACTCAGTACGAGGAAAACGGGAAAACTTATAAAAACGTTTGTTGCATCCTTCCAACAGCACCGCTTATTACACCAAAAAATATTCAGGAAGCATTCTCAAAACTGATCAATGAAAATTTAGATTCAGTCTGTCCTGTGGTTGAATTCTCCTACCCTATTTTAAGAGCACTTGAAATTAACAATTCACAAAAGCTGCAAATGATTTGGCCGGAACATTTAAAAACCCGAAGCCAGGATTTAAAACCTGCTTATCACGATTCAGGTTCTTTTTATTGGGTCAATGTGGAAGCACTTCTTATCCAAAAAACTTTATTCTGCGAGAATGGGGGTGCCTTTATTACGCCAGCAACACAAGTGCAGGATATCGATTCAGAGACCGACTGGGCTTTAGCCGAAATGAAATATAAACTATATCACAAAAAAACCAATGCACAAAATAACAACTATTTGCCCAATCAATAGTTTCAAATAGTTCGTACAATTACTATCTTTGCAATTGAGCATACCTAAACAATGAGAAAAAAAGTTAAAGAGATGATTGAAATAATTGAGGCCGATGGATGGTTTTTTAGCCGCCAAAAAGGAAGCCACAAGCAATATAAACATCCATCAAAAGTTGGGACGGTTACAGTGCCCGACCATGGCAAAAATGAAGAATTAGAACATTTTTTGGTTAATTCAATTCTAAAACAAGCAGGGCTGAAATAATGAATTTTTAAAACAGAGGCAATGGAAAAAGTAATCGTGGATATTTATTTTACCGGGAATAATTTTTGTGCCCACGCCACTATTCTTACGGGTTGTGTGAGTACGGCAACAACGCTTGACGAAATGAAAAAAAACATAAAGGAAGCAATTGAATTTCATGTAGAAAGCAGCCTGGAAGACGGGGATAAAATCCCTGAAGTATTTAAAGGAGAATATGAACTGGAGTTTAAACTATCGGTTGAAGCATTGTTAAACGCATATAGCGATGTATTTACTAAAGCTGCGCTTTCACGCATTACAGGGATAAACCAACGCCAACTGTGGCACTATGCCTCCGGTATGCGCAAACCACGCCCAACCCAACGAAAAAGGATTGAAGACGGGTTACATCGTTTAGGTATGGAATTGCTGAACATTGGTGTTTAGACGTCAATTTGTTGTAAAACACATGAAACGTAAAATTATTTTCCGTGCAGATGGGGGACCAACCATTGGAATGGGCCATTTTATCCGAACCCTGGCTTTAGCAGAAATGCTGAAAGATGATTATTACTGCATTTTTGCTACTCGAACTCCTTCTGTTTATCAAACCATTGAAATCGGGAAAGTGTGCCATAAAAGAATAGACTTACCAAACAACGAAACTCATTTTAAAGTTTTTATTGATGTATTAATTGGTGATGAAATTGTTGTACTTGATAATTATTATTTTACTTCTGAATACCAAAGATTTATAAAAAACAAAGGTTGTAAATTAGTTTGCATCGATGATCTCCATGATAAGGAATTTTTTGCCGACCTTATTATTAATCATACATTAGGTATTTGTCATAGGGATTATCATGCTCAGCCATACACACAAATAGCATTAGGACCGAAATATGTACTACTTCGAAAAGTCTTCTTAGAACAAGCAAAAATACAAAAAGAAGCTAAAGAAATTAGAACTATTTTTATTTGCTTTGGAGGTTTGGATGACAAAAACCTGACTGAAAATGCCTTAATAGCAGCATTAGATTTTGTTCAAATTAAAAAAGTTATCGTCATCACAGGTTCAGCATATAAAACTCTAAAAAGTTTGAAGGCTATTATTAATAGTAATAAAAAAACAATCCACTATCATGCAATTAATCAAGAATTAATGCTAGCATTAATATTGAAATCAGATTTAGCAATTGTTCCAGCAAGTGGTATACTTTACGAGGTATTAGCTACAAAAATACCTGTAATTACAGGAGCATATATTAACAATCAGAATCTTTTTTTAAGGGACTTAGTAAAACACAAACATGTTGTACTTACTGAGGAATTTTCAACAGAAAAGATTCGGCAGTCAATAAAATCTGTTATTTGCAATAACGAAATAGTTGCAAATAAAGGTCTATTTGATGGATTATCTGGTGAGAGAATATCTAATCTATTTAGTGATTTAAATGATACTGTTTTTATTATTACTGGTGCCAATAGAGGCCTAGGAAAGGCGTTGTCAGACTCACTACTAAAAAGAAAAAATACAATAATAGTTTCCATCTCCAGGAAAGTTACTAGCGATCAAATGAAACAAATTCATAAAAATAAATTCTACCACATATGTCAGGATTTATCCGAGGAAATAAACTATATCTCATTAAACAAATTAAATGATATAATTACAAAAACCAATAGAATCTTCTTTATAAACAATGCATCTACTATAAAACCAATTGAAGTTATTTCCAAACTTGATGATAAGGAAATTGAAGAAGCCCTAAAAGTCAATATTTATAGCCCAATTATTCTAGTAAAATTTCTGCTTTCCAATTTTTCACATAACAAAATTAATTTTGTAAATATTACTTCAGGAGCTGCAAATAAGTCAATTGCTAATTGGTCGATTTATTCCTCGTCTAAAGCATTTATCAATAGGTTTTTTGAATTATTGAAAGAAGAGAATAAAAACAATAAAAAATATAATTTTGTGTCCATTGATCCGGGCATAATTGATACAGATATGCAGTTCGAGATTCGCTCTTCTGAATTCCCTTTGCAGCATGTTTTCAAAGAAGCAAAGGTTCTTCAAAAACTTTTAAATCCAATGGAGGCAGCAGAAAATATAATAAATAAATTGGAACTTAAATGAAAATAGGTGTAATTTCAGATGTACATGGGAATCACTATGCTTTAGAAAAAGTACTTTACACCGCAAAAAAGGAGAAGATTGAAAAACTTCTTGTATTGGGCGATATCGTTGGATACTATTATCATCCTGAAGAAGTTCTAAAACAGCTTGAAGATTGGGACTATATTTTAATAAAAGGTAATCACGAAGAAATACTAAAAGACTTAATATCAGGCAAAACCGAAAAATCAACAATTTTATCTATGTATGGCAGTGGCCATAACATGGCTATTGAAAATCTTTCTAAAAAACAAATTGATTCCCTTATTCAATCTCCAGATAAGAAAAAATTAAAAGTTAATCAAATTAACATTTTGATGAGTCATGGTTCTCCCTGGAAATCTGACTATTACTTATATCCAGATACACCCAAAGACGTACTTGATAAGTGTGAAATTCCAGAAACAGATATAGTTTTAACCGGACATTCCCACTATTCATTTATATACAAAGCAGGGCAAAGTATGCTAATTGGTGTTGGATCTGTTGGACAAAATCGATGTACAGGTGGATTTGCCTCTTGGGCAATAATAAATACTTCAAATGGCAGTATTCAATTAAAATCCACACCTTATGATATCAACCCATTATTGAAAGAAATTAAAAAGAAAGATCCTGATATGGCATATCTAAAGGATATTCTAAAAAGAAAATAAGAATGATAAATAAATATAACTTTTTAGTAACCGGTTGCGGAGGTGATATCGGGCAAAGTGTTTGTAAGATTTTAACTAAAATTAAATTAGTTTGTGGTATTTATGGATGTGATATTCATGAAAACCATCCTGGCAAATTTCTTTGCAATGAGTTTCATTTAGTACCCCGTTGTAGTTCAGAACAATATATCAATTCACTAAAAAAAATTGTTGAAGAAAAATCAATCGATATTATAATTGCTACGTCCGAACCTGAACTTCGTTTTTTTTTTAAAAAAGGAATTAATAAAACCTTATTCAACCGACCATTAATAATGGCTAACAAAAAATCTCTTGAAATAGGTTTTGATAAATTAAAAACTGCACATTTTCTGAAAGCTTCTGGATTTCCTTATCCTGAGACTGAAATAATTAGCGAAGTAAAAAATATTAATTACCCTTCAATCATTAAGAGCAGAGAGGGAGCAGGGAGCAAACAAGTTGTATTAATTCAAGATTCTTTTGATTTTGATTATTATAAAATAAAATATCCTGAATTTATTATTCAAGAGTATTTGGCTAACGATAATAACGAATATACATGTGGTCTTTTTAAAAGCAAAAAGGGAAATTGTAGAAGTATCATATTTAAACGCAAACTGACAGGTGGATTTTCAGGTTTTGGGATCGTTGAGCAAAATGAAAAGATTTCCTTATTGTTGAACCAAATTGCACAGAATTTAGAATTGGAAGGTGCTATTAATGTTCAGTTGCGACTTACAACCAAAGGACCGGTTGTGTTTGAAATTAATCCTAGATTTTCAAGTACTGTTCTTTTTAGAGATTTGATGGGATTTAATGATTTGTTATGGTCCATCGAGGATCATCTTAATCTAGAAATATCTGATTATACACCCGTAAATAATGGTCATAAATTCTATAAAGGATACCAAGAATATGTCGAATAATTTGAAAATAAATTCCGAATGTCCTGTTTTTATCATCGCAGAATTATCTGCCAACCATGGACAAAAATTAGAGGTTGCCCTTAAAACTATTAAAGCGGCAAAACGCGCAGGTGCCGATGCTATTAAGCTGCAAACGTTCACAGCCGACACAATTACACTTGATTGCGACAATAAATACTTCAAAGAGATATTAAATGGAACAATTTGGGAAGGTCGCAAACTTTACGACCTATACAAAGAAGCCTATACGCCTTGGGAATGGCACAAAGAGCTATTCCGAGTAGCCAAAGAAGAAGGCTTGATTTGTTTTTCAAGTCCATTTGATAAAACAGCAGTGGATTTTTTGGAGCAATTCAATCCACCGGCGTATAAAATTGCCTCCTTTGAAATTCAAGATATACCACTTATCGAATACACCGCCTCCAAGGCAGGCCGATGATAATGTCAATCGGTATTGCAGAACTGGAGGACATTGAATTGGCAGTAAAAACTTGCCGCGATGCCGGTAATAACAATATCACTTTGTTAAAATGTACCTCATCATACCCAGCCCCAATAGAAGAAGCAAACCTGGCTACCATCCCCGATTTAAAGCAACGCTTCGACGTTGAAGTGGGATTGTCAGACCACACCTTAGGCATTGTAGCCCCGGTTGTTGCCGTTACCTTGGGAGCGCGGGTAATCGAAAAACACTTTATCTTTGATAAATCAATTGGCGGCCCAGATGCTTCGTTTTCGTTGGATGAGAAAGAATTTACTAATATGGTAACCGCTATTCGTCAGGCCGAAAAAGCCGTTGGTAAAGTCACATATGAACTCACTGACAAAGTAAAAGCCAGCCGCAAATTTGCACGTTCGTTGTTTATTATTAAAGACATTAAAGCGGGTGAAACTTTCACCGTGGAAAATGTAAGGTCAATCAGGCCGGGGTATGGATTGCATCCGAAATATTTAAGAGAAATACTGGGAAAAACAGCAAAAGAAGGATTAAAAAAAGGGGAACCGCTGAACAAAAACCTTCTGAGATAAAAATGTCTAAATATTCCCTTCGATTTAAAAAAGTATTAAAAAACAAAGTGCTGCACTATGTTTTTAGCCGCTATGCAACATATCTCATCCAATTTGTCAATTCGCTTTTTATTGCTGTTTATTTAGGCCCATATTATTTGGGTATCTGGGGGTTTATAACATTAATTATTCAATATCTAAATCAGATTAATTTAGGAATAGCCCATTCAGTAAATGCCATAATTGCAATTAACAAAAACAAAGAATGGTACGTGGAAAAAGTCATTGGAACATCAATAACTATGTTGCTGGCACTTTCATTTTTTGTAATCTTGTTTTTTGCAGCAAATGAAGTGTTCCATTTAAATATTGGTAGTAAATACAATTTCTCCACATATGCCTCAGTAGTTATGTTGATAGGCATTTTGGGGTATTTCAATTCTTTGTTAAGTAGTGTTTTTAGGGTTTACGGAAGGGTAATTGAAATCGCTATCAACCAATCCGCCTTTCCGGTTTTGATGTTAATTGCCATTCTGATTTTTAAAGGAGAAAATTTAATATGGGCATTAGTTGGTGCTAATTTATTGGCATTTTTTCTTTCCTTGTGCTTATACTTGATTAAAAGCCCGGTAAAACTCAAACCACTCTTTATTGTTCGATTATTTAAAACTATACAACTTAAAGGGTGGCACCTATTTGTTTATAACTCTTCTTTTTACTTAATTATAATTTCAACACGCACGTTTGTAAGCGCGTATTATTCGGTTGAAGAGTTTGGTTATTTTACTTTTGCATTTGCGCTGGCAAATGTTGTCTTATTATTACTTGAATCGTTTTCTTTTCTAATCTATCCAAAATTACTTAACCGGCTATCCTTTGCATCAAATGAAAAGATTACAGAGGTACTAAATATGGTGCGAGATATGTACATAACAACCTCACACCTGCTAATTCATTTGAGCATACTTTTTTTCCCTTTGTTTCTGTTGTTTTTCCCCCAATACAATCAATCAGCAAATGCGTTTAAGTTAATTGCTTTAACCGTGGTTCTATATACTAACTCGTTTGGTTATTCCGGTTTATTAATAGCAAAAGGTTTTGAAAAAAAGTTAGGGTGGTTGGCATTTTTAGCTTTAATCACCAACATTTTAATTTCATTTATTTTAATTAAATTCGTTCATTTATCTTTTGATCATGTAATTTTTGCAACAATGATAACATACTTTGTTTATGTGTTTTTTCTTGGCAAGTTAGGTCGAAACAAATTATGTTTGAATTCATCTATTAAACTGGTTTTAAATGACATTTTCCCGATAAGGTTGTTTATTCCATATGTTTTAAGTTTAGTTTTAATTTTTATTGGTTCATTCGCTTTTTATTTCATTTTCCCATTTCTAATTTTTACAATTTTGAATTTTAAATCGATAAGCAAAATAAGATTGTCAGTTGATAAAATCATATCGAATCCAAATTTTATAAATATTTAATGCAATTATCTCAATGAGAAAATATCTTGTTGCAAGGAATTTATTTATGAATATATTTATTTTCGGTTTCCTTCAATTTACTTTTTCGAACTGTAAGGATGATCTGTTGGATTCTGTATCCTCAAATATTCATGACAATATCGTTATATCTTCAAAAAATCATTTGGCTTTTCCTGATTTAATATCACATGATAATATTTGGTACCTCACGTATAGAGAATCTGATGCCCATGTATTTGGCACTTTTAGTAAAATAAAAGTGTTGAAAAGTTTCGATTTTATTCATTGGACCGAAATAAATAGTTTTGAATTTTCAATTTATGATTTAAGAGATCCTAAGTTTTCATTTAATGAACAAGACAACAAACTGTATTTACATATTCATGCAGCAAACACCATAGGGCAATATGGCACAGTACGTAAGAATTTCATTATTGATTTTGATGAAAATACATTAACCTTCTCTACCGATTCTCTAAAAAATACAATTTCAATGCCTGAAAAAAACAACAATGACTGGCTTTGGAGACCAACTTGGAAAAATGGTAAAATGTACGTCGGTGGCTATAGTAACGGCAAACTTCGTTTTTATAAATATAAAGATTTGAAAAAAGCACCATTAATATTTTCACATTTCCAAGAGGACAGTCCCTCGGAAAGTACCTTAATACTGACCAAAGATAGTACGTATTTTATTGTCCGAAATGGTAACGGTGCATCTTTTGGCATTGCCAGCACATCAGAAATTATGAATTTTGATAGTTTATTTTCTTTTGTTAATATCCGATGGAAAAGTTTACCTTTTCCTCAACTTGGAGGACCAAACATGGTCATCAATGATAATAAAGCATACATTGGAGGAAGAATGCCAAACTTTAAAACTGCTATAATTACTTATTCTATTACTGATAACCAAATTGAAAACATAGATGAATTATATTCGTTTGGAGATACTTCATATCCAGGAATGATAGTTAAGTATGGAGTTTTATATGGAATTTATTATACCCAATCTAAAGATTTAAAAACTTTTCAGATTCGGTCATTTACCTATTCTTTTTTTAATACCTATGAATAAAAGCGCCTACATCATAACAACCCCCTTGCAGTATATTAATGCTACAAATATTCCGGATCAATCGCCTAAAGAATGCTTTCTAATTAAAGGCTTTAAAAATTCGGAGACCTTTTATAATGAGATAAAGAAAGCAAACGTTTTCTGGGAAAGAATACATTATTTCCAGAACAAATCCGAAGCATTAGGATACATTATTAATAATAAAAAGAGTTATCAAAAGCTTTTTTTAGACTCCGATTTTGGTATTAGAATTACGTTTTCCTTTTTTCAATTAAGGTCACTAATTATTTATACTTATGAGGAGGGTTATGGTTCTTATCGACCCATACGGAAAAAAGATAATTTTAAAGATATAATTGGGCGGTTTGTATACTCGCAATTGGGTTGTAAAAATTGGATTGGAGGAAATCGCTTTACAAAAGGAATATACTTATATTATCCTAATGTTTTCAGAAGTTTAATAGAAAAAAACAAGAAAGAACTCTTTTCTTTTAACCTTCCATTTAGCGTACATTTAAATCGCTTACCAGAATTATCATTCTTCAGTGAACAAATAAAACCTGAGTTGTTCAGTGGCAAAAGGGTATTAGTATATCTGACTAGTTGGACTATTAATCCAAAAATATCTGCAGTCTTAAACGAATACCCGGATTATTTAAAAATTTTAAAGCCACATCCGCATCTGAAGTCTAAAGATGTTGAAGGATATAAATTCGATATAGTATATGACAATTCAATACCTGCAGAAATTCTAATTCCAAAAATATTACACGTTGCTAAAAAAATAGTAATAGTACATGAAAATAGTTCTGCGCTTATCTATCTTAATTCTGATCAAATTACAGCAATAAACATTTCTAATTCCACTATTGGAAATCATCAATATAATACAATCATGAAACAATTTAAACAGCACAATGAAACGTTTCAACTGACGTCAAGCATTGGTTCTTGAAACTTATATGATTAACGATTTATATACAATACTCCGACACGGCCGGTAATGACAAAAAAAATACTTTCCGCAATAACAATACTTTTCGTTTTTTTTAGGTCCAGTGCCTTTGGAGAAATATTACCGTTGACAATATATTACATATGGTTTAGTTTTCTAGCGTTTTTGATTGTTGCTTCTTTAAAAAAAGAGGGGAAATACAATGGTTATATGCTTTTTTTTCTATTCGTAGCCTTTATTTCGATCTTACTCAATGAAATAGACCCCGTTTATATGTCCACCGCAAGACTGATCAGTTTTTTAATCGTAATTATCGCGATTGGTCCGTTCTTAGAAAATAACCTTTCCGTTTTTTTTAAAATCCAACTGTTTAATGATGCGAACAAGGTATTAATATTCTTCACATTTATTTCATTTTTGGGGTATTTGACCAAAATACCTCTATTCTTCAATGCTTCTGGTTTTCAGGGATTATTGAATCAATCCATGTTACTTGGCCCAATCGCAGCTCTTTCTTCACTAAATGCTATTAATTATTTTGTATTAACGGAACATAAAACAAAAAAAATTATTTTTATCGCATTATTTTTCATTTCTATTCTCATGTGCATAGCAGCTGCATCGCGAGGTGCAATTATTGCTTTACTCATATCATTATTGTCCTATGGTTTTATTTCATTTCGAACCTCAAAATGGAAATTAATTAAAGTACTTTTAATTTTTACGACTATAACCCTGATCACCAGTGCAGTATGGATGCCGTTCACCAAAAATATTGTACAAAAACAAGCACAAAAGATTGCCACTGAGAACATATTATCAAATCGTGATAGAATGTGGATTGACAGAATTTTGGATTTTAAGGAAAGTCCAATTTATGGAGTTGGCTTTGCGTCTTTTCGAAATACGGCGAATAGTAAAATTAATAATACCGGAAATATTGAACCAGGAACAAGCTGGTTAATGATTTTTTCATCAATGGGAATTTTAGGGCTAATGGCCTTTATGTTTTTAATTGTTCGTCCTGTTTTTCAGATTTTTCAGATAAAAGACCCAACAAATAAAATATATCCATTTATGATGAGTATTCTAATATTCTTTATTTTTCATCTTGGAATAGAAGGTTACGCGCTTTCCGCTGGAGGGGTTTTATTCTTTTATATGTGGTTGACAATTGCACTTTCTCAAAAAAGGATCATTAAGAAGCTTGAATATTAAGTAGATGAAAATACTTCTACAAATAAACGTGGTGGTTAATTCCGGCTCTACAGGCCGCATTGTGGAAGAAATTGGCCAAACGGCAATAAATAGGGGTTGGCAAAGTCATATTGCTTATGGGCGTAATGAACAACCAAGTCAATCGCAGTTATTAAAAATAGGAACGGATTGGGACATTAAAATGCACGGTATCCAAACCCGTTTGTTTGACAGACATGGTTTAGGTTCAAAAACGGCAACTCAAAAATTAATTACACAAATAGAAGCTATAAAACCAGATGTTATTCATCTGCACAACATACATGGATATTATTTAAATATTGAAGTTCTTTTTATATTTCTTGCCTCAATGCAAATACCTGTTATTTGGACTTTACATGATTGTTGGCCCTTTACAGGGCACTGCGTGCATTTCGATTTTGTAGGTTGTGAAAAGTGGCGAACCCATTGCAATAATTGTCCGCAAACTTCAACTTATCCGACAAGCTTTTTCATAGACCGTTCAATAAAAAACTTCAATTTAAAAAAAGAACTTTTCACAAGAGTGCAAAATTTAATAGTAGTAACCGTTTCCAATTGGCTGGAAAAAATTGTTGGACAATCTTTTTTGAAAGGCTATCCGGTTCATGTCATTAATAATGGCATTGACACTGGAGTTTTTAAACCTGTTTCTACACAAAATATACGAAAAGAGTTCAACCTACATTCCAAATTTGTTCTTTTAGGGGTTGCCAGTGTTTGGTCCGACCGCAAAGGATTAAAAGACTATATTGAACTATGTCACAGGTTAGATTCGAATTGTCAAATAATATTAGTTGGATTATCAAGAAAACAAATAACAAACCTTCCCGATAAAATCATTGGGATTGAACGGACTGAAAACTTAAATGAATTGGTTGAATTATATTCATTGGCTGATATCGTTCTAAACTTATCTTACGAGGAAACATTTGGATTAACAACAGTGGAGGGGTTTGCTTGCGGTACCCCTGGCATTGTGTATAATTGCACAGCAAGTCCTGAATTAGTTACTCCAAATACTGGGATAATAGTCGAAAAAGAAAACATTAAAGATTTACAGGCAGCGATAATTCAAATTCGGGAAAAAGGCAAAATACATTACTCAGAGGCTTGCAGGGAAAGGGCAAAGCAGCTATATAATAAAGACGATAGATTCGGTGATTACATGAGATTGTATGAAAGTGTAATAAGTCAAAAGAAAAACAAAATCATAACTAAAACATAATAATTCATCAAAGATCAATGTATAGTAAGAAACCTATGCCACTAAATCAATAAAAATTTTCAAAAGGTAAATGAACAAACTAATAGTAGAATAGCCATGTTAAACATCTCTGTGAAATACTTTGTGGACACTGTTTAACAAAAAATCAAAATACCATGTTTAAAAACAAAACACTCCTAATTACCGGAGGGACGGGTTCCTTCGGTAACGCGGTATTAAACCGTTTTCTCGATACGGATATCAATGAAATCCGGATTTTCAGTCGCGATGAAAAAAAGCAAGACGATATGCGTCACCGTCTCAATAACCCGAAGGTTAAATTCTACATTGGCAATGTCCGCGATAAGCGCAGCGTGGATTATGCCATGCACGGTGTCGATTATATTTTCCATGCCGCCGCACTGAAACAAGTGCCAAGTTGCGAGTTTTTCCCCATTGAAGCCGTAAACACCAACGTACTTGGAACACAAAACGTTTTGGATTCGGCTTTTGAACACAGCGTAAAAAGGATGATTGTCCTCAGTACCGACAAAGCGGTTTACCCAATCAACGCTATGGGTATCTCGAAAGCCATGATGGAAAAAGTGATGCAAGCGAAAGCACGGTCAATGGACGATGATTCCAAAACTGTTTTTTGCGGAACCCGTTATGGCAATGTAATGGCATCAAGAGGTTCGGTAATTCCTTTGTTCGTTAGTCAGATTAAAGCGGGGAAAGACCTTACAATTACTGACCCAAACATGACACGCTTTATGATGACCCTGGAAGATGCCGTTGATTTAGTAATTTATGCTTTCCAACATGGTAAAAACGGCGATATGTTTGTTCAAAAATCGCCTGCTTCCACAATCTCCGATTTGGCAAATGCACTCATTGAATTATACAAATCGGATAGCAAAGTGCGCGTTATCGGTACCCGTCATGGCGAAAAATTATTCGAAACATTGGTCAATCGCGAAGAAATGGCAAAAGCACAAGATATGGGCAATTATTACCGCGTTCCGGCCGATAACCGGGGATTAAACTACGCCAGCTATTTTTCGGAAGGGGAGCAAAAAGTATCGGCCATTGAAGATTACCACTCCCACAATACACATCGGTTGGATGTGGAAGGAACCAAAGAATTGTTGCTAAAACTTCCGTTGATACGCAAAGACATTCTGGGCGAAGATGTATTGCAATATCAGGATTAAGCGATTAAAAGTATCCACCCCAGCAAATACGACTATTTAGAGTCTGTCTATAAACTATAAATTGTTGATAACTAATGCTCTATAAACTTTCTGGCAATTGTTTTTCTGAGTAAGTTTAAGGAAAAAGAATGATGAGGTTATTTGAAGATTTTAAGATAAAGTTTGAGAACCCCGACT
>JAGXIP010000182.1 GCA_024635585.1 Saccharicrinis sp. | reverse complement strand
GACCTACTGCCAGCCCTTGCTCCCTACAAAAAAGTATTGCAGGCCAAAAAAGCCGCCATATACGTGGGCGGAGCCTTCAAAGCCATATCGCTGGTAAAAGCCTTGCGCCTGATAGGCATATCTACCGTTGTGGTGGGATCGCAAACAGGAAACAAAGAAGATTACGATCTGCTGAAACAGCTCTGCGACGACGGCACCATCATGGTAGACGACTCGAACCCGGTTGAACTATCGGAATTTGTAAAGGAAAAATCAGCAGACATATTTATAGGCGGAGTAAAAGAACGCCCCATAGCCCACAAGTTGGGACTTGGTTTTTGCGATCACAACCACGAACGTAAAGAAGCCCTGGCCGGATACCTGGGCATGTTGAATTTTGCAAAAGAGGTACACGCCACGGCCATGAGCCCCGTGTGGAAATATACTAAAAGAGGGAGGAAATGATATGGACACAACAGTAAAACACAAAACACCATTCGTAGCCACGCGAAACGCTTGCAAGATGTGTGCCCCCCTGGGCTCGAGTCTGGCCTTTAAAGGAGTAGAGGGATGTACCCCCCTGATTCATGGATCGCAGGGATGTTCAACCTACGTGCGGCGATATTTAATAAGCCACTTTAAAGAACCGGTTGACATAGCCTCCTCAAACTTTACCCAGGAAGCCACCATTTTTGGCGGCGGCATTAATCTAAAGCTGGCGCTCGATAACGTTAAATCGCAGTACAAGCCAAAAATTATCGGTATTTCTACCACCTGCCTGAGCGAAACCATCGGTGACGACGTAAGCAGCATATTAAAGGATTATCGAAACACGCCGGGCAACGAGGACACGGCCTATGTACATGCGCAAACACCCAGTTACCAAGGTAGCCATGCCGACGGGTTTCACGAGGCAGTAGCTTCGTTGGTGAAACAATTTGCCCGTTCGGGCGAATCCAACGACAAAACAGTTTTGTTGGGAGGATTGATGTCGCCGGCAGACCTACGCTATCTGAAAGAGGTGATGCAAGCCATGCAAATGCCCTTTGTGCTCCTACCCGACTATTCCGAAACCATGGACAATCCCCATTGGGACGAATACAAATTGATTCCGGAAGGCGGAACTACCATAGCGGAGATGGCGGAGATGGGAAGTGCCAAGGCGTTTATCCAGTTTGGCGAAGTGCTCAACAAAGGTCGCCTGGCAGGTCGCGTAAATAGCGGACATAAGGTAGTGGCGGCAGGAGATATCCTCCAAAAAGAATTTAGCGTGCCCGGCTATCATATTCCATTCCCCATCGGTATTGATAACAGCGATCTCTTTTTTGATGCCTTAAAAAATATTTCCAGTAGGGAGCTCCCACCAGAAATAGCCAAGGAACGTGGACGTCTGGTAGATGCCTATGTGGACGGCCATAAATATATTTTTGGCAAAAAGGCGATGGTCTATGGTGAAGAGGATTTTGTGATTGCCCTAACCGGGTTTCTTACGGAGATAGGGATTGACCCCGTTATCATTGCCACAGGCGGCGAGAGCAAATTGTTTGAGCAACGCATAAGGGAAAAAACAGGAACAAAAAACAGCATCGTGCTCTCCGGAGGCGATTTTGAGCAGATGGCCGAATATGCCCGCCAGATAGGGCTCGATCTGATAGTGGGTCATAGCAAAGGCTACTACATCGCTAGGGAACTGGGCATCCCGATGGTTCGCGTAGGGTTCCCTGTCCACGACAGGGTGGGCGGTCAGCGTTTGCTTCACCTGGGCTATCGGGGCACGAATCAACTGTTCGACACGATTGTAAACGCCGTAATACAACAAAAACAAGATAACAGCCCGGTAGGGTACAAATACATGTAGATACGAACCGAGATGAGCCTCAACAGGTAAAAACGGAAAATATCCGCATCCATACAAAACACGCCAAAAACTGATAAGTTATGAACGCAAAACACCCCTGTTTCAATATAGAAGCCAAAGGAAAATATGGCCGGGTACATTTACCTGTTGCTCCTAAATGCAATATCCAGTGCAACTATTGTAACCGCAGTTACGACTGTGTCAACGAATCCCGTCCGGGTGTAACCTCCTCTATTCTGACACCGATTCAAGCCATAGATTATTTAAAGGTATTAACAGCCAAGCACCCCAATATCGTGGTAGCAGGCATAGCAGGGCCAGGCGATCCGTTCGCCACACCCGACGAAACGATGCAGACCCTCCGCCTGATGAAAAAAGAACTGCCGCAAATGATCGCCTGCCTGTCGTCCAACGGGCTGAACATCGCACCTTATATTGATGAGCTGGCAGATCTGGGGGTCGATCATGTCACCATCACTATAAACGGTATCGACACGGACGTGACCGAACCCGTGTATAGCTGGGTGCGCAACGGGAAACAGATTTTCAGGGGTAAACAGGGCGCCGACCTCTTGCTTCAAAAGCAACTGGAGGCCGTTCGTCTTTTAAAAGAAAAAGGTATCACGGTAAAGATTAACACCATCGTAATGCCAGGTCTAAATGATGACCACATCCCCGAAATAGCCAAAAAAGTGGGTGAAATGGGTGCGGATACGATGAACCTTATCCCTTTATATCCCGTCAAGGACACCATATTTGAGAATGAAGAAGAACCCTCTAAAATACTTATGAAGAATCTACGCAAACCCATCGCCAACTTCATCAAGCCCATGACCCATTGTGCCCGGTGCCGTGCCGACGCCGCCGGATTATTGGGGCAGGACATTGAGGAGGCTAAGCAAATGATCCGGGACTTTGCGCTAAAACCCGGCAAACAAGGAAACCGCAAATATGTAGCGGTGGCATCCTACGAAGGTATGCTCGTGAACCAGCACCTTGGAGAAGCGGAGAGCTTTTATATTTTTTCCGAAACCAAATCGGGTTACAAAATGATAAACCGACGTACAGCTCCCAACAAGGGCGACGGCGCCAAACGATGGATGCAAATGTCCGATATCTTATTCGATTGCCGCGCCTTATTGGTAGGCGGAGCCGGCACAACGCCCTATCAGTACCTCAGCAAATCGGGTCTGGAAATCATAGAAATGACCGGATTGATCGACGACGGACTCGACGCCGTATTTAAAGGGAGGGAGCTAAAAACCATCCGAAAGCGCGATGCCTTTGAATGCGGGAGCGAATGTGTAGGCACAGGCACGGGTTGTGGTTGATCATTAACGCGATCAAACTTAAGCATTGCAAAGAAGTAGATGCTAATTTTCGGGCAGCTCCCGATGCATCGGGAACAAGAAAATAAGAGCACTCCGCAAGTTTACGGAGCAGGCTCTCCGGCTAGAGGAGAACACAAATGTTTCAAGTGAGTGATTTCTATAAAATTCATATAGAACTCTTTCCTCGTAGGGCTTTTTATCATCGGAAAAATCCTTAGTCCTTACTTCCCAATACTTGATACTCATTACTTGATACTTGATACTTGATACTTAACATCCATTACTAATAACAACAACCATGAAGAAACCAGATTATTTAATTTTAGTTTGCAACTCATACCGGGTTGCCGGAGATGCACAAGGCTACTGTAATAAAAATGGCGGAGCCGATTTTATCCAATACATAGCCGAAGAATGTGCCGACCGTGACATTGATGCGGCAGTTACCTCAACAGCATGCCTGAACGTATGCGCCCAGGGGCCTGTCATGGTCATCCAACCCAACAACCTGTGGTACGGCGGTATCACTGAAGATCGTATTGACGAAATACTCGACGCCCTGGAGGACGACGAAGCCGTAGAGGAATATCTGATTGCTGACTAAGTAGTGGGTATTAGAAAATGCAACAATTCTCTTTTTATAAACCCTCCCTGCCTACCGGCAGGCAGGTAACTCTCCCGAATACCAGTTCGGGACAGGCTCTAAAGGGAGAACCAGAACTTACCGAACAAAACTGTATTTCCTGGCTTAGCGGGGAGTTAAAGCCCACCAAAGCGGAACAATCCCGATTCAATTTTTAAAAAACAAATTATGACCGCAACACGAAAATATATTGTTGACACCACCTTGCGCGATGGTGAACAAGCGCCGGGAGTAGTTTTCTTTAATTACGAAAAACTGGAGATAGCCAATGCTCTCGACCAAATGGGAATCGAGGAACTTGAGATAGGAACCCCAGCCATGGGAAAGGAAGAGATCCGCGATATGGCGGCCATTGTGGCTTCAAAGCACAATTTTAAGACCATCGCCTGGTGCAGGGCTACCATGGACGATTTGAAAGCCGCCATAGAAACCGGGGGGGATGCCGTCAATATCTCCTTCCCTGTATCGCATGTGTTGCTAGCAGCCATGGATCGCGATACAGCATGGGTCATCAATAGAATGGAGACTTTGATCGCATATGCGAAGCAACATTTTTCGTCGGTTTATGTGGGTGCCCAGGATGCTTCAAGAGCAGAGCGTTCATTTCTGAACACCTTTTGTACAAAATCATTGGAATTGGGTGCCGACAGAATCCGCATTGCCGATACGGTTGGGGTGATGAACCCCATCTCTGTTAAAACCTTGTTCGAGGAACTATCGAGCGATTTTCCGGGCACCGACTTTGAATTTCACCCGCACAACGATATGGGCATGGCCACGGACAACGCACTCACAGCCTTGATGTCGGGGGCTTCGGGTGTGAGCTGTACCGTAAACGGCTTGGGCGAACGCGCCGGAAACGCATCACTCGAAGAACTGATCGTGGCCATGGACAGGTCCATTTTGAGCGGTCAATATGATTTAACCAAAATCAATGTACTTTCCAAAATGGTGGAACGTTATTCGGGTACGAAACTTCCTGCCTCCAAGCCCATTGTAGGGGCAAATGCCTTTGTGCACGAATCGGGGATACACACCCGGTGCATGCTCAAGGATAAGCTGGCCTATCAACCATTCGACGAAGCATTGGTAGGTCACTCCGGCCGCTTTGTTATAGGTAAGCATTCGGGTAAGGCTTCGGTAGATCGTTTTTTTAAAGAAAAGGGAATTTCATTGAACGCCGTGCAGTTGATGAGAATCATGAACCACATCAAGTCGAGGACAAGAAAAACAAAAGTAGCATTGGACCCTGGGCACCTGCTGGAAGCCTATCAAAAAACTATAATACCTCATGCTATTCCGTAAAATATATCTGTATGGCAAAGTTTTTTATATTCTTCGTATGGTATTTATTGTGGTTCCTTCCCTTACGGGCACAGATACCGGATATAACCATTAAACCGTTCCTGAAAATCCAGTATTGGAACGCGATCAATCCGGATGACGTGTCTTCTTATATCCGTCGCGGCCGCGCGGGTTGGTCAGCACAAATAGGCAACCAATGGTCCTTGTCCACGAGTTTTCAATTTGACAATGCGGGTAAAGATTCCTGGGCACCCAACGAAAATGTTGCAGCAACGGTATCGGTGAAAGTTTGGGATTTATACATAATGTGGCGTCCGTTCAGGAACAAGAATAGTTGGGTACTCACTACCGGATATACGTTGCCCCAGCTGAGCCGCGAAACGATCACAAAGCCTTGGTTTATACCCTCACTTGATAAGGCCTATTCTTCTTCTTACTTAAGGAAATTTGTAACGGGAAGCAATTCCGGCATATCCCCCATATTTAATATGGGTGGTATAATAGGTTATCAAAATTTATGGTTAGGGTACAATTTGTCAACAATACAGGCTCAACCACGCACCTTGGAGGAGGATTCAAAAGCCTTGCTTTTTGCGGGCCGTTTAAACCTGGGTCTGGGCGAAAAACCATCTTATAGCTATAAGCAGAAGGGATTATTGACAGCGGACAAAAATCATTTGATGTTAGGATTCAATGGTTCGTGGCAAAAAGCAACAGCTATTTTTAGCAGCAATGCAGCCTACGGTATCGATATACACGGAAACCTGTCAAAAATAAAGTTTTCAGGTGAGCTAATGCGTTTACAACGCACCATCCACCAAAGTATATATCAGGGCATGACAGGCTTCGCTCGTTTAAATATAATGCTCAAAACAAGCAAGGGTAAGTATCTGGAGCCTTCGGCTACTCTGAGCAAAAGTAAATTTGACAAAAATCACTTTCAAATAACTTCTGGTAATTCCACTCATCTCGATGCCGGTATCAATTACTACTGCTATAGGGAAGCGCTGAAAGTATCATTACATTATTTGATTGAGAAACACAGGCCTTTCGATAGCAAAAAACCAGCGTCGGTTGTTTGGGAGGGCATGGTACTTGGATTACAATTAATACTTAAATAAATATATTATGAATAATCACATGGAAGTATTTGAGGAGGGCATTTCCTTTTACGAAAAGTTAAAAAAAATGAATCTCGATTCATTAAAGCTGGGCTCTGAGGTGGTGTACAATATGGTTTGCATCGCTGCTGAAGCTTTTTTGTCGGCCTTGCTGTTGAAACACAATAAAGAGCTGGAGCACGGTTCTGTATCTTCCATGCTAAAATCGGCATCAAGCCATGTAAACGTGTCAGCCCAACTAATGGAGGAGGCACGGTTTATGGCCCGCTTCCATACCTGGTGTGCCATGGATGCCGTTCCCTCGAAACAAGCCACAGGTGAAGAACTGAAACGAATGGTATTGTGTGTCGCTGAAATCATGGAGGTAGTAAAGGGGAACTTAATTCAAACCAAATAGTTTTTTTGTATAAAACAGAAAACAATGTTCAGATATTAACACCGATTAATGATATTTAGGACTATTACCCCCTTAACAAACCCCCTGTGTTCGCAATAAATAGCTATTTTTGTCCAAGCAGCTATATAAAACAATGGTAATGGATTTAAAAAGATGTGTAAAAACCAACGATGAGTGTTACGGGTATCAGGAGTTATCACTTCTTTTCGATATTTCCACGCAATTAAGCAGGAGCAAAGAAATAACGGAAGAACTGCCCTCGATATTAAAAAAAGTGTGTGGGTATCTCGAAGCCGAAAGTTCTTTTTTGACCATTTTGGAAACACAGAGCGAACAAATTTTTATTGAAGTAGCCCACGGACTTAGTCCTGCCCAACTCTCGCGGGGAAAATATGTATTGGGCGAAGGGATTATAGGCAGGGTTATCGAAACGGCAACATCGGTTGTTGTGCCCGAGATTTCCAGATCGCGCCTCTTCTTAAATAAAACAAAACAGGAATTAAAGGTGGATGGTCTGGAGCTCACTTTTATATGTGTCCCGATTATGCATGGTGTAAAAGTGGCGGGTACCTTATCACTAACCCGAAAGTTTAATCCCCGGATTACAATCGAGGAAGATAAGCGCCTGTTGTCTATCATAGGATCCATTATTACACAGGCCGTGCGCATAAGGCAAGAAAGGCTTGTGGAGATTGAAAAGCTCAAAAAAGAGAACAGAGCCTTGCAAGAACGTGTAGGTACGGATAATAAACCCTCCAACATGATTGGCAACTCGTCCAGGATGAAAGATGTTTTCACCTTGATAGATATGGTGGCGCCCACCATTTCAACGGTGCTGATCCGGGGCGAGAGCGGATGTGGTAAAGAACTTGTGGCCGATGCCATCCACCGATCCAGTCAGCGCAAAGGACGGCCTTTTATAAAGGTAAACTGCTCCGCCTTGTCCGATTCGCTGATCGAGAGTGAACTCTTTGGGCACGAGAGGGGTGCATTTACGGGTGCCGAAAAACAACGCAAGGGACGTTTTGAGATGGCCGATGGGGGTACCATCTTTCTGGACGAGATAGGGGATTTGCCCTTGACAACGCAGGTTAAACTGTTGCGTGTGTTGCAAGAAAAAGCTTTTGAGCGCTTAGGCGGCAGCGAAACCATCAGTGTGGATGTAAGAATTATTTGCGCTACCAATCGAAACCTCGAAGAGCTCATCGTGGAGAACAAGTTCAGAGAAGATTTTTTTTATCGCATCAATGTCTTCCCTCTCTTCCTCCCACCCCTTAGGGACCGAAGAAATGACGTACCTATTTTAGTTGATCATTTTATCGCAAAATTCAATCTCACTAACAGCACCAATATAAAGCGAATTACCACCTCGGCAATAAATATGCTTATGGTGTACTCCTGGCCCGGCAACGTGCGAGAACTGGAAAATGTAATAGAACGAGCCTGCATATTGTCACGGGATAAGGTCATCCATAGCTATCATTTGCCCCCTACCCTTCAAACGGCAGGCTCTTCAAATACGGAGGCCAAAGGAGGCTTGAGTTTCGTGGTCGAAAAAATAGAACGAGAGCTGATAACGGAGGCTTTGATTACGACAAAGGGAAATATGGCTCGTGCGGCTGCACAACTGCTCATCACCGAAAGGATGCTGGGATCGCGTGTCGCAAAATATAATATCGAACTGTGGCGCTACAGGCTGTAAAGATCTTAACCTCAGAAAAGAAGGTTAAGACCGTTACATACCGACAACCCTCATTATATAATTTTTTAAACATCTAATTACCTGCTTAATATGGATAACTTTACTATTGAACATGTTGATCTTACGCGCAACGAACACCGTACTGCACTAATAAGTCTTCTTAACGACTACATGATGGATGAGAAGGGTTGCGAAAAAACCTTGGCAACGGAACTGCACTCCACAATTTTGAACGATTTATCCAAGCACTCGTCTTACAAGGGTTATTTACTCACCGACGGAAACAAATATATCGCACTGGCCAACTGTTTCGTGAACTACTCAACTTTTCAGGCTCGTTACCTGCTCAATATCCACGATTTCATCGTTTCACCTAAAAGTAGGCGCAACGGAGCCGGAAAGTCACTTTTGCTACATATCGTACAGGAGGCAAAACAAAACCATTACTGCAGGGTGAACCTTGAGGTGAGGGAAGACAACCTAAAAGCTTTGGCCATGTATTCGACACAAGGCTTTGATTTTTGCAGCCCCAACATGTTGTTCATCGAAAAAAAACTCTGACCCTATGTCATCGGTAAGCTGTATAAAAAAGATATTTGTCCCGGTGCTTGTCTGCCTATTCCTTGGCGCATGCTCGGGCAGCAATGCGAAAAAAGATCTGCAGGTATTTTGCGCAGCTAGTTTAACGGAGGTAATGACCGCTCTAGCGGATAGTTTCACCGCAGAAACGGGGCAAAAAGTAAGCCTCAGCTTTGCCTCCTCAGGAACGTTGGCCCGGCAGATTCAAATGGGTGCACCAGCCAACCTTTTTTTGTCGGCCAACAAACAATGGGTTGATTACTTGATAAATAGCAACCTGGTAGGCGATACAGGATATTGGGAAATAGCAGGGAACGCGTTGGTACTGATAGCAAACAATAGCATTTTTGACAAGGAGCTTACCTTAAAACAGGCCGTGAATCACCGCTTTGCGATAGGCGACCCCAACATGGTTCCCGTGGGGCTATATGCCAGGCAAGCACTGGAAAACCTGGATTTATGGGAAGGGAATCAATTTTTGCTGGGTCGCGATGTCAAACATGTGCTCAAGCTCGTTGAGATGGGTGAAGCAGACATGGGTATCGTTTATAGAACAGATGCGATCTCGAGCACTAAGGTTAGGGTGCTAGAAACCTTGCCCGAAAACATGCACCAACCTGTCAGGTACCATATCTGTATGATGGGTGCGGTTCCACATCCCGCCACGGAGGCGTTTTTAAGTTTTGTCAAATCCCCGAAAGCAAAAGTAGTTTGGGAGAAATATGGATTTAACCAATTGCCACAGCGTGTTTACTGAGTTTGAAATATCAGCCATCCTATTGTCGCTAAAAGTGGCCGGAACCAGTGTGGCCGGAGCAGTCCCGATAGCCATTGGACTAGGCTGGGTGTTGAGCCGGAAAACCTTTAGAGGAAAGCGCTTGTTGGAGAGCTTTGTCTTTCTCCCACTGGTATTGCCACCGGTAACCACGGGTTATTTGCTTTTGTTCCTATTTGGTAGGTCGGGCATACTGAGCCCTTTGTGGAAACTATTGGGAACGGACGGCTTGGCTTTCACCTTTTGGGCGGCAGTCATTTCATCGTTGGTAGTTTCCATGCCTCTTTTCGTACGATCGGTAAAAGCGTCTTTCGACATGATTGATCCTGGTTTTGAGCGTGCGGCACAAACCCTCGGCGCCAATCGCTGGAAAGTGTTCCGTACTATTTCGCTGCCCTTGGCCCTGCCCGGTGTACTAAGTGGCTTTATATTAGCTTTTGCCCGCAGCTGGGGCGAATTTGGGGCCACCATCACCTTTGCCGGAAACATGTTTGGCAAAACACAAACCCTGCCCTTGGCTATCTATAGTTCCATGCAGGTTCCCGGACAGGAATTCGTGGCTTTTAAACTGGTGCTCATATCCGTGTTGATTGCCTTGGCAACCATGTATTTGTCCGAGCGTTTCGTGAAAAATATTTAACACCGCTTAAAAGGAACTTGTTCCGGAATCGATGCGGAAGGATTTAAAAACTAAAACTCCACTTGAATTAAAAAGATGAACGTACTCGACGTGGATATAAAATACAAGGTGGGCCAATTCAAGGGGAACTACCGCTTTGCCATTTCCCATGGCGTAACCGGCATTTGGGGTCCCTCGGGACACGGCAAGACTAACCTGATACAGCTTATCTCCGGCCTGCTCAAACCGGCACAGGGAACTATCGCGGTGCGTGGCAAGGTGGTAATTGACAGAAATCATCATATTTTTGTCCCTCCCCACAAAAGGAACATAGGGGTCGTTTTTCAGGAAGCGCGCCTGTTCCCTCATCTATCGGTAAAAAAAAATCTACTCTACGGCATGCCAGCCAAAACAGAATGCCACATCAATTATGATGACGTGGTAGAAGTGCTCGGGTTAAATACCCTGTTAGATCAAATGCCCGGCCAATGCTCTGGCGGCGAAAAACAGCGCGTGGCCATCGGACGTGCCCTTCTATCGCAACCTCAGCTTTTATTGCTCGATGAGCCTTTCTCGGCTCTCGACAAACAACTAAAGCTTAAGGCCATCGATTTTATCCGTAAAGTGATTCGCAAATTTGAGATTCCCGTGGTTGTGATCAGTCACGACATTTCTGACATCCTGAACCTGACCAAACACATGCTCCTCATCAAAAATGGTAAAGTGCAGGCAGAAGGCAATTTCTCTGAATTGCTAATGCAGGGTTATTTTGAGGGCACTGCATTTTCCAATACTTTTGTCAACGACCTGCAATTTGCCGTCGTTTCGCAAGAAACCGCCATGAATTACAAAGTAAAGTTGCGAGGTACCGATCACATCTATTACCTGCACACCGAAACAAAGCCACTTAAAGAAGGGGACTACATAGACGCCTTTTTATGCCCCGATGATATTACCATAGCCACTCATCACGTCCATGGCATTTCTATGCAAAATCAATTGGAGGCTACAGTCACCGAAATCTATATGGATAAGAACTATGCCCTTTGCCTGCTGGATGTGGGAACTGAATTACTCGTACAGATCACAAGGGATTCCGTGGATCGACTGAACATCCGAAAGGGCTCAACGGTATATGCACTTTTTAAATCAGTTGCCCTTACCATGTACGATGATTCCTTACGTATGTCACGCATAAAATAAAACAGGTAACTCATGATTGGCCGTGTAGAAAAACCATTTGATGCTTCGATTCAACGGTTCGCGGCCAAAAATTTGGTCAAAATCATTAACTCTATTTTTATCTCACTTGTATTATGTTATTCTTCAAATCCCAAGTTAGCGGAGATATTTCGGTAACGTTCAGCTTCGTCTTTTTCGCCCATTTTATCGCATATCTGTGCCAAATAATAGTACGACTCGGCATGGTCGTCTTTCAAGTGTATCGCCTTTTTTAAATCTACATAGGCACCGTTATGATTTTTCATCAACAAGCGCGTTCTTCCCCTATTGTAATATACTTTAAAGGTTCTTGGTTTCAATTTTCCAGCCAAAGAATAATCGGCCTCAGCTCCTTCCAAATCGCTTGTTTCAACCTTTAGTCCAGCACGTTTAAACAGGGCATCAAAAAAATCAGGGTTCAGCAATACAGCTTTATTTAGGTTAGCGATGGCAGCTTTTTTGTCTTTGGCTTTCACCAGGCACTCATTGGCCATTAAAAAATATTCCCGTGCAAATTCATCTAACTGTTTATTTCTTTTCTTTTCCCGGTTTTCCAGCTCTTTCACCTTTTTACGTAGTTTGGGAATTACCTGTAATTGCCTGGTTATAAATCGCAAAACAACAGGCTTAAGCAAATCGTTACGTTTGGCAATGGCCGATCCCAGCTCCTGCATGGCAAGTGAAAAGTCATCTTTCTTAAAAGCTGTAAGTGCTTTTTTGTAGCTATCATCGGCATGGGCAGAATCTAAACTATCTTTAATTTGCAATTTATTATTTGATCGGCGCGAAAAATCAACACACTCTCGCCTAACAATAACATCACGCGGTGTCACTTGCGATTTCATGATGATTCCCTGCAACGAGCGGCAACGGCTAAGTGCCACATACAGTTGTCCACCGGCAAAGGCACCGCCCGTAAAATCTATCATCACCTTATCAAAAGTTAAGCCCTGGCTTTTGTGCACGGTAATAGCCCAAGCCAGTTTTAGGGGATATTGCTGGTACGAGCCAATCTCATCTTCGATAATCCTATTGTTTTTCTCGTCGTATTTATATCGTACATTGCGCCATATTTCCTTTTCAACCAGGAACAGTTCATCGTTTTCCATGCGAACAGATATGCCTTCCTCGTTTATTTGATCTACCCTGCCCAAACTACCGTTGAACCATCTTCGATCGGGCGAATCATTTTTAATAAACATCACCTGGGCATTCTCTTTTAAAACAAGCTGACGGGGTGTGGGCAATGCCGATTCTGGAAAATCGCCTATCACTTCACCTTCAAAAGTAATCTCCTCCCCTTCCAATTCATCTAGCCTATGGTCGTTGATATAATCCACGGTGTTTCGGCGGGTGGCAAGGGTGATAAAAAGCTCATCAATAGGAGCATTGTAGGTGGGCGAATATCGTCGGTTAATGGTTGATATATCTTCCTGTTTCAACGCATTTACCCTAATGCGATCTAACAGATTAACAAACTCGGGATTGTTTTGCCGATATACTTTTTTCAGTTCAATCTGCACGATGGGTAAATTTCGGAACACTCTTGCTGAAAAGAAGAAGGGAGTTTGGTAAAAACGTTTTAATATACCCCACTCTTCCCCTTTTACCACCGGCTCTAACTGAAATACATCGCCTACCATTAATAATTGTTTGCCTCCAAAAGGAACTTGCATGTTACCCGAGAACACACGAAGAACCCGATCTATAAAATCCAGAATATCAACACGTAGCATTGATACTTCGTCAATAATTAACAGTTCGAGCTCCTTGATTAGTTTTTGATGGTTTTTGCGGTATTTTAAAAAATCGTAAATACGACCGTTCTTGGTGCTCAGGTCCGGATCGTCGGGCAACAAGGGCCTGAAGGGGATTTTAAAAAAGGAGTGCATGGTTTGTCCGCCAGCGTTAATGGCTGCAATACCCGTTGGCGCCACCACCACGTACTTTTTATGTGTTTGGGTACATATATATTTTAAAAACGTGCTTTTACCAGTGCCTGCTTTTCCGGTTAAAAAAACAGAACGATTGGTATATTGAATCAGCTTTAGGGCATCCTGAAACTCATCATTATCGGTATCTATATGTTGCAACCATTCGTCCATTTATTTTTCGTTCTCCCGTTTATTTTATTAGCCATTAGCTATTCCTTTTCCTCTTCCACCTTGACTTCACGTTGCATTCCGTAGCGTTTTATTACGTTATAAGCTTTATACATACCCAACTCACCGGCCTTGCTCAAATCCAGTGTACCCAATTCATCCTGTTTTAAATAAATGCGGGTTAGTCCTCTGTTAAAATATGCTTCGGCAAAAAATGGGTTCAAAGCAATAGCTTTCTCGAAATAAACAATGGCACCTTCATAATCCTTACGGATACATTGCAGAATACCCAGGTTATAATAGGCAAATTCGTATTCGGGATCTATCTGCAGCACCTTTTGCAAGTCGCGTTCTATCAGCTCATAATCCAAGCTTTGCTTTATAATTACATCCTCTTTAGGTGGTTTGTCCTTATTCGTCACAGAGATTAAAGGTTTGGATATCAGGCTCGACGGAAGCTCGGCATCGTCGAATGTCTGCATCATTTCTACCATTTTATATCGGATATAGGCACGGTTGAAATAAGCAAAAAGGTTCAACTTTTTATCTTCGGTATTTTCGATGATAAAATCATATTCGGCAATGGCACTGGTATAATTAAGTACCACCCCATATAAAATAGCGCGAATAAACCGCAGTTCATAGTCACTGGGCGTTTGTTCTATTTGGGTGCCTATTTCTTTGATAGCTGTAAAATACTCCAATGATTTGGATCCGTCCGTTTCTGCCTCTCTATTGGAGAATATGAGTGGTCGGCCAAATTTTTTGTGCTGATTAAACTGCGTTACATCTGTTTTAAAATATCGGGCTCGGTTAATCAGTGAATCTACCGAGAAAAAGGTGAGACCATAAACCGTTTCCAGATCTATTACTATGTTGCGGTTTTGTATCTTACCTCTTAAATTATCAATTTCCTCCACCTCTGTTTCGTCGATACCAAAATCATCCAATACGGCAATTTTATTATGATTGCTTATATCATCATCTGTTTCGCTTCGGGTTTTCTTGGGTTTGTCGCCGTCTTTTTGCTTTTTACCAGACTCTCTCTCGGCCTTTTTACGGCTATCCTGATCCAGTTTAAAAGCCATATTATAATCGCGCCCCGCTGCCATATTATTATTTATACCGCTATAGGCTTGTGATCGGGCCATATAAGCATCCGGATAATCTGGATAACGGTCGATTATCACGTTCAAATCGGCAATGGCATCGCGATATTGACCCACCCGAATATATAGTAGCGATCGATTAAAGAGTGTGAGCAAATCTGCTGGATTAAGAGCCAACACCCTCGAAAAGTCGTCGATGGCATTGTTTACATCGCCCACTTCAACACGCAGAATACCTCGGTTGGCATAAGCCATGGTATTTTTAGGATCCAGCTCAATTACCTTATCAAAATCACTCATCGTTCCTGCCAAGTTATCCATTTGGTAACGAATTACACCTCGCATCATATAATAACCGGCATCGTTCCTGTTCAGTTCTATGGCTTTGTCTATCCTGGCCAGGGCTTTGTTAAAGTCGTTGGTTTCGTAATAAATAATGGCACTAAACCTGTAGGCATCGGCAACCAGGGGGTTCACCTCAATGGCTTCGTCCATATCCTTTACCGCCCCAATAGTATCTTTAAGTTGTAGCTTTGAAATAGCCCTGTTTATATAGGCTCCATATTGCGCATTGTCTATTTTTAGTACTTCGGTAAAGTCGTCAACACTCTTCTGGTATTCCTTGGTGCTCATATAAACCAGTCCCCGGTTAAAAAAGATTCCTTCCTCTTGCGGACTCAGTTCCAAGCCTTTGGCATAATCGTCTAATGCCTCCTTGTAGGCACCGAACTTGCTACGAATATCGCCCCTAAAACGATAAAAACTGGCTTGAAAAGGACTAGTATTGATGGCTTTGTCCATATCTTTTTCGGCACCTTTCAGATCCTCGAGACTATATTTTGCAAAAGCCCTAAAGTAATATGGATCGGCCAGATAAGGTTTAACGCGGATTACCTTGTTGAAGTAGGAAATAGCGAGCACGTAATCCTCGTAATACAGCGCATTTCGCCCGATGATAAGAACCCGGTCTGTATCTATTTGAGCTTTAGTGTGAGAAGCCACGCCCAATAAAAAAAGGATATGAAGAAAATAAAAGACTTTTCGCATAAAATATGAACTCAGTAAATGGATATCCACCCACCATTATAATGGAACAAATATAACAAGTTTAGGGGATTCAACTAAAACTGTACCATACTTTTGCAAAAGATAATGAACATGCGGGTTATTTTAAGGGTGTGACATCATTTAATCGATTTGGAAAACAAAAAATAACATTGTCATAAAAGCTTGTCTGTAACACACAAATGTTGAACATTACGCAAAACCAATTCTCTCTGCATTCAACCCCTGCCTGTCTGGAGGCAAACTTTCAAGGCTAGCCTTACTTTTTTTTGTAAATCCTTGAGCTTCTCACACAACCTGTCCAGCTCTACAAGTATTATTCATAGTTTACTGCCTTCAGAAGATGGCTAAACAAGTATATTATATACCACAGATTTCCTGTCCGTTACCAGAATTTCAACCTCAGCTAATTCCTTTTACGGAAGTTATGTCCAAAGGGTTGAACAGTGCATCACGCCAAAATCACCTATAAGTTCAACCCTTTCAGGGCTGAGTAACTTTATCAGTCTGCCGTGCGCTTCACGCACGCTTACAGAAACACCAAATTATCCGGGTTTAATTTTGTTTCTCCATTCCATCGGTAAGCTGCCAATGTGCCCCCATTGGCTATGCACGAATCTATACAACACACATTATCCCGCACCATCATATTGTTTTTATCCATACAATAATGACCAAAAAACACCATAGGTTCCTTCTCATCATACCATTTGTACGGAAATAATATTTGTTTAGGAATGGTATAATCAGGCAAGGTAAATTTATTTCCAAAAGCCAGTTCCAGAAAGGTTTTATTTTCAGCAGGCTCCCACCACTTAATTCTAAATTTGCTTCTGCGGTTATTATTGGAATCTTTAATTATCAAATCGTTGGGCAGATTAAACTCAATACCTTTGGTTGTTTTATCAATGGCATTGCCCAAGGGATGTTCCGAATCTACCATATATTTAAGCACATTTTTAGCAAACTTACCCTCGTTTCGGTACTGATCTATAATGCGTGCATAATCGTCGTTCCAATAAGCATGCACCACCCTAAAGGCTCCAAAATCGAGATGTGTAGGCAGGGTACGCATCCATTTGAGGTACATTTTCAGGACTTTTTCTTCACCCCGAAACTCGTTTTTCACCTGCTCGGTCAGTTTTTTTGATGAGTCGGAAAGTTTTCTAAAGGGCTTTCCTTCCTTATTTTTTGTGAGATAATAGATAGCATTCAGTTCGTGATTGCCCAAAATGGCATGAGCATAGTCATAAGTAACCATGCTCTTTACAATTTCGAGCACGCGTCGCGAATTAGGTCCACGATCAATAAAATCGCCAACAAAAATGGCTTTCCGATAGGCATGCTTCCATATGCCATCTACCAGTTGATATCCAAGCTTTAGCAGCAACTGTTCAAGCTCCATGGCACTACCATGTACATCGCCTATAATATCGTAAAAACAATGCTCTTGGATTAATTTTTTCGTTTTGCCTTTTATCTGCTCCAAATTTTAATATATTTGATTATTGATACGGGCCAAAAATAAAACATTTGGTTTACTTTAAGACAATTAATGATGACAAAAATAATAAACTGGGGTATAATAGGCTGCGGCGACGTTACCGAAAAAAAAAGTGGGCCAGCATTCAACAAAGTCAACAACTCTAAGCTGATGGCAGTTATGCGCCGCAGCAACCACAAAGTTAAGGATTACGCAGAACGCCATAAGGTACCTAATTATTATACCGATGCAGACCAGCTTATCAATTCGCCTGAGATAAATGCCATATATGTAGCCACTCCACCATCCACACACGCCCAGTATGCCATAGCAGCTATGCGTGCTGGCAAACCTGTGTATGTAGAAAAGCCCATGGCCGCCACCTATGCCGAATGCATTGAAATGAACAAAGTGTCGAAAGAAACCGGTGTTCCTTTGTTTGTAGCTTACTACCGACGCACACTACCCGGCTTTTTAAAAGCAAAGGAGCTTATCGACGAAAAGACCATAGGCACCATACTATCGGTTAACATCTGCCTGACCCGGCCAGCCAACGACGATGAAAAAAACAATGCATGGCGCGTGAATCCATCCATTGCAGGAGGAGGAATTTTTTACGATTTAGCATCCCACCAACTTGACCTAATGGATTTTTTGCTGGGTCCAATAACAGAGGCCACAGGCTTTGCTTCCAATAACAATACTTGGTACAATGCCGAGGACACTGTAGTGGCTTGTTTTAAATTTGAATGTGGGGCAATAGGCACCGGCATGTGGAGTTTTGTAACCCATAACGAAGGTGCACACGACAGCATAGAAATAATTGGTACATCGGGTAGTATAAAGTTTAGTTGTTTTTTACTTGACCCCGTTCTTCTTATTAAAGATAGCGGATCAACAGAATTCCCTTATCTCAATCCTGAAAACATACAATACAATCTTATAAAACAAGTATCTGAAAATATATTAGAAGGAAAAAAATGTGTAAGCGATGGCATTTCGGCCGCAAGAACCAATAAAATAATGGAGCAAATAATACAAACCAAGCGTTGATTTCACTCCCTAATGAATCCAATCAATAAATTACTCCTACTCCTGATATTAGTCTGCCATGCTCACGCAGGGTATGCGCAAACTATAAATTACCAGGGGGCACCACACATCCAAAATTTTGATCCAAACAATGATACGGGCAGCAAATATATATGGGCCGTATGTCAGGATAAAAGGGGCGTATTATTTTTTGGCGATGGAGAGGGAGTTATAGAATATGACGGAACCTCCTGGCGAAGACATCCCGTGCCCAACAAATCGACAGTAAAAAGCTTAGCAACAGATTCTACTGGGATTATATATGTTGGTGGAAATAACGATTTTGGATATTTAAAACCAGACTCTATTGGTTCCTTAAAATACCATTCGTTAAATCATCTGGTGCCTAACAACACTCCTTATTACCGCAGTGTTTGGAAGATTTACATTACCGAACAAGGCGTTTATTATATTTGTTATAATAAGATATTTAGATTGGTAAATGATACCATTGAAGTTATTTCGGTGGATCTTATGCCCCCATGTGCCGACTTTGCCAACGGTACTATTTATGTTATGGACAAAACCTTAGGCTTGGCTACAATTGACGGTAACCAATTAATCCCATTGCCAAACTACGATGTGGAGCACCTGAGGATAAATGGTTATTTCTTTGTAAACAGCCTTTCTGCTGACGAAGTGCTTATGTCAAATAGCAGAGCGAGCTATTTTCAAAAATATAACACATCCACCCATCAACTTAGCCGCATAAACCTGCCAAAACAAACTGAGCTATTTTTGAAAGAGAACTTTGGATTCCACGTGCTAAACTTGAACAATGGTACAAAAGCCATTAGTACATCCAAAGGAGGCATAGCTATATTAAATGAAAATTTTGAAATAATCAGAATCATCAACGAAGAGCGGGGTTTGATTTCTAACTCTGTATACTCCTTATTTCTTGATATGGATAAAAACCTTTGGGCCATTCATGTGAAAGGGGTTTCGCGTATTGATTTAAGTTATCCGGCTCAGTTTTATGGTAAACGACAAGGAATTGAGAAGGAAGTAACGGCATCTACTGTTCATAATGGGATACAATACATCGGTACAGAAGAAAAATGTTTTTATTTACCACCCTACCAATTTAGTTTGAAAGACGATAACCATAAAGCTATACATATAAAAAATATCCTATATTGCCATCAATTTATAGATGTAAACGGGCACTTGCTCATTTGCGATTGGATTTCTCTTTCTGAAATAAATAACAAGGTTGCTAAACACATTTACAACAAAGGCGAAAGGGTTTATTGTGCAGCCTACGATAAACGTTATCCGGATAAAATAGCCATTGGACAAAACGAAAAAGTAGTAATTTGTACTTTTAAGGATAACGGAACCAATAACTTTATTGAACTAAAAAGCAGCTTTAACATCAACGATAAACTCAGTCAAATCAGATCGATGGTTTTTGATGACGAAGGTAAGCTATGGCTGGCATCTTACAACGAAGGTATTTCTTGTATCAAATTCAATAACAATGATTTAACAGATTATACCGTCATCCATTTTACAAAAGACAATGGCCTGCCCAGAGAGATTCAAGATGCGTACGTGAATAAATTTAATGGTAACATAAATATATTTACACCAAAAGGTATATACAAGCCAATACCTACTTACAACAAATTAGGCGAATCCTCCTTTTCCTTTTCCCATGACGCACGTTGGGGTAAAACCTTTACCCAAGATTCTTGTGGAGTTAAAATTGCCAAACAAATAAGTACGAATCAGTTTTTTATCCATGGCGATAAAACAGGTATCCTGAAAATGTTGAAAGACTCAGTTGTATTTGATTATAAACCATTTCTTAAACTAAACAACATACGTTCGGCGTCAATAGCAGACAGCAGATTTATAAATTTTGGAGGGATTGGCTGTTTTGGGGTTTATGATACTTGGGCTAAAAAAGATGTTGATAAATCTTTTAAAGTACTCATCCGAAAAGTAAGTATTATGCCCAGCGACTCACTTGTGTTCAATGGTTCTTATCTTTCGTCCGATGGCAAAAGTGTGGTTCTTTCGCAATCGAAGGATTATGTCCCCATGCTAGATAACAATTTGAACTCACTCAGGTTTCATTTCAGTGCCAATTTTTTTGAATCACCTGATCGAAACCAGTATCGGTATATGGTAGAAGGTTTTGACAAAGATTGGAGTACATGGTCAACAGAGCCATCCGCCACCTATACCAATATTCCCTTTGGCAACTATACTTTTAAAGTGATGAGCAAAAATGTGTATAGCACGCAAAGCCCCGTCAGCACGTATAAGTTCAGTATTAAACCCGCATGGCACCAAACGGAATGGGCATACCTTCTTTATCTTTTATTAAGTGTACTATTTATCGTGATTATAGCCAAGTTATACAGTCGTAATTTAAGTCGACAAAATTTAACGCTGGAGAAATTGGTGAAAATTCGTACCGCCGAACTACAGGACTCCGTTGACAAATTAAAGGATACCCAATCGAGTCTTATGCAGCAGGAAAAAATGGCGTCGCTGGGTATTTTAACCGCCGGTGTGGCTCACGAAATCAACAACCCACTAAACTATATCCTGGGTGGATATACTGGGCTACAGAATTATTTTGAAGATAAAAATGAACTGGATGAAGAGGTAGAGATGCTGTTGGATAGCATAAAAGTAGGCGTGGACAGGGCGGCAGAGATTGTATCAGGTCTAAACCAGTTCAGCAGGACAAGAAAAACCCTCGACGAACGATGCGACATACATTCTATTCTGGACAACAGTATATTAATGATTCAACACTTATTGAATAACCGCATCGAACTGATAAAGAATTTACACGCCGAATCATTCATTGTGATGGGCAACGTTGGAGAGCTTCACCAGGTTTTTATCAATATTTTAATTAACGCCTGCCAGGCAATACCTAATTTGGGAACTATAAGGGTTACCTCAGGACTTAGAGGAAGATACATAAAAATTATAATATTCGACAGTGGTGTGGGTATCGAAGAAAACAATCTTGCCAAAATTACAGATCCATTTTTCACTACCAAAGAGGCAGGGCAAGGAACCGGTTTAGGACTTTATATCAGCTATAAAATTGTGAAGGATCACAAAGGCAAATTGGCAATTAGGTCGAAGACGGGCGTGGGAACTCATGTTATCATTTCACTTCCCGTGGCCAAATAAAGCTATACCGCCAGAACAGTATCAAGTATCAAGAAATAAGTATTAAGACACAAGCTACAAGCAGGGTATCAAGGCGCTGAAATCGACTTTATATTCTGCCAAAAACAAAACTAACTTTAGGCTTATTTATAGCAACAAACAAGCACATTCATTTCACAACCAAACACCTAAACTTTTGAGCGACATCTACATTTTTAATCCTACGGGAGAAATGGCTATAGCCAATGGATTGGCAAGTTACACCCCTCCTAAGTCGCTTATGCAGTTCGAAAACGATTTGGCCTTCCTCCCCTCCTTTTTTGCATCGGAAGGTGATATTGTCATTACCCCAGAACTCCCCAATCCTGATTTTTTGGCGCAATGGCATAAGTTGAGACTTCCAATGATACGTTATGTTGATACCCTACATAATCTCGACCAAGCATATAATTACATCAAGCCGTGGAGCTGGACACCGGCTATGCACCACAAAACAAAGCATTTGAAACAATTAAGCAACCCATCTTTTAAACAATCGCCCAATTTTACATGGAAACAACGTAACAGGGATTTTTTTAGCCGTGAGACAACCAACACGATTCAACGGTATCTTCATCATGATTACAACTATGAAAATTTTATTGCCCTTGAAACACCAGCTCTGAGTTTTAACCGCTTGGACGAATTCGATACTTGGTTTGACAATCAAGATGCCGTCATCCTTAAAATGCCCTGGAGCTCCTCGGGCAGAGGTATTCATGTGATAAACTCATCAAAAGGCCTTGGTGCAAATTACCAATGGATACAAGGAGCGCTAAAGCAACAAGGCTTTATTACTGCTGAACCTTTGCTGGACAAGGTTTTTGATTTCTCCTTTCAATTCAATTTGAAACAGGATGGAGAGATAGATTTTACAGGAATCTCTTACTCCCTGAATGATGATAAACAGCATTTTATAGGTGGCAGCGTAAACTGGCCACATCACAAGGATGAAATAAGCAAGTTCTTAAGTGTTACAATTATTAACAAGGCAGCCAATCAATTAATAAATACGCTGCGTAAAATTGAACCGCATCATTACCACGAAGGACCTATTGGCATCGATGCCATCGTTTACAGAAACCTTGACGGCCAATTAAAAATACATCCTTGTGTTGATATCAATTGGCGATATAATATGGGTATGGTTAATATTGCCTTGCCCAAATTTATACATGATAATTCGATTGGAATTTGGAAAATAGCTTCTTTTCACACAGGCGAATGGAATAAATTTACAAAGCAGAACCAAACATCAAAACCTCTGCTTATAGCCGATGGTAAAATAGTGAGCGGCTTTATAAACATGACACCTCCAAGCACCAATGCTATGTTTGGAGTTTGGATGGAAGTATGGGAAAGGACAGCTCCACATGGAAAAACATAACAAAGGAAAAAACAATAAAGTAAAAATACTTGTTTGATATACAAATAAGATATACTTTTAATATATAAAAAATAAAAATAATGAAAACGGTATCTTTAAAAATCGATGATTCAATTTTTGTAGAAACTGAAAAGATTCTTTCAAAAATAAAAAAACCTAGGAACAGGTATATTAATGATGCACTTGAAAATTACAATCGAATGCAAAAACGTGCCATTCTAGAAAAAAAACTTAGGGAAGAGTCCGACCTTGTAAAAGCGAATTCAATGACTACTCTTAAAGATTTTGAGGAGATAGATTATGTCGAGTAAACAATATGAAATATGGATTGCAGATTTAAATCCTCAAATTGGAACAGAAGCAGGGAAAACAAGACCAGTGCTCATAATCCAAACCAATCTTTTAAATCAAATACCACATCCATCAACAATTATTTGCCCCATAACAACTAATATTATACAAGATTCGGAGATTTTAAGAGTTCATTTGAAAAAAGGAGAAGCAAATTTACATCAAAATTGTGATGTAATGATAGACCAAATTAGAGCAATTGACAATAAACGTTTAATGAAAAAACTTGGTGACTTACCAAAAGAATTGATTAAAACTGTGAAAGAAAATTTAATGATAACTATTGATTTAGAATAAAAGACGATTTGCAAATAAAATTAACCACTTTTGCCATCCATTTTTTAAAGTCGAACAATGACCGTTTCTATTATTACCGCTACATACAACGCCGGCAACACATTGGAAAGTGCCATACTTTCGGTTATCAACCAAACCTATCCACACATCGAATATATACTTATTGATGGCGGTTCGACCGACCAAACCCTAAGCATTGCCGAAACCTACAAGCCTTTTATCCAACATTTTATCTCGGAACCCGACAAGGGAATATACCACGCCCTAAACAAAGGTATAGAAATGGCTACGGGCGATGTGATAGGTTTTTTACATGCCGACGACCTGTTGGACGATGACACCACAATTGAAAGTATAGTGGAAGAATTTGAAAGGACAAAGGCCGACGCCATTTATGGAGATTTGGAGTATGTGCAATTTCAACATCCCGAAAAAGTAGTCAGGTACTGGCAAAGTAAAGCCTATAAGCCTGGATTGTTAAGAGCAGGTTGGATGCCGCCCCACCCAACTTTATTTATTAAAAAGCAAGTATTTAAGGATATAGGTGTTTTTAAGCTCGATTATAAAATAGCTGCCGATTACGATTTTATTCTGCGCTTTTTTTCCAACGGAAAATACGCAGCCGAATATATTCCCATGGTGATAACCCGTATGAGGGTGGGCGGTACAAGTAACAAAAGCCTTAAAAACATATGGATAAAATCGAAAGAAGATTTACGGGCACTAAAACAAAATAGGGCAGGCAACGTATTATCCTTAGTTTGGAAAAATGTTTCTAAATTGCCTCAATTTTTAAAGCGAAATTAACACAACAATCATGAAGTTATTCTCCTCTTCTATAATTCTGGTTTCTGCCTTGCTACTTTTTGGCAATCCTATTTCTGCACAAAAAATAAGCTATTACAACAACCCGGATTTCAAGCCCTACGAACGTGTAATTTACCGCCCAGGAACAAGTATACACACTTCCGTGCGTTCCTATAACCTAAATAGCATTGAGGCTATAACCAACGTGGATTCACTGTTGTACGATGGATTAAAGATACCCATAGGGAAACTTAACTTTTGGCAAAGAATTTTCCATGATGATTTATTAAATTGGGAAGACAAGGATATTAGCATAAAAATTAACCCGCTGTTCGATTTTGGTGCAGGCAAGGAGCTGGAAGAAGGGAAAAGTACCTGGAATAATACACGCGGTATATTTATAGAAGGCACATTTGGTAAGAATTTTTATTTTTATACTGATTTTCTGGAAAACCAGTCGGCCTTCCCCAATTACATGGATGATTTTGTACGAGAACGGAAAGTAGTTCCAGGCCAGGGAAAGAGTAAAGATTTTGGACAAAGCAACCACGATTACGCCCAAGCTACTGGTTTTATATCCTTTAATCCCGCCCAATGGTTCAATATTCAGTTGGGCAATGGCAAGCACTTTATAGGCGATGGCTACCGCTCGTTACTCCTCTCCGATAATTCATTTAGCTATCCGTACCTAAAGTTTACCGCCAATTTTAAAAAGGTACATTATCATGTGATGTGGGCACAGCACCGCGATTTAAATATCGACCCTTTTTTGGAAGGTAATGATGCACGCTATCTGGAAAAGTACTCCGCCTCGCATTATCTTACCGTAAATATAGGTCAGCGCCTTTCGATAGGAGCTTTTGAGAGCGTGGTATGGGCTGCACAGGACACCATGGGTCAGCGTAATTTTGACTTATCATACCTCAACCCTATCATCTTCTTTCGCCCCGTGGAATATTCCTTGGGATCACCGGATAACATGACTATGGGTTTAAATGCAAAATACATTGTGGGCAACAACAGTGCTCTTTACGGGCAGTTTGTTATGGGCGAGTTTAAGTTTGACAAGGTATTTTCGGGTAACAAGTGGTGGGCCAACAAGCAAGGCTTTCAGGTAGGTTTTAAAAGTTTTAACATGCTGGGCATAAACAAACTCGACTTCCTGACCGAATATAACCAGGTTAGGCCTTATACCTATTCGCACCGTGAAACCATTACCAATTACGGGCACTACAACCAAGAGCTGGCACACCCGCTGGGCGCCAACTTTCGCGAAAGTGTTACCAAGATAAAATACCAGTACCGCCGTATTGTTTTAAACGGCGAAGTAATGGTGGCCATGTATGGAAAAGATTTCGACGACAACATTAGCTATGGCCATAACATTTATCAGAACAACCAAAAACGCCCCGGAGAAGATGGACATACCATCGGACAAGGGCTCAAAACCAATCTTTTGTATGCCGAAGGCAGCCTAAGCTATCTGATTAATCCACGCAATAATTTTAACATTGCAGCAGGCATCCGCATCCGCACGGAGCAGAATGATATTGAAACCAACAGCACCCAACAAGTGTGGTTTGCCATACGTACATCAATAAAAAGTATTTACACCGATTTTTAAACCGTCTTTATTATTTCCGCAATACCATTAACCCATAAATCAGAATCGTTGAGACTTTCGACTAATTGAAGCTTCTGGCCTCCATTTTTCAGAAAATCTTCGTTATATTCCCATCCTATCTCCACTTCGGTTTCGAGGCAGTCGGTAACAAAGGCAGGCGAAACCACCAATACTCTTTTATTCCCTTTTTTTACAAGCTCTTCCAAAATCACATCGGAAAATGGCATTAACCAATTCTTATCCAACCTACTTTGAAAGGAAACAGTATATTTTTCTTTGTCTAAGCCTAGTTCTTTGGCCAGCAGTCTGGTGGTCTGGTAACAGGTAGCTTTATAGCAATTTTTACCATGTTCGGGCATGGCTACATGGCACGTGCATTGAGGACTGTTGATGCCCGGATGTAGTTTGTTGACCTGTCTGTCGGGTAAGCCATGGTACGAAAACACCACATGATCGTAACTATCCACATCGTGCTTTTGAATATTGTGTACAAAGGCATTGATAAAAGCAGGGTGATCGTAAAATTGATCCACAAATTTAACTTCCGGTATTTTGTTCCAGCTTTTAAGCACCTTATTCACCTTGTTAATGGTGGATAAAGTGGTGGATGTAGCATAATGGGGATAGTGCGGTAATACAATCAGTTCGTCGTAATCCTTTTTCTGTATCTCTGCTAACACACTTTTTATGGATGGATTGCCATAGCGCATAGCCGAATACACATCGTACTCCCCATTGAATTTTGTGTTAAGTTTTTCTACAAGTCGCTCTTGATAAAAAAGTAATGGCGAACCATCTTTAGTCCAAAGACGCTTATATAAACTGGTAGAATTTTTCACCCTGAAAGGAATGATAATTCCGTTCACCAATATTTTTTGCCATAACCACGGAATGTCAATCACAAACCTATCGTTTAAAAACTCTGTTAAATATTTGCGAACGGCCTTTATTTCAGGTTTATCCGGCGTACCTATATTAATAATTAGTAATGCTTTACTCATGTTTTTATTTAGATTGTTAGATAAGAGATAAGAGACAAGTAGATAAAGAGATTGATGTTTTATTTGGTGGTATACTATAACTCATCGGTGAGCGTGTGAAGAGGTAAATCTAAGTCATAGTATATTATTCAAATCTTGTCTTCCAATTATTGCCATTATCTCAACAGTTCCATTATTTATTCTATAAAATATACTATCAGACCCACAAACACAACGCCTATATCCTGTTTTTATATAATCGACTGACACAAATGAATAGGGTCGTTGGGCAATAATTTCAAAATACTCAAAAAATGAATTAAAGTATTTATCAGCTTGAGTCACTCCAAACTTTTCGACACCGTAATGATGAATTCGAATCAAATCTTCCTTAGCTTCATTACTTAATCTATATTTGCCCATTAAGTAGTGACCTTGAATGATTTAATATTTGTTCTTTAGTATCATCAGTAAATCCACTTTTCTCTGATTTATCTAATTTTGCTCTTATAAAATCAACTTGAACTTGTTGTTTTCTAGCCTGTCTAATCAAATCATTGATTAATTCACTTTTACTAGTGTATTCTTCATTGTTCACTTGTGCCTTTAACCATTCATCATTTGGTTTTGTAAAAGATATACTCTGTCTTGCCATAATAAATAATTTTGATGCAAACATACACCACAATCGCATCATTTGCAAATTTAGATTTATTGTCGCCAATGCTCAGTAATGAATAATAACCGATTGAGGACTCTTCGTTCCTTTCAAAATACAGAAAAGTTAAAGCTGGTTACGAACCTTAAATTTACATCTATCTTGACAATTATTATCGCATACTAGTATCAGTTTTTTTCAACTGACCTATTATCAAATCCAGAAATTCAAGAGACTTATCTACAAAAAGCTTAATGTAATCACTATCATCAATGTAAACCTGTCCGTTCCCTATTATGACAAGTCTTTTATCCGATTCATAAACATTATAGTTGGGTTGCCTTTCAAGTGTTTTACTTAATTCCTTATACATATTCCCATTGATTTGAAAACTATGGATGCTGAAAAAAACCCTAACCTAATTACATCATCACCCCCTACTTCTCCACTACCAGCTTTTTGGCCAACTCCCAAGCCTGCTGAACTCTGTCGGCCATACCTATCCCGCCTTTTATGTTTCCGGCAAGGTGCAGACCTTTGTACTCATTTTCGATGGTAGCAATAGCCACATACCGTTCCTTGGTGGAAATGTCGTATTGAGGAATGGCTTTGGGATATCGAAATACTTTAATCAAATCGGGTTTTTGGCTGCATTGTAGGGTCAGCTCTATTTCTCTTAAAACTATCTGTTGTATTTCCTCATCTGATTTTGTTATCATTTGCGGTTTTTTCATTCCTCCCACAAAAACTGACAACAAAGCACCTTCTTTGGGGCAGCGCCCGCTGAACAGTGCACCAGGAAATAATATGCCAAGGATATCCTTATTTTCGGCGCTTGGTACCAAACCCCCAAAGGCATTTATTTTTTTTCCATTCCAATGCTTATATCCAACCACCACTTGCACCACCTTGGCATAGGTTGTATTGGCCACCGGCTTTAACAAATCATGTGGGACCATGGTTAATATATCCATAATACCCTCGCCCCCAAAGGTTGTTACTACCTTGTCGGATTCTATGGAAATCTCATCACCTGTTTTGGTTTTCAAAACAGTCATAAAACCAGTATCTTTCTGCGATACTTTAATCTGCTCACTTCCGCATAAAATAGCATCTTTTGATATATTATTCTCTAAAGCTGTAATAAGATTTTGCAATCCGCCTTTAACCGAGAACACCTCACGACTTACCTTTTTTTGCAATGCTGATTTGGGTTCTTTCCGCTTTTTAATGGTTCCTTTTATAAAGCTGCCATAATTCTGCTCTAATAAGTACAGCTTAGGCATGGCAAAACGAGTAATTAATTTAGTAGGGTCACCAGCATAAATGCCCGATATAAAAGGATCAACGGCATAATCTAAAAAGCTGTTTCCCATGCGGCGTTTTACTAATTGCGCCAGTGTTTCGTCGGGATCCATGCCTTTTTTACGCCAAGGCTCGCCTAATATCCTGAATTTATCTTTTAATGCAAACAGTGGTGTGCCAATGGCCGACAACAGCCCCGACGGAAGCGCCACCCATTGTCCATTTTTTAATATCCACCGTTCCTTTGCCTCGGGATTGGGTGTAATCAACTCGCAATGCTCCTTTAAATCGTCGAACAACTGCACGATACCCTCGGTACCAATAACACCAGTATTAGGACCCATCTCATAAATAAAATCCTTTTCGTGTACCGTTTGTATGGCACCTCCTACCCTATCCGACTTCTCAATTAGTGCTACTTTTTTACCCGCTTTTTCGAGATAAAAGGCCAAGGTAAGTCCGGTCAACCCAGCGCCCACAATAACGACATCTACTTTTTTTAATGGCATAATCACATTGAATTTGAATATCGTTTGTTACTATCAGCCAATGCAGGATCAAACGAGGCCACAATATTGCGGATAAACATGGTGCCCAATTCGGTTATTTCAAGATGGTGAGCTGTAAAGTGAATCAATCCATCCGCTTGAAACGGCTTTAAAATATCCTCATCATAAGCTATCAGTTTTTTAAGACTTATAACATCCATCGCAAAACTATCGGCAACCTTATCCCAAGCGATATATTTATTACACATCAATTCGTTAATTACGGTGCGGATTATCTTTTGCTCATCTGTAACCAAAACCCCTTTTTCAACGGGGAACAATCCATTATTTACAGTTTCGATGTAGGCTTTTACACTCTTGGTGTTTTGCACATATCCGCCCGAAAGTTGACTGATGGAAGAAACCCCTACAGCATAAACTTGTCCTGTTGTACGTTTGGTGCAATACCCTTGAAAATTACGATGCAACTGGTGTTTGTTGAGGGCTTGACAAAGCTCATCCTCCGGCAAGGCATAATGATCGAGCCCAATGGATACATAACCTGCTTTTAAAAGCAAATCGTAAGCCGCCAAAAACATATCCAACTTATCATCGGCAGTTGGCAAACCCTTTTGAACCAATATTTTTTGGTGTTCTTTAAACCAAGGCACATGGGCATAGGAAAAGGTGACCAATCTATCGGGACGTATTTCAATCGCTTTCTCAATGGATTTACAAAAGCTGCTAACTGTTTGGCCGGGCAGCCCATATATAAAATCCAGATTGACAGCAAACTTAGGGTTGGCATTTTTTACAAAGCTCACCAAATCCTCCACGGGTAAAGATGATGGTTTGCGGTTTACATCTTTTAAAACATTTTCGTCAAAATCCTGGATACCAAAACTGAACCGGTTAAATCCAGCATCAAAAAGTTCGTCTAAATAAGCATACGTCAGGTGAGCAGGGTTACATTCAATGGCAATTTCGGCATCTTCGATAAGCTCAAAACTTTGAAATATAATATCGTTTATTTCCTTAAGGTAAGATGCTTTGATAGCATTAGGCGTACCACCGCCATAATGTATCTGCGATATCTTCCGTTTTGGGTCAATAGTTCGAACCATCAAAGCTAGTTCCTCTTTTACAGCAGCAATATAATTTCGTATTTCATCGGCTCTGCCCATTTTTAGGGCATTACAACCACAATAATGGCATATTTGCGCACAAAATGGTATATGTACGTAAAATGCAATATTAGATGGATCTTCAGTATTAGATTTAACCAATAGAGCCCTAAAATCCTCTTCCTTAAAATCACTATTAAAATGATTGGCAGGTGGATAACTGGTATATCGGGGTACCGGAACATTATATTTTTGAAGTAATTGTTTATCTATTTTCATTGTATTATTAAAGAATCAAGAAATTAGTATCAAGTATTAAGAATCAAGTATCAAGTATTAAGTATCAAGATAAAAGTATTAAGAATTATCCCCAATCGGTGGGATATGTTAGTACAGTATCCATTTTTATAAAACATGTGAGATGGCAGCTACGAAACAGATAGCAGCTTAAACGAGTACAAACCTTGCTTCATTTAAGCAGTACAAAGTAACTATTACAGCAATTGTTCACTGCCTCTGCTTTTCTATCATTTCTTTTTAACCAAATCCTCAACTATAGCATCAATTGTAGGGAATTGGAAAGGATAACCCAACTCCAACAATCTTCGAGGTCGCACTTTCTGTCCTTTTAGCAAGGCATCTGCCCCTTCTCCAAGAGCCAGTTTCAAGATAAAACTATAAACCCTAAATATAACTGGTCGATGAAGCTTTTTACCCAATGTTTTCGAAAAATATCGATTGGGAACCATCTCTGGTGCCACCAAATTATATATACCGCCCGATTTTGGATTAGTTAAGATATACCAAATAGCCGAAAGGACATCTTCAACGTGGATACAAGGAAATGGCTGTGTTCCATCACCTACCATGGCGCCCAACCCAAGTTTAAAAGGTGTTATCATTTGGGCCAACGCACCTTGTTTATTATCTAACACAATACCCAAGCGTACCACGGTAAGTTTTATACTTGTTTGCAACAAAGGAACCAGAGCTGCCTCCCATTCCTGACATACCGAACCCAAAAAATCATCGGCCAGCCTGTCGGAGAACTCATCGTGTTCATAAATCGTATCATAAATCCCCACTGCCGAAGCCGACATAACAACCTTAGGTTTTTTTTCTAACATCAAAATAGCTTCCACCAGTTTTTTAGTGGTTTCTACCCTACTATTTCTGATTATTTTTTTATAACTTTCTGTCCACCTGCCAACTATAGGTGCACCAGCCAAATTAATAAGCATTCGAGAACCTTCAATCTTTTGGGCAATTAGTTTTACATCATTATTAAAATCAGCTCTGCTAATATTAACCACCTCCATGTTGTTCTGCTGAAAAAGATGGGTGAGCCTGGAACCTAAAAAACCGGTACCTCCGGTCAAACATATCTTCATGGTAAAACGATGTTTTTTTAGTTTAAACAATAGGTAAAAATAGTAAAATGACAATAGTATGCCGTATTTTGAGTAATTAGAATTCCTTTTATTCTTCGCTCTTTTGAGTACTAATAGATTCAAAACCCGAACGGAGGTGCAAATCGCGCTGCGGAAAAGGTATTTGAATGTTATGGGTAGCAAACTTGTCGTTGATGGTGAAACGTATATCGCTTCTAATTTTTTCTACCCAAAACGATTCATCTATCCAAAAAAATACGCTAAAATTCAAAGAAGAATCTCCAAATTCGATGAAATGTACTACCGGCTCGGGTTGTTTGTGTACTTTATCATGCTCAAGAGCCGACTCTATCAAAAGTTTTTCTACCAACCTGACATCAGAACCATAGGCCACACCCACATTAACTTTGAACCTGGTTTTGTGCTCGTTGTAAGTCCAATTGATCACGTTTTTTCCCACAAAATTATTGTTGGGTATGATGATAATAATGCTGTCGCGATTCAATACTTTCGAGGTTCGCAAACCAATTTCCTGCACCTTACCCACAATACCGTTTTCAAGCTCTACCACATCATTTACGCGAATGGTGCCCTCAAAAAGTATCATGAGTCCTGAAACAAAATCGTTGAACAAGGACTGCACCCCAAAACCCAAACCCACAAACAGGGCTGCAGAGCCAGCCAACAGCACGGTAACACTGATACCCAGACTACCAATAATGACCGTAATGGCAATAACCCAGGCAAAATATTTTACTATCAAAAATACGGTATGTCCTTTTCCGGCATCGATACCAGTGCGGTAAATTCGCCGATCAAAGAATATTTCCAACACCATAATAGCAGTATGCACAGTATAGGCAATAAAAAGCACCTGGAGAATCTTACCAATGGTGATGGCTACGTTTTGTATGGTGAACAGTGTTATGGTAAAAAACTGAAAGGAATGATCGGTAAAGCCAACTAAGCCGCGCATCAGTATTAAAAAGGCCAAAAAACTAACCCACCGGCGCGCCAACTTGGTCATTTTTTGGGGTATAGAATTTATTCCTTTGCTTTGGGTAAATGCTTTTGACAAAAAACGATTGATAACAATCAAAAAAGTAATAGTAAAAACAAGGAACGCCACTAAAAATCCAGTTATAGGAATATTTTTGCCGATACGGAACAATTCAACATCTATAATTTCCAGCAGATTTATATCGAAAAACTGTAAAATAATATGGATAGAAACACCTCCAATGACAAGAATAACGATAAATGTAACGGCACGGGTTACCAGTGCCTTAAAGCCCTCGGTTATTTTTTTGCGTAATACTACGCTTCCCCAAATAACCCCTACATTTAGCAAAAGGATAAGTAAAATATAAAGATTTGTAGTAGGCTCCATACCGTTTTATAAATTTATTCTTGTTGTAAAAGATTCTCTAGTTCTTCGGGAGTTACACCATGTTTAATTTCGCCGGCGTGAAAGTAAGATATCTTCCCTGTCTCCTCCGACACCACAATTGCCGAAGCATCTGTAGCTTCCGTGATACCTAGGGCTGCCCTATGTCGTAATCCTAATTTTTTTGGCAAATCGAAGCTTTGCGAAACAGGTAATATACAGCCCGCGGCTTTAATTTTATTTTGTGCCACAATAACCGCCCCATCGTGCAGCGGACTATTTTTATAAAATATATTTTCGAGCAGGCGGCTGGATATAACGCCATTAACCAACTCACCCGTGCGCACATAGTCTAACAATTCCGACTTTTTTGAGATAACAATGATAGCGCCTGTTTTTGTTTTAGCCAAATTTTGACAAGTACGCACAATGGGTTTGTGATAAATATTCATTACCCCGGATGAGGGACTTGAAAAAATCTTTTCGAATGAAAAACGATTGGCAATGTTATACTTTGTGCCCAGCAAGAGAAAAAAACGTCGTATTTCTTGCTGAAAGACAACGATTAAGGCAATGGCACCCACGTTAACAATATTATCGAGTATGGTAGCCGATAGCTCCATATTCATCGACTTAATAAATAGCCATAAAGCAATAAAGGCAAAGAGTCCAAAAAAGATGCTCTGCGCCACGGTACCTCTAATAAGCTTATAAACCCTGTACATCAGGTAGGCCACCAAGGTAATATCGATTAAATCGATAAAACGAATATCTAAAAATGTCATAATTATATTTCTGCGGTGGCTAAATCTGATTCGAGTTCATCCTCATATCCATCGTAAAAATAGGATACATTATGTTTTTTAAGAGTTCTAAAAATTCAACCCTACTTATGCTCAGAAGATCGGCAGCAATGCCCGAAGAAATTTTTCCTAACTCATATAGTTTGACCAATGATATAATTTTAATTTCATCTTGAAACTCTTTCTTCTTCATTTTTAACGAAAAAGCCAACCGCTCTGGATATTCTATTGATATTTGTTTCATCTCATTCAAAATATTTGCTATTTAAAGGCATCCAATGCCTGTCCCGATCAATCGGGGCTCTTTTCATAGGGGTCTTTTTTCAAAGTTAATCAAATTATTTTCCTATATCCAACTTCAAAGTTGCTATTTATCCTGCCAAAACTTTGCTAAATATACGAATACATTCCTTGGCTTCCTTAACATCGTGCACCCTTAAAATATTTGCGCCTCGCTGCAAAGCCATCATGTTAAGGGCCGTTGTTCCGTTTAAAGCTTCTTCGGCTGTTGTACCCAGCAATTTGTAAATCATCGACTTGCGCGAAATACCTACCAACATAGGCAGTTCCAACAGTTTCATCTCGTCCAAGCGATTCATCAGCATATAATTGTGCTCCAGAGTTTTTCCGAAACCAAAGCCAGGATCTACAATCACATCGTGCACACCCATAAGGCTTAACTGCTTTTTTTTCTCTGCCAGAAAATCAATCACTTCAAAAACTACATCATTATAAACAGGATTTTGCTGCATATTTTGGGGTGTACCTTTCATGTGCATGATGATGCAGGGCACGTTGAGTTCTGCGATAGTAGCAAACATATTTTCATCCATCTCACCTGCCGAAATATCATTAATTATATCCACCCCAAATTCACGCACCGCACGTTTGGCAATTTCTGAGCGAAAAGTATCTACCGATAAAAGCTCATCTGGGTGATCTTTCCTTACCAGTTCCAACACGCTAGCTAGCCTCTCCCATTCTTCCTGGAACGTAATGTGCTGCGCACCTGGCCTAGACGAATAAGCACCTATATCGATTATATCAGCACCTTCGCCTAGCATTTGTTTTACTTTGCTTAAAATCGCTACTTGGTTATTGCATTTACCTCCATCAAAAAACGAATCGGGTGTTACATTGAGAATGCCCATCACCCGTGGCTCGGATATATCAATGAGATGTCCATTGCAATTAATGGTAGTGGGTTTATTTAAATAGTTATTCACGCTCATGCTTTATACTTATCAACAGGTAAAAGTAACACTATTTTAAGCGCTGCTATTCATAAATAGTTGTAAAAGTTGATAAAGTTCAGGGATAAGTCGAGAATCCTTTTATTTTCTTGGTAAAGTTTCATACGAAAAAAACAAAAATCATCGTGCTAATTACTTGATTTTTAACACCGAAAAAAGCATCATTAATATATTAAGATTTTAACATATGCAATTATTTGCATATTTACATTTATACATTTATATTTGTCCCATCAAAAGTAACAAAAACACGTAAATCCTAGAATTACTATGTATACTAAAAGAATCTTATTAGCCGCCCTTATTCTTTATCAGGGAATATTTACGCCATCAAAGGCACAAGAAGTAAACACTGGCCATACTTTTACCCTGGAACAAATTCTGGAAAAAGCCAACTGTAACAACAGCGAGATACTGAAGAGTATAGCCGATTTAAAAGAAGCCCGAGCAGATAACCAACAAGCCAATGCTATGTACCTGCCTTCGGTTGAGCTTTCAAGTAGCTATTATGCCACCACCGACCCACTCAATGCCTTCGGTTTTAAATTACAACAAGCCATTGTTGCCCAGGCCGACTTTAATCCTGCATTATTAAACGATCCGGGCACTTTAAATAATTTTCACACCCAAATAAAGGTTGAACAACCTTTAATAAACGTAGATGCGTGGATGGGTAAAAGTGCAGCCACAAAAAAGGTAAAGGCCATGGAGTTGGATGCACAAATGAAAAGTACCGAAAATCAAGAAAAATCCATTCAAGAGATGCTCAATTTTTTAATTGGAAGAGACATAAACCTACCTTTAGAAGTGGCCGACTCGATAGAGCAAGTCAATTTTTCGTTAACAG
>JAGXIP010000181.1 GCA_024635585.1 Saccharicrinis sp. | reverse complement strand
TGTTTAACCTGCTCCATGCGTGTAACCATTTCGGCAAAGTTTGCATCATGGCTATAGTTTCCCAAAATAATCAGCAATATATCGATAATATCTTTTTGCTCGCCAATACGGTTGATGAGCTCTGGATTTTTGGTGTCCTTAAGCACATTACTTGCAATATAAAGACCTTCGACCCAGGCGCCTGTAACAATAAGCGTACTTACGTGGCTGCGGTTTTGGCTGCGCAGGTAAGCGTCCATTTTATTAAAACTGCTTACAGATACTTCCATCAACGAATCGAGGTTGCTGCTGTTGCTGGCCATTTTTTTAAGTGCGGCAAAGTCAAAAAATTGTCCCACTTTAATTCCTTCGGCCAGTTCTTTAACCGATAGTAGGTACGAAACCACAATATTATTTTTGTCGAAGGTATTAATATATCCCAAATCGGCACTAAAAACGCCTAAATTTAACGCTCTTTTAAAACTTGTATTGTAATCGTTCACCTTTTCGGGCTTATTAAGCATTTTTTGCGAAAAATCAGCACCCGATTTTTTAATGAGGGATGCCATTTCTACCGGAGAGGAAATATTTTGAATAACCTCACCAATAATATCTTCGGAAAGTTGGAGTGGCGCATCTTCGTTAATGGCCGAATCGGACAAAGAAAACTCACCGCTGTTATCTGTTTTTTCTGAATTAGAATTTCCGGCACAGGCCGAAAAAAGTAATATAACACTAAGTATAGCTGTACTATTAAATAATTTTCGTAACATATTATAGGTTGTTTAAATGTTGAAACTGTTGATTTATACTATAATCAGAATAAAAGGTTACTTTTTAGTTGGTTTTAATTCGCCAAAAAATTTAAATGCCTTGCGCAAAAGGTCAAAATATAGCACAGCGTACAACATGATGGTAAAAATCCAAACCATTGAAATGTTAAACCATAAAGTTTCGAAATAGTTACCTAAAAAGTGCTTTTTAGGGGCAAAAAAATGGGTGCGGAATTGTAAGGCGTATTCAGGTTCCGGCATTTGGTAAATAGGATCTACGTTCTGAATTAGCTTATCGCCATCGCGTAATATCTTATTTTTTTCGAAAACCTTGCGTACAATATCGGAAATACTCTCGTTAAGGTATTTGTTTTTTACTTCGGTAAACTGCTCCTTGCCATATTTATCCATAGCCAGGTTTATCATCCGCTCCTTTTTGGTGGAGGCTGCTACAAAGCTGGTGCTATAATATTCTTTTAGGTCGTTTATATGTTGCGACAACGAAATAGCAATATCCGTATTAAAATTAGCGGCATTTAAACTATCTACTGCTGTAAAAGGTATGTCCTGAACTCTTCTGTTCTCCTTTGAAAATTCATTTCTAAGCAAGGCCAAATCCTGTTTGTAGTCTTTTTCATCCTGTTTAGGATTGCTGCTGGTAACATAATCTATACATTCATCCAAAATACTTTCTAACTCCTGAAAGTAATAAACGGCTTTAAAATCGCTGGCACTTTCCTGTTGTTCCACATCGAAAAACAGCTTTTTAAACATGTTGTTTTTATACTGCTCAACAATAAGCCCTTCGTAAATCCAGCGCGAAGGCATCAATTCGGCTATCCAAGGTACTTTATCAGCACTTGCCACATCGCGGTTTAGCTTATCAAAGGTAAACATGGCTCCCCCCAATACCATTTGAGGTATCATCACCAAAGGTATGAGTATGTAAATAGTAACAATAGAATTAAAGGAAGCCGACAGAATGAGCCCCAGAATATTGGCAAAGGCAGCTACTGAAAACAAGGCCAACCAAAAATCGAAATACATACCTTTAATACCCAGCACCGTATTGGCAACGCCCACGAAAAGAGCCATTTGCACAGCCGAGATGGTAAACAGGATCAAAATTTTAGAGATGAGATAACTGGATCGCGATAGGTTAAGAAACGATTCGCGCTTGAGTATTTTGGCATCTTTAAATATTTCCTCTGCACTCACTATCAGTCCAAAAAACAAGGCTACAACAATACCCATAAAAATATAGGGCGCAATATTTTCGTTATCTCTAAAAATATAGGTGTTTGAATCCGGATCGACAATATATCGTATCAAAAAGGCCAAAATAAAACCCAATATAGGTGCTTCGAGTATATTGAGCAATATGTATTGCTTATTGGCTACTTTAGCAAAAAAATCGCGCAAGGTATATATCTGAAACTGCTTTATCCACCTCGGAATATTCAATGATTTTGGTGGTTCGGTGCTTACTTCAGTTACCTTGGGTATTTGAATGTTTTTTAAGTAATAATCATTCCATACTTCGGGCTTGGTTTTACGGCTGTTGGTATAATTACCATACTCATCCAACACATTGGCATCTATAATATTGAATACCATTTCGGGATTCAAGTTACCACATTGTGGACATTCACCCTGATCGGCATTTATTTGCTCGTCGAGCTGTTTAAAATATATAAGCGATTCGCTGGGGTTTCCATAATAAACTGGATAACCGCCCGTATCGAGGATAAACATTTTATCAAACATCTTATAGATGTCGGAAGAAGGTTGATGAATAACCACAAATATGAGTTTACCTTTTAAGGTGAGCTCGCGTAGTAGGTTCATCACGTTCTCAGAGTCGCGCGAGGATAGGCCGGAAGTAGGCTCATCGACAAATAGAATGGCGGGTTCGCGGATAAGTTCCAGCGCAATGTTTAAGCGCTTGCGTTGTCCACCGCTAATCATTTTATTGAGTGGCGATCCTACTTTTAGGTTCCTACGCTCAAAAAGCCCCAAGCTTTGAAGCGTATCATTCACCATTCCGGTGATTTCTTCTTCGCTTTTATCTTTAAAGCAAAGCTTGGCATTGTAATAAAGATTCTCGAAAACAGTAAGCTCTTCAATCAGCAAATCATCCTGCGGGATGAGGCCGATGACACCTTCGAGTTTATCTTTTTCGGCATGAAGATCGATACCGTTGATGCGAACTTGACCAGTGCTGGGGTTCTCAGTACCCGAAAGCACATTAAGCAAGGTAGTTTTACCAGCACCACTGGCACCCATAATTCCAACCAATCGGCCATGCTCTTCGGCCAAGTTGATATCGCACAGTCCTATGCCGCCATTTTTAAAGGTAAAGCCAAGTTTATCAACAACATAGGAAATTTTTGCCATTGACGCATCGCTCATAAAGCGACTAACCACATCGGTGTAATATATGGGTGTACCAACGGGTAATTTCAGAAAGCTACCCTTGGGGAAAAGATATATTCTTCGCTGATTTAAGGCCAGCCCGTTTAAAAATATCTCCTGTGTTCCGGTATATCTGAGAAAATATAAATCGGCACTTTTAACTCTTAAAATAAGTACGCTTCCCTGCAGCTTGCCCGTTGTGATATGCTCACGATTAAGCCCCGAATTTTCATCTGAATCGATGGCCATGAGACTATCGAAATCAAGTTGGTCAAGGTTATTGTTCACCACAAAAGCCTCTATGTTCTTTTTTTCGTCCTGGGCAAGGCGAAACACGTCGGCTGCGGTGTTAATAATGGCCATGCGCTGGTCGGTAAATCGTCTGTCGGCATTAATTAGCTCGTACATCCTAACCAACACAACCACTTTTTGCTCTTTGTTGAGTTGCTTGTTAATTTTTTTGCAGATTCCTATTATTCGCACCGAATCCTTCATGGAGGTAAGTTTTACCTTACCCTCTTCGGCATCGTCATTCGCTTTTTTATCTTCAGAGTGTTTCAGAAACAGGGCAAAATATTCCTCGGCAGCTTCAGCACTAAGCTGGGCTTTCAAAAAACTTTTTACATACTCTAATTCCGTGTCCCGCACGCCACCATCTTGCTTGGCTATGAGGCCAAACAGTTGCATTAGGGCTTTTAATATTTCTTCACTCATTTGTTAAAAGTATGGAGATATAAGCTTTACGATTATGAATTTACAATCATAGAAAAAAAATACAAACCACTTACCCTTTAATCCGAATAAGGCAGATATTCGAAAGGTATTTCAACAATATCGGCATATTCTTCACCCGCTTCAAGCATATCTTCTTCTTCTTCGTGATAGTGCCAAATTATTTTTACTTTTTTTCCACTTTCTACAATTTCTTCGAATTTTAAAAGGATATCCAAGATAATTTTCGAGGAGGCGGTGTTAAAGTATTCCAGTTTAAAATCAAATTCTGTTTCATCGTTGGGATCTTCGGCATATCCATCAATCCAATCCAAAATGGCCTGGTAAAACAAATTCACATCTTCGGGCAGCGAACGACCTGAGAGTTCAAACTTACCCTTGCCTTTATCGAGGATTACATTAGGAGTATCGTCCGTTCCCTGAATATTGATAACTTCCATGGTTATTATTTTAATATGTTAAGTTTTTATTTTCTTTTAATTGTTGATGTTAAGATAAAGAAGGAAACTTGATCGTTCAATTCTTTAAACTGGTATCTAAGTTCGGCACCTGTTTTTTTAGCAATATCTATGAGTCCTAATCCAGCACCGCCTTTGTCTGAAAATCTTCCTTCGCGCATTTGGGTTTTGTATAGATCAGAAAGCCCTTTTTTATCTAAGGAGTTAACCTGCTCAAGATTTCGTGTAAGGCCTTCTACTTTATCATTTTTAATTACGTTGCCGGTAATTATATTGTAGCTTTCCTCGCCTTTGCTCACCATCACAATTCCTCTTCGTTCCTCGCCTTCCTCATCTATCATCGAATCAGCGTGTTTGCTAATATTTTGCAAGCATTCCACCATTACGTTAAATACTTTACGTTGAACCGCGTTAGACTCTTCGTTTTTAGCAAGGTTTTTTTCGGTAAGCGAGGTAAAAGTTTTTGTTATTTCCTGGGTAACCTCACCTTCGTATACCAAACTAATCTCGTTTGTTTTCATAGTCTGGTAAAGCTGGTAGGCAAAATCCAGAAAGCTATGACTGTCAATAGTTTTTTCCATTTTCAATATTATTTAAAATCATTTACAATTCTATTCCAATCAACAATACGTCATCCACTTGCTTTTCGTTACCCATCCATCGGTAAAAGTCTTCCGAAAAATATTTCTCGAAATGCGCTATGGTAAGTCCCTCTCTTTCGGTTAGGGCTTCCCTTATTCTTTTGGACTGATATTTACGTCGGCTTTCGCCACCAATTTGATCAGGCAGTCCGTCGGAAAAGATAAATATTTTATCGCCACTTTGATACGGTATAACATTATTTTCGAATTCTTTTTCCGTTTTATTTAACAAAGGTTTTCCGCCAATTCCTTTTCGGCTTCCCTTATATTCTATTAATTCGCCATTGCGAAGCAAATATAGCGGGTTATGCGCACCTGCAAACTGAATTATCTTTTTTTCTTTATCTATTTTACAAAGTGCCAAATCCATACCGTCGCGCCCGTTATTCCCTTCTTCGTATTGTTTTAAGGTAGTACGCACACCTTCGTGCAATAATTCCAGTATTTTAGAGGCCTCAAAGTTATTATCGAGGTTTATAATGTTGTTTAAAAGGAAGTATCCGATAAACGATAACAGTGCTCCTGGAACACCATGTCCCGTACAGTCTACGGCTGCCACGTAAAATGTTTCATCTTTTTTAACAAACCACGGAAAATCTCCACTAACCACATCCTTTGGACGATAAAAAATAAAAGATCGTGGAAAATGATGCTGAATAAAAGAGGTATCGGGTAGGATGGATGTTTGAATCCTTTGTGCATAGTTAATACTATCCGAAATCTTTTTGTTTTTCTCTTTTATTTCCTGTTCTATCATTTTGAACTGGGTCATATCGTGGGCTACAAAAAGTACCGATTCCAATTGTTTGCTGTCGTCAAATTCTGGGATGGCCTTAATTTGCATTATCCGTTCGCCATGGGGCGTATTAATAACAACCTCATCTATAATCTGTTCCTGTTCGTCTTTAATTTTAACAAGCACCTGATTTACAAATTCAACAAAGCGCGCATCAATCTCTAATTCACTAATTCTTTTTTTGGTTATTTCGCTTACGTTTAAGCCAATAAATTCGGATACCACAGGGTTGGCATACACTAATTTACCCGTTGTGTTAATACGCAATATCATATCCGGCGAATTTTCGGAAAGAGATTGCATCCTACTTTTCATGCGCTGTTCTTTTTCCACCATAAAACGCTCGGTGATGTCCTGGGTATTAAAAATAATACCCTTTATGGCTGGGTCATGCAACAGGTTTTTACCTTTTGTTTCGAGGTAAAGTCTTTCGCCTGATTTTTTTAGATAAGCATATTGCGCTTCACTTTCGCCACCAGGTGTTTGAAGCAGATATTTAAACAGCGTGTCGATGGCTTTGTAACCCTTGGGAGTCATCAAATTAGGATCCATACCTATAATATCATCTCCATCTTTATATCCTAAAATGCGTTTTACCGATGGACTTTCAAAAACCAATCGTTTATTGGCATCGTAAATCGAAATAAACTCCGAGGCATTTGTTAGGAGTGCCACCATGCGTTTATGGCCGTTTTCTACTTCCTGTACCTTTGTTTCTAACAACTCGTTCGATTGCTCTAGTTCCTCCTGGGCAATCATCATTTCACGGGCATTTTGCTTTAGCGTTTCCTGATTTTGCTGCAATGCCTGCGTCATTTGTTGCGACTCACGAAGAAGGACTTCGGTTTTGGCATTAATTTTTTGGGCATAGATGGTACGTCCAATCATGGAGCCCAACTCTTGGGCAAAACTAATTTTATATGCTGGCAAACGATCGTTCAAAAAGGCTATTTCCATAATACCCTGCAATTCATCCTCTTGCATCAGGGGCAAAATAATCAAGCTTTTGGGTTTGGCATCGTTTATTAATCCTGAGGAAATGGTAAAATAATCGTCGGGTATTTCGGTGCGGTAAATCATGGCCTTTTCAAAGGCTACCTGCCCCACCAATCCACGGCCAATTTCATACTCTTGATTTACAAAGCGCTGACGGTTAAAAGCGTAACTAGCCCTATTCACCAATTTATCGTTTTGCAACAGATAAAAAGCCCCTTGAACACCTCCTGCATAGTTTATTACGCCTTTTAATATTTCTATGGAAAGCTTGTCGATATTTCTGTATGTACGCAGGATGTCGTTAATAAGCTCTTTGCCTTGGGTTGCCCACTTCAACTCCTCTTCCTTTTTGTTTGTGCCCATTAAATCGCGAGCCAGTTGCAGTAGGGGCGAATCACTTTGTTGCAGGCTTTCTATCTTATCGTAATCGCCGTCGCGAATAATTTGGGCTACCTGCACGTTATTCTGCAATTGTTCCTTTAATTCATTGATGCTTTGGCTTTCGCGGTTTTTAATTCGCCGCACATAATTTAACATCATAGTGCTGCCGGCCCATGTACACGCAATAAGTCCATCCACAAACCAAACCAAAACACTGGAATGTATTTTTAGGATAGAAGCCATTGAAAAAGGCAAATCTTTAAAATCAGCAAATCCTGCCCAAGCCATCAGGTAAACAAGGATGACAAAAACCGCTAAAAAAAACTGTTCCTGCTCCCCTATCCAGGATAGATCGAGGTATTCCTTTATGTATTTTTTTATCCTTTTTACAGGCATAGCGTTTATTATCTTTGATAGGTTAAAACCTAAATTGTAGTGAATATTATTGCGCTTATAACAAGCAGCTTATCTTAATTTTAAAACTCCATAACACTTGCAATACTTTCGCTTAGTTCGCTCCAATTATTTTGCAGATCTACTTGGGTAAAGCTTGCCATTTCAATTAATCCTATACTATTGTCATCCTTTACTATGGGCAACAAATAAATATTCTTGGGTTTGGCTTGTCCCGATGCCGATTCAATGTCGAAATAATCCTCTGGCACATCGGCTATAAGCCTGTGTTTTTTATCGGCTGCGGCCTGCCCATTCAGGCCTTCGCCGCTCACAAAGTTGTCGGGACTAACATCGGATGCCAATCCATAGGTAGCTTCTACGGTAAATTTTTCAGAAGGTTCGTCGTACATGTAACAAACAGCTAATCCAATCTCATAAACGGTGGATAAATTATTTAAAAGCCTGCTGGCAAAGTTTTTTCTGTCGCCACTTTCCTTTAGTCCAGCCATTATTTGTCGCGTCACCTTAGCTATCTCCTCTTGGTTGCCGTCTTTGTTTTGCTCATCTCTAAGCGCTGCTATCGTTTTTTGCAGATACATAATTTTTTCCTCGCTCTCGTCCTGCGACTTCTTAAACTGTATTTGCACAGCGTTTTTTTCCTTAATAGTTTCCCTGATAAACCTGTCGAAAATATATACAATAGCCATAAATAAGGCAAACGAAATAAATTCGAAGACAAAATATTTAGGTCGTAGCATGGTATTACCTACAAAAAGATATTTTGATAGGGCCAGAAAAAAGGCTCCGGCAGCAAAACCATATAATTTGTATATCATATTTCTACTCATGGCAAAAAAACTAAAGGCTGTTTAAAAAATCTGTTATTCCCTGTGGCGACAATAGTTTGTTGGGTTTAAATAGTTGTAAAGCCGCATTGGGCATTGTTTGCACATCGCAGGTTGCGGGATCTTGCACTATGGTATATCCATTTCTAGCATGTACTTCCTTCATTCCAATAGCACCATCTTTATTTGCACCCGTAAGTAAAATACCCACCATTTTTTCGCGGAAAGATGTGGCAGCCGACGAGAAGGTATAATCGATAGAGGGGCGCGAGTGATTGAATACTTCCTCGGTTGACAAACTGATGGTGGCATCTATTTCGATAAACATATGGTAATTTGATGGTGCCAGATACACCTTGCCACCCTCTATGTTTTCCTTGTCAAAAGGTTCTATTACGGGTAAGTTCGATTTTAACCGCAAACCCTCCACCAGGCCCGAGCGAATGTGTTTTAGCCTATGCATGCATATGAGGATGGGGTATTTGAAATCCGGATTAATATTAGATAGTATTTTGGATACCACCGAAAAACTTCCGGCCGAACCGCCCATTACAATGGCTTTATATTTTATGGCAGTATTTTGTTGCATCGCTAAAATTATAATACCTGATATATTTGTTCGCTGCTATCAAACAGGTCAAATAAAAGTTCGTTCTCTTTACTTATTTGTTCTTTGATTCCTAAAACCAAAAAGGCACCTTTACTCAGGTTCTGCTGTAAATACTCTTCGGCCTTGCATTGCATTTTACCGTTATAATAAAGCATTCTGTTGCGAAATAAGGTACATGCTATTTGCTGATCAGGAACGCAATTAAAGAAATTATCATTTAAATACACTATTTTTTCTAATAGTCCTTCGTGAATAGCAGCATATCCATTTTCTTCGGTAAAAAAGTCTTCAAACTTACTATGAAGCTCAAGACGTTTAAAGTTACTTTTGTGTATCTCAATATTTTTAAGGCTTATTTTGCCTTGCTTTATTTCTTCAATGCGTTGACAACTCTTGGTGTTACAAAATATTTTTGCTTTGTGTGTCAATTTCTCCTCTTCTAAAATAATAAGTAAGGAGTACAATTCCTCAGCTGACACTAGTTCGGGAAACCAAAAGGTCAGATTATCGCCCAAGGCAGGCAGTATTTTTGTACGCACTGAGCGCCAAAACGAAGGGTCGCGAAATAATTCGCCTTCGCCTACCGGAAAATTATAACAAAAGTCCTGTATTACATTACCACTGTGTATATCCTCCAAAAAAGTATCGGTCTTTTTTATTTTTAGGGCACAATAAACATGTGCCAATCTACGCCTAAGAAAAGAAAACGCATAATTGGCGTAATCCAATTTTAGCTTATGCGACAACGCTACGGTTATTTCCCTTATATCGTTTATGTTTGGACCAATAGCCATGATTACTTATACGTTAAATGAAAGGTGTTATTTTTGGTATATACCATGCCATTTTTTACAAAATGGGTTTTCACAAAACCGTGCAAAGCCTCGTGCGAACCTATGATGAGCACCCCGTCGTCGTATAATTTATCAAAAAACTTGCGCACAATTTTAACTTGTAGTTCAGGATTAAAATAGATTAATACATTACGACAAAAAATGATATCGAATTTTTGATAAAATGGGATTTCCTCAGCCACCAAATCATGCTTTACAAATTTTGGATTACTGGATAGAAAGTCTTTGGCTTTCATTTTATCATTCTCATTATCTATATCGAAATAATATTCAAAAGGCTTGGCTTGCGGCTTTATTTTACTCATCAACTGATTATATGTTTCTAAGTATTGCGCATTGAATCGGAAAGGATATTCACCCTCTTTGGCTGTTTTTACCACCCGGTTGTTAATGTCAGATGCCACCACGTTAGCCTTGTCGAGCATATCAAGCTCATTCAATAATATAAGATTTGAATATACCTCTTGCCCGGTTGAGCAGCCAGCATGCCAAACGTTTATATTTTTTTTTGATTTTAGCTTTGGCAGCACCTTGGTAAACAAATTTTCCCACATTTCCTGGTTACGAAAAAGTTCGGTAGTGTTTACGGTAATATCATTTACCAAGCGCTCAAGGAAAACGGCATCCGAAGTGGCCTTTTCTATCAATTGGCTTAAGTTTAACCCGCTTTCCTGTATTATTCTATGGATACGCCTCTGTATGGAGTTATCCGAATATTCACAAAAATCGTAGGGGGTCTGCTTACTTAATTCTTGCAGGAATTCCTTGTATGTTATATTTATCACTTAATTCGTTTTAAAAACTGATAGAGCCATGCCCCACTAAAACAACTCCACCTCTACATTTTGAATAAACGCCGTATAGGATCTATCCTCGCCCACCTGTGCTTCAGAGAGTAAAAAGAGGACGGATATATCATCGCCAAATTTATTTTTTATTGGCACTTCTTTTCTTTCGCCCACTTGCTTGGTTTCGCCGCTGGTAACATAGGCTTTAACAAACGCGTCTTTTTTTGCCGTTTCGGCCGAAAATAACATGGATATGTGTTGTCCTAACACTTCACTGCGGTCGTAGCCCCAAAGTCCTTCGGCGGCGGCATTAAAAAATTCCAACACACCTTCTTTGTTAATGGTGATGATGGCATCCAGTGCACCTTCGAGGGTTTTCTCGTTCCTAATTTTAACGGCTTCAATCTCCTTGAAC
>JAGXIP010000003.1 GCA_024635585.1 Saccharicrinis sp. | reverse complement strand
TGCATTCCAATATTTTCAAAGAACTTTGCAAACTTTTCAGTTATCAGTTAACGGTAATCAGTTAACAGTAAATAATGATCAGTCTGACTTCCTTATCTCGTTTTGAACCGAAGCTCAAATCTAAATCTTCTGTGTTTGCCGTAAACCCATTGGCTTAAAGCGGGTGCAAAGATAACGCTTTTATTTTTTAAGTTCCAAATGTTTTTTTGAAATAATTAAAGTTTTTTTTCTGAACTTTTTTTCTCGAAAACTGCCGTCCTAAAACAGCTCTGGCTTTCTTTCAATATGTCGTTAATCTGCTTTTTGCTTTGCTTTCTCTCCTTTGTTTATCATCTTCTTTTTGCAAAAAAGTGACTCGTATTGTAGAGATCAAAACTGGCTCGTTAACCATGCGTGTTTCTCTAAGCGGATGCAAAAGAACTGCTTTAATTCTTAACTTCCAAATGTACATGCAAAGTTTTTTTGGGCAGAAAGGCAAGATACAACTTAAAGAGTAAAAATACAAGGGGTTAGAGGTGAAAAGTTTTTTTGACAAGGTAAAGGGCGGCGAGCAAGGAGCATGGAGCTTGGGGCTGATTAAAGAGATTAGAGGATTAATAGATTAGGAACTTGCGGACTGTGCGGTACAGGCCGCCAACTGCAGGCTGGAAAGCGTTAGGGATTGAAGCGAATATCCTTTTTGCGAGGTACGAGTAAAAAGATTGAAGCGAAAAGCCCGACCCGATACAACAGCTAACACGCAACGGAGGAATGTAACGGGGAGGGAAACGCCCTATTGCTAATTTGCACTATAGGTGTGATAGTTTAATGTATGAAGCCGGGTAGTGATTCTTATAACAACTTGGCTACTGACTGCGATAGGGACATGTGCAAAGACAACTGGGTGTGCAGGAAATTACTTGTTGCAAGTTGCCAAGCGCTTTCAGTGTTTCGTGATTGCATATAATGGTCGAAGGCGGCGTTGGCTATGGTTGGGGTGTGACAGCCAAAACAGCGAAACAAATGACGGAAGGCATAAGGAGTAAGTTTGGTGTGTTTATACTGATCGTATAGGCGATCGACAAAATCGAGGTATTGCCCCTGACTATACGTGGCTCCTAATTGTTGGTTTAGATAAACGGCTGTTGAAGATTGCTTGGCACGAGTGAGGTCGGAAGGTTCGATGATTTCATTCTCGGATAGATAGATTAACATTTGCAAAAGCAAACTTAGTTTTGTGAACGTAAGGGTTTTTAATTGCAAGAGATTATTATCGCCCACGGAAAATGGCAAGCTAGTCCATTTAAGCATCAGTTTATTACGCCAGCTGGCTTCAAATAGCGTAATTGAGGTATGCTGTATGAATACATTGGGAAATAAGCGTAAATAATGGTGCTGTTTTTTATAGTGATATTTTAATGCAGAGATTTTAAATGTAGTTGGAAAAGGGTGCGATAGTGTTTGAACGCTTGTAATATTTTCGAGCGTTTGTATGATAGTGTTTTTACTTTGCTGAGGAGCGTTAACCATTTGTGAGAACAAAAAACTCAACTCATCCTGACCATTGTCGGAGCTTATAACATCATTTTTTGCAGTTAGGGGCACTATTGGTTCTGTTTTTTTATTCGTTTAAAAAGCTCAGAGGCAAAAACAAAATCATTTAATTTCTTTTGGGTTGCAGTAAAAATCTCCTCTTTGTCACCCTCCCACAATTTTTCTCCTTCGTATATGAAAATAATCTTTTCGCCAATGCCCATAACCGAATTCATATCGTGCGTATTTATGATGGTAGTCATACAATATTCTTTAGTAATCTCGTAAATCAGGTTGTCTATTACGATGGATGTTTTGGGATCCAAGCCTGAGTTAGGTTCGTCGCAGAAGAGATACTTTGGGTTTAGAGCAATGGCTCGTGCTATGGCCACGCGCTTTTGCATACCTCCGCTTATTTCGGCAGGATACAGATGGTTTACGTTTTCGAGGTTTACACGTTTTAAGCAAAAGTTTACTCTTTCGCGTTTTTCCTCTTTGCTTTGTTTGGCAAACATATCCAATGGGAAACGGACATTCTCTTCTACCGTTAACGAATCGAAAAGTGCAGAACCTTGGAATAGCATCCCTATTTCTTTGCGTATGGTTTTTTGTTCCTCAAATTCCATGTCGGAAAAAACTCTATCGTCATAAACTATACTCCCTGAATCGATGGAATGCAGCCCCACCATTGCTTTAAGTAGTACGGTTTTACCGTGCCCGCTCTGCCCAATAATAAGGTTAGTTTGGCCTGTTTCGAACTTTGCGGATACATCAAAAATTACTTGATTATCGCCGAAGCTTTTATTTATGTTTTTTATCTCTATCATGCTAATAAAAGCTGGGTTAACAACAAATTGAATAATAATATTTGAATACTGGTGACAACTACTGCCTTGGTACTTGCTACGCCCACTTCGAGGGAGCCTCCTTCGACGTAGTATCCATGATAGGCGGATATGGTGGATATAAGAAAAGCAAATACAACCGCTTTTATAAGGCCATAAAATATATAAAAAGGTTTAAAGGCCATCTGGATACCATAAATGTAATCGGATGAGGGTACCTCGCCCGTTACCGAGCCAGCCAACCATCCGCCAAAAATACCAACACCCATACTTATGAGGGTTATTGCAGGTATCATTAGTATAAGCCCCAATATTTTGGGCAGAACCAAATAACTACAGGAGTTGATGCCCATAATTTCGATGGCGTCTATTTGTTCGGAAACACGCATACTACCAATTTCGGAGGCTATATTTGACCCTACCTTTCCGGCCAATATTAATCCTACAATGGTGGATGAAAACTCGAGTAACACCGACTCGCGGGCCGCCAAACCGATAGTGTATTTTGGGATAAACATCATTTCGAGGTTGTAAGCTGTTTGCAGCGTAATAACTGCCCCCATGAAAAACGAAATAATAGTAACAATTCCAATTGAACTGATGCCGAGGCTATCCGCTTCGTTTATAATTTGTTTTATAAAGATGCGAAGCTTCTCTGGCTTCGAAAACACTCTTTTTAAAAATAGGACGTAACGCCCGAAATGATATATAAATTGCATACAAAATGATTTGGGCTAAAATTAGTAACTTAATTCAGGGTAAAAAAATTTAAATTTAGCCACATTTTTTTTATTGTAAGGGTTTTTGGGTATTTTCACCAAAACAATTTAGAATTAAACAACTAAAATATAAGTAATGAATAAAAGCACGTATTGTGTAATCATGGCTGGCGGTATTGGCAGCCGTTTTTGGCCTATCAGCCGCGAAGAAACACCTAAGCAATTTTTAGATATCTTAGGTACAGGAAGAACATTGATACAACAGACTTTTGACAGGTTTAGGACTATTTGCTTGTCCGAAAACTTTTTAGTTGTAACGAGTGTAGAGTACAAACAATTGGTACTTGAGCAACTGCCTGACCTTAAAGCGGAGCAAGTATTAACCGAACCTTTTAGACGAAACACAGCGCCCTGTATAGCTTATGCCAATGCATGGATTAAAAAACGTGATCCTGAAGCTTCGGTGGTAGTTACCCCGGCAGATCATTTGATTTTAAAACAAGAAGAATTTGTTAAGGTTATCTCAAAAGGCTTAGCGTTTGTAGCCGATAACGCTTCCTTGCTGACCTTGGGGATTAAACCTCATCGTCCGGAAACGGGATACGGTTACATACAGGTAGGTGACAACTCGAAAAATATTTTAGGCGAGATAGAACCGGTGAAAACTTTTACCGAGAAACCTAACCTGGAGCTAGCCAAAGTGTTTTTTGAAAGTGGTGAGTTCTTTTGGAATTCGGGTATTTTTATATGGTCGATAAAAACCGTGGAAGTTGCTTTTAACACCTACCTTCCCGATGTTAAAGTTTTATTTGATAGTATTGAGGATAAAATAAGCACACCCGGCGAGGAAGATGCAATTAAAAGTATTTATATCGAATGCGACAATATTTCGATTGATTATGGCATCATGGAAAAAGCCAGCAACGTGTGCGTGCTAACGGCAGATTTTGGATGGAGCGACTTGGGAACATGGTCGAGCCTTTACGAGCACTCCAACAAGGACAACAACGGTAACGCCATAAACACCGGTAAGGTACTTACCTATGATTCTAAAAACTGCGTAATAAACCTGCCTGACAACAAGATGGCCATAATACAAGGGCTGGAAGATTATATCATAGCTGAATCCAAGAACTGCCTGCTCATTTGTCCCAAAAGCAACGAACAACACATTCGTCAGTTCTCGGCCGACCTGATATCGGAATACGGTAACGAGGAATAAGGGTTTTAGTGCTTTTGCTAAGCTGGAAAGAATTCCGGAAAAAGCATTTTAGGCAGGATGGTTCGATTTCAAGTATCAATGAAATAAAACCACCTGCCTTTTTGTATTTTGATTCTGCATTATTTTTAGTTAGTAAAGCGAAGCAAGGCTTGAATTGAAAAATAAAAATCACAATATAGCTCGGACTGTCAACACTTTACTTGCTGTTCATATTGCTCATTATAATATAACTTTCAACATCATAACCAAATAACTGCTTTCTTACGTATCTTTTTTACAGTTCATTACGTTACCATTATCAAATAAAACCACTGACTGTGTATGAAAAGCATAATTTGGTTTAAACCACCAACAAATAGGATCTTGGCAATTGCAATACGTATTATGTATAAACTATCTGGTTTAAAAATAAATAATAAATGGTTTCGAACGAAATCTCTTTATTTCTTTTATATCTGTGTATCACTTCTTTTTATTTCATTTAATGGCCATGCTAAATCCCATAAAAAAGTTAATATCCTCTACATAAACTCCTATCACATTGGGAATAAATGGTCTGACATGACAATGGAGGGATTTATGTCATACTTTAAAACCGATGATAGTATTAACATCTTTACAGAATTTCTTGATAGCAAAAGAGTTGTATCTAATGATTTAAAAAGTGTCGTGGCTACTTATTTGAATGACAAATACAGCGAGATACCAATTGATTTGGTAGTAGCCGCAGATAATGCAGCCCTCGATTTCGTTCTTGATTATAAGAAACACTCATTTTTTAAGGACGTTCCTATTGTTTTTTGCGGAATATCGAATCCTGATGAATATCAAATTATTAAAGATGATCTGTATGGAGTGGTGGAAGCAGAAGCATTTAGTGAGTCGTTCTTTATCTTTTTGCAGATTTTTCCACAAATCGAACAAATTTATTTTGTATCCGACCGTTCGGAACTGGGTAAAGTATATACAAAAATTGCCAAGGATTTTATTTCTCTACATTCTCATTACAAGCTGAATGTTATAGATTCTGTTTATCAGGAAACTTTAGCAGATCGAATACGAAACCTAAACCAAAACAATGCAATTCTGTATTACGCTGGAATCAATATTGATGGCAGTGGGAAACCCACTAATAACTACGAGATGTCAGAGTTGGTGGCCAAAAATGCTATTATTCCCGCGTTTTCGGGCGACGTAAGAAATATACCGGGATATACAGGTGGTTATTACACTAGGGGTGAGACTCATGGGCTAGAGACAGCACAACTGGTTAAAGAAATATTGATGGGAAATAAACCAAAAGAACGGCTGGTGTTTTCTGAATTAAATGGTTTGTTTGACTATAATTTGCTGACTAAATACAAAATTAATTTATCTATAGTGCCTAAAGATGCCACAATAATTAATAAACCTATTTCATTTTTTCAAAAGCACTATAAGTTAATTTTGTGGAATGCTGTTATATTTTTAATATTCCTTTCGATAATTGTTTTTTTGGTTTGGATAAATATGGCAAAACAACGAGCAAATCGGGTTATGAAGCAAGCCATGAAAAATGCAATTGAATCGGATCAGTTGAAGAGCGCATTTCTTGCAAATATGAGTCATGAAATACGCACGCCCATGAATGCTATCATTGGTTTTTCCGATTTAATTTGCGATAATCAGGAACCTATGGAGTATCGACAAAGATACTCAAGCATCATTACTGAAAATGCTTTCAGTTTATTGCGGTTAATTGACGATATTCTGGATATCTCTAAACTTGAAATGGGACAGATGATGCTTTCTTCTGAACGAATTCTTCTAAATGACTTTGCTAGGAGCGTTTATACTTCGTTTTTAGCAAATAAGTCTATGGCGTTCAGCAAAAAAAATATTTTATTTAAGTATGTTGTTGATGAACCGCTGGATATGATTTTTTTGTACACTGATCCTATTCGACTAAAACAGGTTCTCAATAATTTAATTGATAATGCTTTTAAATACACTACGCATGGAGAAATTGAGCTGGGCTGCAAAACAGTAGATAAGTCTCATGTTATGTTTTGGGTAAAAGATACTGGTGTAGGAATTCCATTGGATAAGCAAACAGCAATTTTTGAGCGCTTCAGACAGGCGGAAACAACCCTAACATTGACGGGCTCCGGTGGAGTTGGTTTAGGGTTATCAATTGTAAAAAGTATTGTTGAATTAATGAAAGGTCGCATTTGGGTAGTTTCTGATGGCACCAACGGATCTACCTTTTTCCTTACATTACCTATTGAAGCCAATGCATAGTTGAAACGATAATGACCTTTTTTATTGGTGAAATATTTTACAATTCAATTAGGTTTAGGTTTAACTCCAAAATTTCTTTAATCTCTTTTCCTTTGTCTGCTATTAATTCAAAATCCTTTTTATAATACCAATTTATATCCACTTCATTCCTAAGGTCTTTTAAACTTAAAATAATTTTAATAATTATTTTAGATGTGGCAGTATTGTAGTACAGCCAATTAAATTCAACAACAATTTTTTCGCTGGGATTTTGTTTGTAAAGATCGATATATTCAAATATCGGTTTGTAAAATACATTAACATTTTCGGGGTATGATTTTCCTGAAATAGAAAAAAACCCATTATTCCCATCAAAATAAATTTCAGGAGTTTCTTTATTCGATTTTATAAATAATTTCTCCATTTCTATGATGTCTTTACTTTTATTGAATAAAAAACTTCCTTTTCGGGTGTTTCCATAAAATCAAATGTAAATGTATTTTGCGTAAGGCGTGCAATTTCCAATAAACCTAAACCACCACTCCCGTCATCTGAGAGATAACTATTTCCAAGTGTATTTTTATATTCTTTATCAAGTTCTTCAAACGTGTACGATTTAATTTTCTCTAACCTTATTTTTAGAGCTTCATATTGCTCTTGGTTTACAAAATTTGAACATTCAACATATAATTCGTTGTTGCTTTTACTTATTACAAAAATTCCTTCTCTAATACCATTCAGTATTTTTCCATGTTTTGATACATTTTGCATTACTTCTATTATCAGAATAATATTTTTTAGCTCTCCGCCAAGAATTTCTCCATTTTCAACAAAATTGTTGTTTAGTATCTCAATTATATTTGAATTTGATGCATTTGAAAAATCTCCTTTGTAAAGTAATAATATATCATGCTCAATTAGTTTTTTGTAATGCCTTTCAATCGAAGTCAGGTATTTTGTATTATTTTCAACAGTTTTATTAATGGATATCTCCAGACCAAGCAAAAGCATAGAACATTGGTCGTCTATTCGTGTAAATTGCTTTTTTAAAGGTAATCCTGATTTTCTTACTATTTGTATTAATCCTAATCCAGCTCCACCTTTATCAGACATTGAACCATTAGCTAAAACTTGGAGATGCAGTTGTTTTAATTGATTTGAATTGAGAGAGTTGATGTGTTCAATATGATTGTTTAATGCATTGATATGTTTATCTTCAATAATATTGGCCGATGCTATTATTATTTTATCGTGGATAATACTTATTTGATAGAAATCCTTATTATCCTGCACTTTTGTTGTTCTATCCTTTTCAAGAACACTGTGTCTAATTATATTCTGAAAACTCTCTGCAATCAGAAAGGATGTTTTTTTTGTTAGTTTGCCAAGATTTTCTGTTTTAGAAAGGAATGATTCGCTTAAATCTATTACCATAGATGTTATTTCGTCAGAAAAAACACCAAAGTACGCCAATGACAACTCTTCTTTTTCAAAAACTTTGTATAGGTTATACATGTTAAGCTAGCTTTTATGTGCATTTAAACATCATCATCATCATATCATCTTGTTGCGATGCATTCTGTTTCCAACCATCAATTACTTCGTGTGTGTGTTTTACCGCCTCATCTACTGATAAACTATAATTTCCCAAAATCAGATTAGTAAGCTGTTTATGTCCAAAAACCTCATCTCTTTCATTTAATTGATCAAGAATTCCGTCTGTTGTCATTACGATCAGCATATTGGGTGTTGTTGGAATAAAGTGTGTTTCGAATTTCCGTTCAGGTTCTTTCTTGCCTATCATTGAATATCCGCCAATTGAGTTTGGTGTTGCCTTTATTATAGAAACTGAATTATTTTGACAGAGATAAAGATCTTGTCTAGCACCAGAAAATTGGAGTTCCATTTTTTCTTTGTTCATCTTACAAAGTGAAATATCACAGCCGTCTTGCGAATAAGCCTCTCCTTTGTCTTGCTGCAAGAATTCATAAAGACCTTTATGCAGATTGTTCAATATTTCGCCCGTTGTACTATTTATGTTCTTTAGCATTATTTCGTTCAGCAAGGAGTATATAATCATTGAAATCATTGCCCCCGGAACACTGTGCCCAGTACAATCAATTGCTGCAATATAGCTTTCATTTTTGTTTTGATAGAACCAATAAAAATCACCCCCAATAATGTCTTTTGGTGCAAAATATATATGGAAATTAGAAAGTCTATTTTGAATTTCGTTTATATCTGGCAATATAGAATGCTGAATCTTGTGAGCATATTCAATACTTTGATTTATATCTCTATTTTTATTTTCTAACTCTATATTAGTGTTGTGCAATTTTTCGGCAAGCTCTGCTAATCTTTTGTTTTTTAAAAGGATATCATTTTCGATTTTTTTTCTCTCTGTAATATCAATAACAGATGCTAAAATAAATCTGCTATTCTCAATTTTTAGTGGATGCAACCCAATTTCTGCAGGAAATTCAGTACCATCTTTTCGAAGCGCTAAAAGATCTCGTCCCATTCCCATCCTTCTCGTTTCTTCGAACTGCATAAACCGCTGTCGTTTGCTTGGATGACTACTCCTAAAGCAAATGGGAATAATCGTTTCTAATATTTCACCTGTAAGTTCATGTCTCGAATATTGAAATAATTCTGCCGCTATCTTGTTAAGATAAATAATGCTTCCATCAGCATCAACCAAAACTAAAGCATTCGGAGAGGCTTCAACAATTGATTTATAGGGGTGTTCTAAGTCTTCAAAAGCATTCATCTATTTTTATGCTTAGATATTTCATAACGCATCTTATTCTTCACGGCTAATTACTTGGTGAAGTAATGCCTGATAGCATACTCAGTTTTGCCGATGCCAAAAATAATAATAATAAACAATTTTTCCGTGCCCATTCATCAAACCGTACGACAAATTTTATTTAGTATGGGTTCGAAAAACGCTCTCAATGCTTGGATTTGATCAAGGGAAAAACAAGCGGAGCAATGGAGTAAACATGCTCCGAATTATCCACTTAAGGGCTTACAAACTGCATGATTAAACCACACAACCAGGCGGCATAGGTTCCCAGGGCGTAGCCTAAAACAGCGAGCAAAACACCAACGGGAGCCAGCGATGGATGGAAGGCTGCAGCAACAACCGGCGCACTAGCCGCTCCGCCAATATTAGCTTTGCTTCCAACAGCCAAAAAGAAATAGGGAGCCTTAATAAGCATGGCAACAACAACAAGCAGTATCACATGAATTAACATCCATATTCCTCCTACAGCAAATAGACCAATATTATCAAAAATTTTGGTGATGTCCATTTTCATCCCAATAGTCGCCACCAGTACGTAAATGAAGATTGTACCAATTTTAGATGCCCCGGCACCTTCGTAATTACGCAACTTAGTAAATGATAGGCCAATGCCAATGGTTGTCGACAAAATAATTAGCCAAAAGAATTTCGACGTTAAGCTAAATTTATTGAGAAATGGTGCGTTGATTTCAATAAAAGGCGCAATAAAGTCTGCTGCCAAATGAGCCAATCCGGTTACGCCCAGTCCAATACCAAGGATCACAATGATGTCTGTGGTGCTTGGAATTCGGGCAATTTTCATGCTGAAATTGTGCATTTGCTCTTGTAAACGCGTCACACTGCTGGCGTCAGCTTTGAAAAATTTGTCAATTTGCTTGGCTTTTCCTACGCCAATCAATACAAAGGCCATCCAAACTTCCGCAACCAACACATCCACCGTAATCATAACGGAATAAAGCCTATCCGAGGGTTCAAAAATTTCGTACATAGCTGCCTGATTGGCACCGCCGCCAATCCAGCTTCCGGCAATGGTGGCCATGCCGCGCCACACTGCTTCGGGACCGGCTCCACCAATAAGGTCGGGGTTGATAGCCGAGGCAATCAAAATAGCCAAAGGGCCGCCAATGATTACTCCAACAGTCCCGGTCAAAAACATAATCAGTGCTTTGCTTCCCAGTTTCAACACTTGTTTCAAGTCGATACTCAGCGTTAGCAGCACTAAACTTGCCGGCAGCAAATATCGCGATGCAACAAAGTAAAGCTTAGAGTTTTCGCCATCAACAATATTGAATGTGGTTAACAAACTGGGCAAAAAATAACACAGCAGGAGCATGGGAATTACTTGGTAAAACTTCTTAAATATAGGCTTAGTAGAATTGCTCGTATAAAAAATACCTGCTAAAAGGATGATTAGCAGGCCTAAAGTAACGGCATCATTTTCGATTAGGGCACTTGAGAATTCTGTTTCCATGAAATTTACTTTTGGTAACAAATCTATAATTTTTGTTCTGCTATTCCTTGTTTTTGCAACGGTTTTTGCAAAATACGCTGCCCACAGGATTTTAAAGGTTGAACGTGGGACGAATCATCATGGCTGAAAGAAGTAGAGCAGTAGGCGTATTCTATATAGTTACTTCGAAGTAAATTGTATGTACTCCTTTGCTTAAATCTGTAGTTAATTCGCTACCTAAATTTTGATTTGGATTACCTTCATATAAAACACCATCAATATTGCTTTTCCATAAGATATCAATTTCAGAAGTATCCAATATTTCTGAATTTGAGCCATAGGTTAATTGTATTTTTCCCTCAAATTGTTTTAACTCCAACGGGTTTTCAAAAATACCTTTATATCCGTCATTATAATGTGAAAAATCTCGAGAACTATTGGGAGAAACTATCTCAACAGATAAATTCGTAATAGAACAACTGGAATCCAGATTTTCTTGGTTATCCGCAGGTTCAAGTTCCGATACTTTGTTATTGCAATTTAATAATAACAAGGTTACTATTAAAAGAGATATTACTTTGTGCATATTGTAATTCATTGTGTTTGGTTTAGCTATAATTAATTCTTATTTAAACTACCTAATTGTGTGTAATCGGGATAGAATGGCTGATTACCTGTTTAACCATTTAAACCATGCATAAATGCACATTTGATACATCCTGTTAATGGCTATAAAATTGCCTTTGCAACTTTTGATTGAATGTACTTACTTCTCGACACCTCGTCAGAGGTTCACTTTCGTTCATCTCTTTTATCCATACCTAACTGTACTCGTGGCACAGCCTTTCCCAAACGCTCAGCACCATAGCCTGCCCCGTTTTTTTTACGGGGCTCTTTACCAAAGCACCTTTGGGCGGTTTGAAGCCCCCTCCTGCAAGACGACATCGGTGGTTCATTTGGCAATTGCCACAACTCCACCATCTCAATTACAGCATGCAACGTATATTTTGCCGTCCGTTGCTTCTCGGCACACTATGAAACGTTGGGGACTTTTACGAGCAAACCCTCCAAACCTCACAGAGCCAAAACTTTTATTTTGATTTAACTTATTTTTCAAAAAACCAAATCAAAGATTTGGCGGTGTTTGTTTCCTTTGCTCGACTTCAAAAATCACCATAATCCTTATGCTTTATGCTAGCTTGTTATGTGGCGTAATTTATTCATTTTTCATTTTTGCCTTCCTTATCCACTTTCATAAAAAGGATCTCATCCTCTTTTAATCCGTCGTTATTATTTTGTGTTCCACAGATTAAAAAACCAAAGTCTTTAGTTTCAATTAAAGAATTGCCTATTTTTCTACCTTTTGAATTAAAAATTCTTGACCAAATTATCTCACCTTCACAATTCACTTTGTATAAAACTAAATCTTTGTAATTATTACTATTCTCATTTCTATAAGTTTCCCCTAAAATTAAATATTCTAAATCAGAGGTCTGAATAACATCGTGCCCAAAGTCATAATCATTGCCTCCATACTGTTTTTGCCATTCAATTTCTCCTTTCCCATTTACTTTTATCAAGCAAATATCAGTTGACAACGAAGCATCAGTGTTTTCACCAATTGATGTTCCACTAATTATAAACCCATTATCTGATGTCAATTTAGTACCTTCTGCTTGTAAATAACATTTATTCTCTATTTTTTTAGTCCATAAGGTATCTCCTTGATTATTTATTTTTAGAAGTCTAATATGTGTGCAATTTGGCAATCCAGCCATTTCTGGAACTTTAGCTAAAATCAAGTAATTATTGTCATTTGTATTAATTATTTTCTCAGCAACGTACGACTTTGAGAACTTTATATTCTTTATCCATTTTTGATTTCCATTAGAATCAATTTTCAACAAGAGTATATGTCTTTTACTTGTTGAAAATTCAAATGCCATTCCTGTGATTAAAAAATCTTTATTATCTGATTCTGTTATTGAATATCCATATTCTCCGAAATCTGTCCCATAGGATTTTGTCCATAAGGTATCTCCATCTTCGTTAATTCTCAAAACATAAACATTTGGTGTCTTAGAAGTTCCGTAATTTTCTGTTGTTCCAACAATTATATATCCACTTTCTTTTATTCGCAATACTCCTCCTGCATATTCATTGTGCATACCGCCATAGTTTTTACTCCAAATTGGTAATCCTTTGTTATCTGTTTTTTGTATAAAAATATCTTGCGACCCATTTGTAAAACTATAAGACTCTCCTAAAATTAAAAATCCTTTTTCTTTTGTCTCAATTGCAGAAACCCCAAAATCAGGAAGTTTATCTCCAATTTCATGTTCAAAAGTCAATTGAGAAAAAACTCTTATTGGAAATATGATTATAATGATTATTGCAATGTATTTCATATGTTCGATTTTTTGCAACATAACGGTGGCAATATGGCATGAAGCGGATTGCGAGCTATTCACTATCAAACCTAGATGAAGTTGAAACGGGCTAAAACCGCTCCAATTAAGCACTTCACCGCTTTTTGCTATATTGCGTGTTAGCACCTGGCCTTTATTGTCATTTATTTAATAATCAACCAAATATACCTGATTTACTTTCAACTGAGGTGTCATTTTCAATCAGTGTTTTAATTGTTAATCCTCATTATCAATCAATGTAATTCCAGTTAAATCAGCTTTTCCATTTTTTAAAAATGCATAAGTTAGTTTATCCACTTTGCAGTCAATAAATTTAACTTGCTTCAGTTTCCTATTGTTTTTAAAGAAGGTATTTATTAGTGTTGCATTTTCAAATTTAACCTTTTTAAATCCACAGTCTTCAAAGGAACAATTGTCAATAATACCTGTAAATACAATGTTATCAAATCCAGTTGTTTTAAAAGCAGTCTGATTCCATATTGCATTATCAATGGTATTATTAATGAAATCACTTGAATTAAATGTCACTCCAGTAAAATCAGCATTTGTAAAATCTGAATCCTTAAGGTGACTTATCAAGAATTTGGATTCTTTCAAGGAACAGCTTTTAAAGTCATTTCTTACCATGTGCGAACTTTGAATATTACTGCAACTGATATCAGAATTTGAAAAATCACAATTATCAATCTGGTTACTTTTTAGGATAAGTCCCGAAAGCACAGAACCAATAAATTTACAGTTTTTCATATTTGAAGAACTGAATTTCTCCTGCAAATCCTTTAAACCTGAAAAATCAGCATCAATCCAGCTTCCAATCGACATATCCCATTTGACTTTTTTCGGTTGATTATCCTTTGTGCTTTCTTCAGGATTAGAAGCTGTTTCTGCCTCGAAAGAATCAAATTTTTCGGAAAAGTAATTAAGGTCAACATTTAAAATGTTAGCTAATTTATTAAGTGTTAAAATGTCTGGCATTGATTCTCCACGTTCCCATTTACCAACGGCTTGCGCACTTATAAATAACGTCTCTGCAAGTTGAGCTTGTGAAATACTTAATTTTTTTCTTGCTCCTGCAATCTTATTTCCAATCATCTTTGTTTCCATTTGTGTCATAATTTATTAATTTTTAAACACTACAAAGATATTTTACAGCATTCTCTGAATAAGTCAAAATATCGTTACTTATAGTTGTATTATCACTACTTTCTGTTGTAATAAGTAATCTATTGGTTGTATTTCTTAATAATCTTATATTTCGACTCATTATCAAGTTAAAAATCACTAAATATTGTCTATTTGCACAGTCGTTCTTGGCTTGGTGCTAACTTTTCAATAACCTCATATGCATTGTCGTTGTTTGAATTATGTGGGGAGTTATTTGTGTGCTAAAATAGTCATATTTTTGATTGACAGATCATCTAATGAGCTTTTTTATTTAACTTAAATATTCATTATTCATGGTATCTTCGATAGGGATTAGGGGAGCAGCTCTTGAGTGTGTTGAAAATGAGGAGTTGCATTAATAAAAGGACAGCACGGTGATGAAAAATAAGGAATAGCTCTGAGATCGTCGAAATTAATTTTATCGCCGCCACCGCCCTTTTTACTTGGCCTGCTCCCAATATTGGCTTTGCCTTAGTATTTTTAAGTACTTACCTCCTCCAGATAAGGCATAAACAAAGGATGATTTTTTAAGGGGAGGTAATTATGATGACTTGACTCGGCCATTTCGCTGATACTATCCCTTTGTTCAGACTGTAACTGATTTTGGGGTTTGTTATAAATATTACTCGATAACCCATGTTATGTGCGGCGGCCTCGGTTATTCCATAATACGAACTGATGGATTGCCCCTGAACGGTCATTTGAATGTGCCGCCTCTCGATATTTTGGCCACACCTACAGAAAATGTGCTAAGGCAGGATAATTTTGTCTCAATTATCAACGGGATAAAACTTTCTGCCTTTTCTGGCATTTATTCTATTGAAGCCTATGCAGATTGCACACTTCCTTGGTAAAGGATACTGCTACTATTTTCTCCGTTTAAAAACATCCATTAAAATGGAATACATATTGGCAGCTATTCCTTGTTTGATTAGGAATTTAATGCATCTTGAATTACCAAACTAATTTCATTGATATCAAAGGGTTTACGAAAATATTTTAGAATCAACTTCGTATTGAGTGCCTCCTGAATTTCTTCTGTAATCTCAAACCCTGTTAAGATATAATACTTTTTAGATGGGTATTTTTCCTTTGCCTTTTTAATAAACTCAATACCATTCATCCCAGGCATTTTCATATCACTGATAATCAAAAAAATATCCTTTTCACTATCAAGTAATTCAAGCCCTTTAAATCCGTCGAGGGCTGTGCAAACCGTATATTTATCTGAAAAATTAATTTCGAACAAAGTAAGGTTTATTGGCTCATCGTCCACATACAATATTTTAGCTTTTGTATCCATAATCCTGTTTTAGGGGTAAAGTTATAATTACTTTTGTTCCTTCATTTAATTCTGATTCAAATTCCATTTTTCCTTTATGCTCTTTTATAATGGTATAAGTCAATGACAATCCGAGTCCGGTACCTTCTCCCGCAGGTTTTGTGGTAAAAAATGGGTCTATTATTTGATTTAAGAACTTTTTTTCGATACCCGTACCATCATCTGTAATTTTTATAACCACATTTTCATTCTCGATACGTGTTTTTGCAATAATGTGGCCTTTGTTGGATAGGGCATGAATTGAATTGGCAAGGATATTTAAAAATACCTGGTGCAATTTACCAACATTTCCTTTTGTAAGGATATTTTCTCCTGCATAATTTTTAATTACATCGGCCTTATATTTTGTTTCATTCTGGAGCATGGCAAAACAATTATCCAAAATAGCATGAATATCACAATCCTCGTCCATACTTTCGTTATTGCGGCTAAACTGGTTTAATCCCTGCACAATACTCGAAATACGTTCAATTCCCGTATTTATACTACTCAACAATATTTCGGTTTTCTGTTTATCTTCACTTCCATAGTTCTCGAAATAGTTAGTTAAGCCCACAAGAGAGCCCATTATATAGTTTAAGGGGTTGTTAATTTCGTGGGCAACACCTGCTGTTAGGGTACCCAGGGAGGCCATTTTATCAGCCTGCAACAAGTGAGATTGTGTTTCTTTAAGATGATCTAAGGCAGTTTGAAGCTCTGTATTTTTATTATTTATAATATCATTTTTCTCAAAGAGCTCTTCATTATTCGATTGCAATTCTTCATTTATGGCTTGAAGTTCTTCTGTTTGTTCAATAACCATCTGCTCCAGATTATCTTTATGATACTGAAGGTCAGCAGCAATCTGTTTACGGTTATGAATTTCCAATTTCGCATTTTCGAGGGCAATGTTGTTAATTGAAAAAATAAAATAATGCACTATTATTGAAAATACTAGTGCAAAAGAAATATCCGTAAGGGTATCTTTTATGTCAAAAATGGTAAACCCAAGATCAGCTCGATTATAATACAAAAACGCGATAAATATAAAGAAAACAACAAGATTAAGGAATCCAAAAAACAATATTCTTCTTTTATCTTTAACAATTAAAGGCAACATAGATAGGATTGCAAAAACATACACTATCGTATTTACACTGGTTATTACACCGCTTCTATCCAGAAATATTATAGTCCAAATTCCGATTAAGGAACCAAAAACCAGAATATTTGCAGATAAAGAAAATTTACCTTTGGTAAGTACAAACAAACAATAAAGGAAAACACCTATAAGCGCCAGAACTATTATAAAAGTCGAAAGGTTTAGTTTCCCGTCCCGCAACACTTCAAATATTGAAGTTGTAATTAGTGAACTAAGTGCAACGAAAAAAGCTGCCCAAATAAAATAATACAGAAAAACTGCTTTTTTTTTAAGGATATAATCCTGGTCATCAAAAATCCTCAGAGCTTTTACCGTATTTAATTTAGTTATTATCATAGCATCAACGTTAGATGTGTCGCAAGTCAATACCACTGTGGTACGGAAAAAGATGGGTAATGGTTGTTTATTTTTTATGAAATGCTGATTTGTCCATGTTTTTGTTTGTTATTCAATTCGGAATAAAGTTTGAGGATTATTAGTTTAGGGTTCTGTTTACTTTTCTTTCTTTATTCATCCGATTTCTCATATTGGATGAAAATAGTGAATATATTATTAACTTGTGTTTATTAATAAGTGTTTTTCTTAGCTGACTTGTGAAATAATGAATCATTTATTGCGATAACTCTTACTCAAGTTATTTAATTCTATCCACCGTAATAATGCTAAATGTACCAGAGTTTATAGTTATTCGAATGTGGTTTTCGGCATTTAAAACGTAATAATTTTTTCCTGTTTTAGTGAAGAGACTTTCATTGGTCTCTTTTAAAATTTTAAGGATATACGCCTCAATTTGCTCTTTTGAAAAATTGGTGTTTAATTTTTTATTGATTCGCCCGTAAACAAGCTCCGTATAACAAATGCTTTCCAATATTTTTTGTTTGTTTATTATCATTGTAGGCTGGTTTGTAAATTCTTGTTTCAATATGATTATTGGCAAAGATGTTCTTTCTGTGGCGCATGGCAAGATGGACCACAATCGGGATAGAATAGCGGATTACTCCACCTATCCCCCCGCAGATCCGGATGTACAGAATTATTCCTATTAAATCTGATTTATTATGGCACTCATGATTTTCAATACCCGTATCCGGCTCCTCAGTTAATATGTTTAATTATCTGGTGCATAAATTTAGACATTATAGTGGATTATTTTAGGTTTGGGAAGCTTAAAGTATTTCAAAAACTCCCATACCC
>JAGXIP010000180.1 GCA_024635585.1 Saccharicrinis sp. | reverse complement strand
TGGCAGAGCTGTGCAAGGTATCTCCGGTCAAAATTGCCCTCGACGAAGAACTAATCGGTATAAACGATATCGCAAAAAAAGAAGAACTCTTGACAACTATCAAACCCGCATATATCATCATAAAACCCTCCTTGTTAGGTGGATTTAAAGTTTGCGACCAATGGGTTCAGTTGGCTAATAAACATTGTATTGCTTGGTGGGCTACATCGGCCTTGGAAGGCAATATAGGCCTTAATGCCATTGCCCAATGGACGGCCGTACAGGATAACACTTTGCCCCAGGGTTTAGGAACCGGACAGGTTTTCGCCAATAACATAGTCTCGCCCTTGCAGGTTGAAAATGGACATCTTATCTACAATAAAAAGCAGCCATGGGGAATTTTACCTTAAAAAAATACGATAGCATAAAACTGGATGGGGTAGTACGGCAAGGAGAGGAGTTGTGTTTTTTTTGTACGGACGAGCTGGCTAAACCAAACATCCCCGAATGGCAGCAAGCTATTTACCGTTTTATTTTAGAATGGCTTTCGACCGATAATTTTATAACAGCACACACTTCAGGTTCTACCGGAGAACCTAAGGAAATACGCTTGCAAAAAAAGCACATGGTAGCTTCTGCGCAAAAAACAATACAGCATTTTAATTTGTCGGCCGATAAAACAGCTCTTTTGTGTTTGTCGGCCAATTATATTGCTGGCAAAATGATGCTGGTACGAGCTATGGTGGGCGGGTTTAATTTATTGCTGACCGAGCCGACAGGTGCTCCTTTGAAACAGACAGCCGAGCACATTGATTTTGCAGCTATGGTTCCTTTGCAGGTTTTTAATTCACTGAACGACTTTGGCCACAAGGTTAAAAATGTAATAATTGGTGGTGGAGCTGTATCGTCCGAATTGTCGAAAAAGTTACAAGATTTGCCTACCCGATTTTTCGAAACCTATGGAATGACGGAAACAGTATCGCATGTGGCTGTAAAAATAGTGGGAGAGGAGAAAGCCTATTTTAAAGCGATGTCAAACGTGTTTTTTGAAATGGATTCGAAAGGCTGTATAATCATAAACGCTCCCGATATTGCGGATGATAGGATAATCACCAACGATTTAGTGCAGTTTAAAAGCAAGAATGAATTTGTTTTTTTAGGGCGATACGATAACGTGATAAACTCAGGAGGTGTTAAAATAATTCCCGAAGAGGTGGAACGAAAATTGAGCAATGTTGTTGAAGTGCCCTTTTTGATTTCGGCAGTGCCGGATGAAAAATTGGGAGAAAAAGTGGTTTTGGTTGTGGAAAAGACCTCTGAGATGAGGTTAAATCTGTCTGAGCTATCCGATTGTTTGTTGCCATATCAAAGGCCTAAAGCGATCATTTCTATTGAGCAGTTTCCTATAACCGAAAGCGGAAAAATAAAACGGGCGGAGCTTAAGAAAATGATAGCTGAAGAATGTCATTGAAAAATAGAACATCTTTTGTTTTCTTTAGGGAGGTTTTTTTTAACACCTAACAGGTTTTTAAAACCTGTTAGGTGTCTTTGTTACGAATTATTATCAAATTAAAATAGGATTTTTTACATGAAGAATTTTAAAATTGCAAGTGTTGTTTTACTGGCCTTGCTAGGTTTGGGGCCGTTAAATGCCCAAGTAGAAAAGAAAGATACCGCAGGTTTCATATTTGAGACCGTTTACGATTTGGATGCTACATCGGTGAAAAACCAAAACCGTTCAGGTACTTGCTGGAGCTATTCCGGGCTGTCATTTTTAGAGTCCGAAGCCCTGAAAAATGGTAAAGGACCTTTGGATTTGTCTGAGATGTTTGTGGTACGTAACTGCTATTCGGATAAGGCCGTTAAGTATGTGCGCTTGCACGGATCGTTGAATTTTGGGGGCGGTGGTTCCTTCGAGGATGTTCTATATACTCTCCGTAACTATGGTTTTGTGCCTGAGCAAGCTTACAGCGGATTGCAATATGGCGAGACAAATCATGTGCATGGCGAAATGGATAACTTGTTAAAAGCCTATGTGGATGGGGTTATCGAAAATGACAATAAAAAGCTTTCTCCGGCTTGGCACAAAGGCTTTAACGGAATATTGGATGCGTATTTGGGCGAATACCCCGAAACCTTTACCTACAAAGGAAAACAATACACGCCAAAATCCTTTGCCAAAGATGTGGTTGGTTTAGATGCCGACGATTATATTATCGTGACGTCTTTTACACACCATCCTTATTATTCAAAATTTATTTTTGAGGTGCCCGATAATTGGGTGTGGGGCGAAGTGTATAACGTAACGCTCAATGATTTAAAGGAGATTATGCTTGCTACATTGGAGCAGGGTCATACGTTTGCATGGGCATCGGACGTGAGTGAGAAGGGCTTTTCGTTTGCTAAGGGCGTTGCTATTGTTCCGGAAAGTGAAATGGAAGAAATGGACGGTTCGGAACGACAAAAATGGGAAGCTATGAGCAAAGCCGAAAGAGATAAAATGATGTACAGCTTTAGTGGCCCGATAAAAGAAAAAGTGATAACTCCCGAAATGCGCCAAGAACAGTTCGATAATTATTTAACTACCGACGACCATGGCATGCACATCACCGGAATGGTGAAAGACCAGGAAGGTAAAATCTATTATAAAGTGAAAAACTCTTGGGACACCAACAATATTTACGATGGTTATTTCTATGCTTCGGAGCCATTTGTTTTGCTGAAAACCATGAATATCATGCTTAATAAAAACACCCTGCCAAAGGAAATTAAAAAGAAACTGGGGATAAAGTGATTGGTCAATAGCTATTTGCAACCTAGTTTATAAACTCTGAGAAAGCCGTCCTTGGAATACAATGACGGCTTTTTTTAACCTTTTATCAAAGGCTATCCTAGAATTTATAAGGGTTCAAAAATATAGTATCCTTTGCCCCAAAGGGGCTAAACTATAATAACCCTCGGTGTAGCTTGCGAAACTGGGGGTAGGTATATGCATAAAACCCAACCCTGTAGGGGTTGAACTGCACGATTATATATCTTGATGATTCCTATTTTCACAATACAGTGCAAAACGGACTATTTGTTCATATGAGACCTCCTTGGCGTGCTTGCCCACGAAGGCGGTGTGCGAATCAATTCGTTATTTAATATTGCTATATTTGCTCCATAAAATCATCTGTTACTTATTAACGACTTACATCTAAATCATCCTCAATAATGAACTGCAAAAATTATAAAACCCGTTTAAAAATAAAGGCTGAAGCCCAGGATATTTATGCAGCACTTACCAATCCCTTTACCATTGAACTTTGGTCGGGTTATAAGGCTGAAATGAGCACTGAAGTCGGCTCGGAGTTCTCGTTGTGGGAAGGAGATATCTCGGGCAAGAACCTGGAGTTTGAGGAAAATAAAAAAGTGGTGCAGCAATGGTATTTTGGTGAGCAAGAGGAGCCATCTATAGTAACCATTAAGATTTTTGAGGATACCAATCGTTGCCAAGTGGAGTTGGTGCATACCAACATTCCTGAGGAAGATTATGCAGATATTTGCGAAGGCTGGGATAATTATTACTTGGGTGCTATCAAAGAATTTTTTGAACAAGATTAATGCATTCCTAATTTTTTTGAGGTCATTTTTTGTGTTGTAGTTTAATATGGATTTTGTTAACTTTAGTTGCTGTCAATAGCCACAAACTAAAGTTTCGGTATGAAATCCTATAACTACAGTGCCATACCTTTTGTGCGTCTGCTCATTCCCTTGTTGGCTGGGCGAATCCTATCTTCGTACCTTAATATTACCATCCCACTTTATTTATTAGTTTTTATCACCTGCTCACTGGGCTTGGTGTTTATTTATTATTCGTGGCTCACAAGGTATTCCAAGCGATGGTTGGTGGGTTTTGTCGTCTTTTTTATTCTGTTTGCGCTTGGGTTGGTTAATCGGCCTCATTATGTTTTTGATGCCTCACTGTTTAATAAAGCCCATGTTTATAGTGCTGTGGTTAAACAGGTGGTTAAAGATACCGACGATAAACAAAGTCTTATTGTTAGCTGTATGCCAGCCGATACAGTGAGCAAGCTTCACTTTAAAGCTTTGCTCTATCTGCGAAACGACAGCAGCTCTATCGGCTTATTACCTGGCGATAAATTTGCCTTTGAAGCTCGGCTAAATGAGTTTACGCTAACTGGTAACCCTTTTGCGTTTGAGTATGCCGAATATATGGGTGCAAAGGATGTAAAAGGACAGTTTTATGTGAATGCCAAGCTAATTCAGCACTTGGGAAATACCTTTTCGTTAAGCCGCTTTTTTTATCTTACCCGCGAAAAAGCCGATGAAAAATTAAGACGTCTAAATCTCGGCGAAGCCCAATCGGGGGTTCTATCGGCCTTGGTCCTCGGCGATAAATCGATGCTGGACTACCAAACCAAAACTTATTTTTCAAATTCCGGGGCTATTCATATATTATCTGTTTCAGGTCTGCACGTTGGCATCATATATTTGATGTTGATAGCATTTTTTGGTTCTATTAGTAAGGGTAGGGCTGGTATGCTAAAAGTGGTGGCTGTGCTGGTTGGTTTATGGTTTTATGCTGCTCTGGCTGGTATGTCTCCCTCGGTATTTAGGGCAACGCTGATGTTCAGCATTTTTGTCATTTCAAAGCGGATGAGCCATAGGTACAATATTTATCACTCCATGGCCATTGCCGCATTTATAATTTTAATCATCAACCCGTACACCGCTTTACATGCTGGCTTTTGGCTGAGTTTTTTGGCGGTAGCATCTATTGTATATTTCTATCCAAAAATTTATGGCTGTCTCTATTTTAGCTCCCCATGGGCAAAATATTTATGGGCGCTTTTTTCGGTATCCCTTGCAGCACAAATTGGCACAGCACCACTGGCTATCCTCTTGTTTGGGTTTTTTCCTACTTGGTTTCTCATCTCCAATTTTCTCATCATACCCATTTTGCCTTTTATTCTGATTGCCGCTTTGGGTGTGGTGTTGCTACCTTTTGATTTTATCATTGTACAACTAATTGCAGCGCCTTTAAAGTCCATGATAAATTATTTAGTGGAAATTACGCAGTGGATAGGTAGCCTTCCAGGTGCAACCTTTGTGGGTTTGCAATTGACATTCCATCAAGTGCTGTTGTTTTATGCAGGATTGCTTTTTTTAGTGGTGTGGCAGCACTTAAAGTTGGGTAAGTATTTGGTTTATACCTTTCTGTTTTTGTTGGTAGGATTGGTAAGTGTATCTGTATCAAGTTATCACAAATATCGTCGTCAGTTTTTAGTGGTTCATCAAATTAAAGGTAAAACAGCCATTAGCCTTACATCTCGTAATACGGGTAACTTTTGGTTCAATCAACCCTTGGGCGATAAAGAAATAAGCTATGCCCTTACGCCCCTCGTGTTAAATCAGGAGCTTAACTCGTACCAGCAACATATTATCGACACTGCTATGGTTTGTCCAATTGTGAGTCCTTATTTTAATGTGATGCTGATAAATGGGGACGCAGATGTTGAACTTCCGCTGCTAAGAAAAGCGGATATCCTTGTGCTTACTTCCCGGCTTAAATCATATCAAATAAAGAAGCTATTACCTAAGCTTGAAGCGCAAAAGCTGGTTTTCGACTCCTCCTTTTCAAGCTCCCAATGCCGATATTATCAAAAGCAACTTCAACAACATAAGTTAAGTGCACATTTTGTATCTTTGCACGGTGCCTTTGTGTTGATAAATAATTGTGAATGATGGGTGCATTTCGGTTTAATCTTATAAATTTGCCGCCGTTGCCAAAATTTTTTTTGGTATAGGATAGAAATTTATTCACGGGTATGAGTTCTTTCACATTGAAGGGAATAATTATATGGGCGGTTTAATTGCCTTCGGCAGGCAGGGTGTCATAAGAGGCACAAAGCAATGAAACAAAATTGGTTCGTAAGTCGTAAAAAACCAGATCCTTAATGAGAAAATACATATTTATGAACAAGCATGCCTGATGGCAGATAGGTGTTTTTAATGAGACAAAACGTGCCCACGAAGGGTTGGGCGACTTTCTGTATTATTATGGAACTGAAAGTCTCCTAGAATTACAAAAGGCTATCTGATAAAAAATCAATTATAAAAAAGATGAAAATTATTATTGCGGGTGCAGGAGAGGTAGGTACGCACGTGGCCAAAATGATGTGTCACGCCAATCATGATGTGGTACTGATTGATGATGATGAGGAAAAGCTCAAGCAGATTGATTCTCATTTTGACTTGCTCACTATTGTGGGGTCCGTATCGTCCATCAAGGATTTAAAACAGGCCAACGTGGGCGATTGCGATTTATTTATCGCCGTTCCGCCTTACGAGGAATTAAGTTTGATGTCGGCCATATTGGCTACCAAGTTGGGTGCAAAAATTACCATTGCGCGCATCAATAATTATGAATATCTCTTGCCCGAAAATAAAACGTTTTTCAAACAGTTGGGTGTAGATGAGCTTATTTACCCCGAGCAATTGGCTGCGCAAGAAATAGCCACCTCGCTAAAGCGTGTGGGTATAAGACAGCAAATAGAATTTTCGGATGGTAAATTGATATTATTTGCCATTAAAATTAGAGATAATGCGCCAATTATAAATTGTACCATGGCCGAGGTGGATGAAAGACACTCCGCTAAGTTATATAATACCGTAGCCATAAGCCGCAACGGACAAACCATAATTCCGCACGGCAACGAACGCTTTATGCATAACGATCTGGCTTACATTTTAACTACGCCCAAAGGAACCACTACCGTATTAGCAGATGCTGGTAAAGAAGATTTTGACGTTAAAAATGTGATGATCCTGGGTGGAAGCCGCATAGGTAAAAAGTTGGCGCAACGCCTAGGCGATCGTTATAATGTTAAGATGATAGAGATTGACCGTGAAAAGAGTATACGTTTGGCCAATCAATTGGAGCATACCCTTGTTATAAGTGGCGATGGACGTAATTTGGAACTGCTTAAAGATGAGGGCATAAAAAAAATGGATGCTTTTGTGGCTGTAACATCCAATTCGGAGGTAAATATTTTGGCCTGCCAATTGGCAAAAAAAATGGGGGTGCGAAAAACGGTGGCCGAAGTGGAGAATATGGATTATATTGCCCTTGCCGAGAACATTGGTATAGGCACCCTTATTAATAAAAAACTTATTGCCGCAAGTTATATTTACAGATACACGGTTAAGGCAAGGGTGTCAGAAGTTAAATGTTTGATAGCTTCGGATGCCGAGGTGTTGGAACTGGTGGCCAGTAATAATTCAAAAATCACCAAAAGCACATTAAGCCGTTTAAAGCTGCCCAAAGATGTTAACGTAGGCGGTATTATCCGCAACGGTCAAGCCATTATCGCTACCGGCGACACCCAAATACAACCCAACGATAAGGTGGTGGTGTTTGCATTGCCCTCGGGAATTCGTAAAGTGGAAAAGATGTTTGTTTAATTTTGTGTGAGATTTTATAATAATACATAGCAACTTTTTTATTTGTTGCAATCAAAATAGATTGTTTTTGGTATGTTAAATGGTCGCATGATCCTGCTTATAATGGGTCTTCTTTTGGTGGTTGAGGGAGCTTTTATGTTGCTTTCTGCATTTGTGGCCTTAATATATGGCGAATACGACGTACCCTATTTATTTTTATCGGCACTGATATGTATGGTTATTGGTGGATTATTTAGTGTTACCAATTACAAGGCCGAGCGAAATATTGGTAAAAGAGAAGGATATATCATCGTATCCATGGTGTGGGTGGTTTTTTCGTTTTTTGGCCTGCTACCTTTTTACCTTAGCGGTGCCATACCTTCGTTCACCGATGCTTTTTTCGAAACCATGTCGGGCTTCACTACTACTGGCTCAACCATTCTCGACGATATTGAAGCATTACCCCACGGCATTTTATTCTGGCGTAGCCTTATTCAGTGGTTAGGGGGTATGGGTATCATTGTTTTTTCCTTGGCTATTTTACCCTTTTTAGGTGTGGGCGGAATGCAGCTTTATGTAGCCGAGGTTCCTGGTCCGGTAGCCGAAAAACTGAGCCCCCGTATTGCCGACACAGCCAAGCGCTTATGGGGTATTTATGTTGTTTATACCGCTTTAGAAACTTTGCTGCTTTGGGCTGGAGGAATGACTTTATTTGATGCCGTATGCCATTCCTTTACCACTATGGCAACAGGGGGCTATTCAACCAAACAGGCCAGTATAGCTTTTTACGATTCGGCTTACATCCAATATGTTATTATCACATTTATGTTTGTGGCAGGTATCAATTTCACCTTGTCGTACAGCTTGTTGCACGGCAGGGTGCGCAAGGTTTTTCGCGACGAGGAATTCAGGTATTATATTGGCTTTGTAGTTGTGGTTAGCGTATTTGTAGCTGCGGTGCTATATATAGTTGGCGATATTAACTCTGTAGAGCGGGCTATTCGCGATGCTTTGTTTCAGGTGGTATCGGTAATAACCACCACCGGATTTGCAACGGCCGATTACTTGGTTTGGTTTCCAACACTAAGTATTATCATGTTTATGCTTATGTTTATTGGCGGTAGTGCCGGCTCTACAGGCGGCGGTATAAAGGTGGTGCGTATTGTACTACTTTTAAAAAATGCTTACTACGAACTCAAACGCCTCATACATCCCAATGCTGTGATTCCCGTACGTTTTAATTCTAAATCTGTATCGCCTACCGTTATCACCAACGTGTTGGCTTTCATCGTAATCTACATGCTAATTGTAGGGGTGAGCATGGTCATCATGTCGTTTATGGGCTACGATTTGAATACATCCATTGGCGCTGTAGCTACGTGTATAGGTAATATTGGCCCAGGCCTTGGTGAAGTGGGACCCGCTGCTACTTTCTCACAGATACCCGATTTTGGTAAGTGGTTTCTTAGTTTCCTTATGCTTTTAGGCCGTCTGGAAATATTTACCGTGGTGTTGCTGTTTTCGCCTTATTTCTGGAAGAATTAATGCTTTGCTGTTAAAGTTAGTTAAACAATTTCTTACCATAAAAACATCAATCATTTTGTATTTATCTTCGCCTTCGTTAATAGATCGCTAAATACTTGTGGTGGTTTATAATACACCTCTAAGGTTCCCTTGCTAATACCACATTATTTTTTTAATAAATTTTATGCAGGGAGAAAACATAATGGCCCAATTTGACGTTTCTATTTTAGTTTTTCCAATATTTATATGCACAATAAATTACCAATACAGCAACATAAGCAGCCTTTAACTATTGCGGTTTCTTTACGAAGAATGGTTTTGCTAAACAGATATTACAAGATTACCAAGTTTTATTCTTTTTTGAGAAATACCGCCTTAAAAGGCGGCATAGGAATACTGGCTTTTGTGCTGGTATTGGTGGGTCTGGAATATTTTGTATTGGATTTTAACACGCTGTTAAATCATTTTGTGGAGACTTATTCACCAAAGGTAATATATTCATTTTTCTTTGTGTCCGAAACGGTGTTGGGTCTCGTACCTCCAGAAGTGTTTATTGCATGGGCCTCAAAGTCGGCTGCTCCTTGGTTGTTTCTGTTTTTGTTGGCCACCATGTCGTATTTGGGTGGAATTGCTTCTTACTTTATAGGTAATCGCTTGTTTATGGTGCCTTATCTCCGTAATTATATCCAAAATAAAGTGGCTCATCACATTGATAATTTAAAAAAATGGGGTGGATTATTTGTCGTAATGGGTGCTGTTTCGCCCATACCACACTCCATGGTAAGCATGGCTTCCGGACTTATCAAGTATAATTTTAAGCAATATTTATTGTGGTCGCTTTTTAGATATGCCCGTTTTTTAATTTATGGTGTGGTGATATTTCAGATATTCTGATGATATAGAAAGTGCTATGCATACAATAGAAAGCAAAAATAGGATAGGGAATTGACTGCTTTGCCTATCCCTATCCCTATCCCTACAAAATTCAGTTGTCTTAATTGTCTTATCGCACGAACTTACTCCCCACTCACATTCTTATTGGTCAAGGAGTAAATATCGGTTCTCCGGTCTCGCAGATTTCGCACACCGCCGCTGCGGTTGAGCTCACGAAGCAGGTCAATGTCCACGTCGGCTATCAATATCATTTCGGTGTTGGGTGTTGCTTCAGCTTTTACCCCGTTTGTAGGAAACGAAAAGTCGCAGGGCGTAAACACCATAGATTGGGCATACTGAATATCCATGTTGTGCACCTTAGGCAAGTTACCCACGCTTCCGGCAATAGCCACGTAACATTCGTTTTCGATGGCTCTGGCCTGTGCACAATGGCGCACCCTCGAATAACCGTTTTGTGTGTCGGTGAGGAAGGGTACAAACAATATATTCATCCCTTGGTCTGCCAACAGACGTCCCAGCTCAGGGAATTCCACATCGTAACATATCAATATGCCAATCTTGCCACAATCGGTATCGAAGGTTTGTATCTTTGAGCCACCTTGCAAGCCCCACACCTTTTTTTCGTCGGGTGTTACATGGAGTTTTTCAAAGCGTTCAATGCCGCCATCGCGCTTGCACAGATAACCGACATTGTAAAGATTATTGTGCACTACTTCGGGCATGCTACCGGTTATAATGTTGATGTTGTACGAAATGGCCAGCTCCGAAAAACGGTTCACTATCTCCTCGGTATACTCTGCCAGCCTACGTATGGCGTCTGGTTCGGATAGGTGGTTGTACTCCGACATCAATGGCGCATTAAAAAACTCTGGGAACAAGGCAAAATCGGAACGGTAGCCCGAAACGGCATCCACAAAATATTCCACCTGCTGCATCATCTCGTTAAAATCTTTATACAGTCGCATCTGCCACTGTATCAGACCTAAACGTACGATGGTTTTGTTTTTAGCGGCTTTGGTCGATATTTTTTCGTAGTACACATTGTACCACCTTAGCAGCACGGCAAATTCTTTAGAGTCTTTGTCGCCCTCCAAGTAACCGCGCATTATCCTTGAAGGATGAAAATCATTGGACATCTGAAAGTTCAATACCGGGTCGTGTATCTCCTTATTGCGCACTTTGTCGATGTACTGACGGGGCGTAGTCTTGTCGGAATACTTATGGTAGTTGGGTATGCGTCCGCCAAAAACAATTCCTTTCAGGTTTAGGCGTTCGCACAGTTCTTTACGGTAATCATACAAGCGGCGCCCCAATCGGAGACCACGAAACGTGGGACGGACAAAAACATCGATACCATACAGGATATCGCCATCGTCGGTATGGGTGTTAAAGGTGTAATTACCCGTTATCTCGTTATAGGTGTGTTTGTTATCAAAATTGCTATAATCCACAATGATGGAAAGGGCGCATCCGGCCAATACCCCATCTACTTTGATGGCTACCTGCCCATCGGGAAATTTTTTTATCAAGGTCTTGATATGGTTTTCTTTCCAATACGATTCGGGCATATTAGGGTAGGCCTCTATCATGGCATTTTTTACTTCAGTATAGTCTTCGTTTTTAAGAAATACCAATTCAATATTTTCAATTGCTTGTACGTCCATCTTTTATTTCTTATTATAGCTTTTAATGCGTGCAAAAATACAGATAAGCATTGGCATTATAACATTGTGTTCTTAAAATTAACAGCTTTCCTGCTACATTGTTTGTTCGGATGGGTTGGAAATGGGTCGTTAGTTTAGCTATTTTAATGGCTTGTTTTATAGTTATTGCTTTTTTGGTGAGCTTGTAGTAACTTTATAATCTATTAATCTCGTAGATAAGAAACTAAAATTTTTAAGTGTCATGTGTATCATTGAATTACAACAAGAGTTGATTAATAGGATATCAAGTATTGAAGATGCAACCTTTCTCAATGCTATTAAATCCTTTTTGGATAGGAAAAAGGAAGAACCCTATATTGAATTGACTTATGAGCTTGAAAAAGAACTTTTAATGGCAAGTGAGGAGGGGAATGATGGAAAATATACTTCTCAATTAGAAATGGATCAAAAAGTTGAAGAATGGCTAAAAGAGAAGTAGTTTGGACGGACAGTTCTCAAATTCAACTGCACAAAATTCTATGGGATTAAAAGTATGGAATTGTCGGCAAAATCCGGACAAATTAATTATTCGCAGATAAATTTGTAATCAGAACATCACCAAGGATAGCATCCTAGGTTCGACGCCCCCTCACAAGGGCGTTTCTCATTTCAGACAATGGCATAAGCCCTACATTTCAATCCATCATCACAATACACCATAGGTGTAGCCCTATATTAACCCCTAGTGAAACTGGGGGTGTAAGAAGCACATACAACTCTGTAGGAGTTCACCTCTTGTGCATTGTATAGGCTAACTCCCTCCGATTTGTATCTTGTTATGCTATTCACTGCTTACCTGCCGCTGCCTTCAACAATGGCTATTTCCTTTATAATCTTCCTATAAAAGGTTAAACATTGAAGCTCAATATTTATTTCCAATGGCTTGGTTTTTTAAGCTTAAAACCCGTTTTGCAAATAAGCTCCTCATCAAATTGAGATGCCACCAATTTTTTGCGACCTATAATCATTGAGCCTGTAGCTAGCAGTGCCATGGATGAATTGTGCCTTTTTGGTGGAAATGCGATGAAAACCCTTTTGTTGTTAAATAAAGAGTGTACCACTTTAATTGGAGGTGTTAAGTCACTATCGCCAGAAATAAGCATAGCCATTTCGTACTCATCCTTAAAAGCATCTACAATAATGCTGGTTGCAATATTTACATCGGTCATTTTTTCTTTTGCCGTTCTCTAGATATTACCACATCGCTTACATTCTTGCGACCCATCCTGATAATTGCCATAGTAAACTTTCACATCACAGCTTTCTAATGCATCTATATAAGTAGATTGGCGTTTTTGTTTGTCGGGGCTATTACTTACTCTACTGGTAAAGTACTATACTGCCACCAGTTCTTGGTTTGGCTGTAAAAGGGCTAATGCCAACTCTCTTACGTTGAGCCATCTGTAATAGTCGAAACCTGCCTCGCGAAGTCCGAAGTAAAGGTTGAATCCATCGATGTAGACAATGACTCTCTCTTTTTATGATTTACGTGCATTTTACTTGTAGATTTACTTGTGTATTACTTTATAATTTGCTTATATATGCAACCAAGAACATCACCAAGGATAGCATCCTCGGTTCGACGCCCCCTCACAGGGGCGTTTCTCATATCAGCCAATTGCCTAAGCCAAATATTTCCTTCCATTGTCTATTGACAATTTATTCTGCACTCATCTTCTATTCTCTTGTTTTCAATCTGAAAGGTGGTATGTTCTATTCCGAATTCGTGTTGGAGTTTGTGTTGCAATTCAGAAATAAAATCATCACTTACCCCCTCTGGCATAATCAGATGCGCGGTAAGTGCCACCTGAGTGGTGCTCATGGCCCAGATGTGTAAATCGTGAATGTTTGTTACGCCATTTTGAGTTAAAATAAATTGCCGCACCTTTTCAATGTTGATGTGTTTGGGCACCGCGTCCAGGGCCAGGTCAATGGAATCGGTAAACAAGCGCCATGTACCCCAGATGATTACCATAACAATCAGGAAGCTCATCACTGGGTCTATCCATTGCGCTCCGGTAAGGTTTATCAATAACCCTCCAAGCACTACGCCCAATGAAACGCCGGCATCTGCCGCCATGTGCAGGAAAGCGCCTTTGATGTTCAAATCATGTTTTTGGTCTTTCATAAACAGTAGGGCTGTAGCTGTGTTGATAACAAAACCTATGGCAGCAACAATCATAACTTGTTTGCCGGCAACGGGCTCGGGGTTTTTTAATTGGCCAATGGCATCCCACGCAATGGCTATGACAGCTCCAAAAAGCAACAGCGCGTTCAGTATGGAAACCAGTATGGTTGTTTTGCGCAAACCATAGGTGTATTTTCCATTGGGTTTTACCGAGGCAAGCCAGATGGCAGCCCAGGCAAATGCTAAGCTTAGTACGTCGCTGGCATTGTGTCCTGCATCCGCCAGCAATGCCGATGAATTGGCTGCCAAGCCGTAAAATATTTCTACGGCCACAAAAGCTATGTTTAACCCTATCCCTATAGCAAAGGCCTTACCGTGGCCTGCGTTATCTGTGTGTTGGTGCGTGTGTGCCATGTATTTTGTGTGGTTTATGTTAGCTCCATAAATTACCTGTAAATGTAAAAATAGTAATATTTTGATACTAAAAATCAGAAATATGCGAAGTGTCCGTTATCACTAAGTTTAGAAAACTATTATTTACCTTACGATCAATTTCTGATGCAAATCATGTAACTTTTTTAAAACGGGAAAACTTATTTATAATTATTTGATATGCAATCCGTTGTATTCTTTTTTTGTATAATGTAAAAAATGGTTAAAAGTCATGCTTTAAATATATGGAATTATTTAATTTTGGTACAGAACAAACACAAATTAAACATATTGCCATGGATGCAAAAATTAAGCAGTTTATAGATGTTGTTAAAATGAAGAATCCCGGTGAGGATGAGTTCTTACAGGC
>JAGXIP010000179.1 GCA_024635585.1 Saccharicrinis sp. | reverse complement strand
GGATTACCTCCATCATTTGTTAATGTGGTAGCCGTTACATACATCCTTGCGTTATCATCTGCAACCGCAGCTGGAGAAACAAGTATTTTTTCATCAGTAGCATCCGGTGTAAATAAGAACTCTCCACCATTCCAATTTCCAAAAGCAGCCCCCTGCGCATATATGATAGGTTCTGTTATTTGAATAGTATTTGTAAGAAGATTAACTACAATCATCTTATAACCTGCTACACCCGACGGTATATTATCACCACCTTTATCCCATACACCGTTAGCACCGGGATTATCACCTGTTTTTCCGAATTCCGTTCCATTCCATGCTCTGGCTGAATTAAACTTTAACTCAGAATCTGCATCAAACCATGCAATTTTCCAAAATAGATGCGGATTACTATGTACTGGAATCATTTCAAGTACAGCGTCATCCGCCCAATTCCATCCTGGAACAAAACTTCCATTAATGTACATCGTTGTTGGGAAAACAGGAACAGCTTCAATGGTATATATACCTTTGTTAAGATCAACAGTGATAGTATATTCTAAATCACCTCCGTCAAAAGTAATGTTGTTATTCTTATCCTTTGGTGCTAAAATACCTGAATTACCATCGCCATCGGCATCAGCCCAATCTAAATCTCCCCATGAAGTTTGACCTAAAAACTTAATTTGAGCTCCGTCCTTAAGCACTTTTTGAATAGAGAATACACCTTCTTCTTTTTTTATGAAAGCAATACCTGCTTCAGGACTCCATTCTGCATCTACAGAATTGTAACTACCTGCCATATAAAGATTGTCATAATCATAACTATATGTAGCTCCACCATATATATATTCTTCAATTGTCAAAGTACTGTTTACAAAATCAGCAGTTACAGCGTACCAACCAGTTTCTCCCGTAAATTTGAAATTTCCTGCATCATCTCCTGCAGCAACAAGGTTATCAGAAATAGCTGCAAATTTACCAAAGTTATAATCAAAACCATCATCTCCTTGTTTATCAGAAAACTGGAATACACCATCCTTTGTAAGTTTCAAGTATTTTGTAAAGATGTTATCTGCGCCATATGCTTTTAACGCTTCTGTTACATCAGCAGTAGCAGTAGCTGTTCCATAGATATACAATTCAGACGGGATCGCTACATCCAAATAAGGAGTCACCTTCATCGTAAACGAAGTAGTGTACAAATTATTAAGATCCTCGTTAGCAAAGGCTCTGATTCTCACTTCAAGCTCTACTTTTTTTGCTGGCGGGTATCTGGCAGATATTAAGGAATTTAGGTCGCCAACAGCAATTGATGTAGTTGTCTCTGCTACCCTATCAAACTCTAAGGCATTATTAAATTCATTACCTAGGGTGTCAACCTGAACATAATATCTTACTCCAATAGGATCAGCATATGTTGCAGCAGACCAGCTTAAATCGATTATAGTTTCTTTTTCATTCTTTTTCTCAAGAATGAGATCTATATCCTGGGTTACTTCCTCTAATACCGGGGCCGTCCCTTGAACAGGTTCAGTTACATTTGGCGTCTCAAAATCGTCTTCGCAGGCGATAAAGAGAACAGCTAATAGAGATATAAATAAATATTTTATATTTTTCATTTTTATTCAATTTTACCTGTTTGATTAATAAAGTCAAGCACTATAGTTTGCTCACCTGCGTTAATACTAAATCTATCCTGATCACCACCATCGGCTCTGTATTCAATTTTACCATCAAGGAATATGAATTCAGCATGCCACCAGTCTGCAGCAGAAATATATGGGTGTGTTACATGAAGTCTTAGTTCGCCAGCTTGTAATTCTTTAGTCAAATACATCTTCTTATTTTCAGTATCCAATTGAAATTTGTTAGCTTCTACAACAGAAGCAACAGGCCATACATCGCCGATAGTTGGTCCGCAAATATAAATATTGGCAGGTTCTATCAATAGCTTATTATTCTTCATATCTACACCAACGGTATAATATCCAGATGTTCCTGGTACTGGAATATCTATACCTCTGTCTTCATCAGTTCCTAAATTAGTTCCCAATGTGTATTCGCCACCAACAGCATCTCCAATTCTTCCAATTACACCTTTATAGTTAGTATCAGAACATAGTTTAAAGCTTCCAGTAGCTTCCATCCATACAATAGTCCAAGAATCATCAGGTTCACTGTTAACTTTAATGAATTTAAGCTTGTTATTCTGCGCAATGCGTCCTACACCATCACCAAACAGATAGAAAGTTTTTTCAGCAAAAAGAATATCCAAATAAGGAGTTGTTGAAAAGTTAACTACTGCAGAGTATTGTGTATCAACTCCATTAAGAGAGCTGGTCATTACCCTTGCATAAACCATAGCTTCTTCACCTACTGGTAATACTAGAGTTTCCGTAAGTAGTTCATTAATAGCACCAACGGTAAAGGTAAAAGTGTTTTCAGATGCGTCAATATCAAAATTAACTGGATTAGAAAAATCAGATGTAGTCGAAAATTGAAGTATATCTGTTACAACAATATCGACACCGTAAGATGCAGGAGTATACGATACTTGAATAGTTTCGGTTTTTGTAGCTTTTGATATTGCTAAAGTCGTACCAAAACCCTCAACGTTAGTTGCTGGTGTATACTCTGAATTATTTAATTGCACTATATCATCATCATCGCAAGAAAAAAAGCTTACTGCGAGAAATAATATTAGTATGTATTTTATATTCTTCATAACGTATTTTTTAGATGGATTAATAACCTGAGATATTCGACAGATTTGGATTTGCATTTATGTCTGACGAAGGAATAGGAAATACATTATATTTTGCATTTGTAGCTTTTCCATCAGCAACAGCACCTTTCCAAGGCCAATTGTATGTTCCATCTGTTAATTTTCCAAATCGAACTAGGTCAGTTCTTCTATGACACTCCCAATATAACTCACGACCTCTTTCGTCAAGAATAAAGTCTAATGTTAAATTTGCCTCGTTAATATTGGCTGTGGCATTACCATAAGCTCTTTCTCTTAATTCGTTGATATAACCTACTGCAGTAGCCATATTACCACCTGTACCACCGCGAAGTACAGCCTCAGCATACATTAAATAAAAATCACCTAATCTATAAAGAGGAAAATCAGTATCAGGGAATGATAAATTTGATCCGACAACCCCAGTAGATGTAACATTTTTAAACTTACGAAGAGCATAACCATCTCTAAAGTTAAAAATATCTTCAATCTCCAGATTTTGACCGTCAGTGTAGAACATTCCTCTTTTATCAGTTCCTGTAGCGTCTGGGAAAAGGTTCACAAAAGATTTAGTAGTTCTATTACCACCCCATCCACCGTCGATACCGGACTCACTTGCAGGCATGTCACCTCCAACTGTTGAGTGAAGTAAAAATGTCATCCCACCCCAAGATTGAGAGCTATTGCCATCTGATATTATAGGGAAAATGATCTCACTAGTTCTTAAATGATTATCAGCTAAGAATAGATTCGCATAAACTGGCTCAAGAGAATATCCACCACCAATAATTTTATTGCAATACGTAATAGCTTCTGTATATTTTGATACTCCAATATAAACCTCTGCATTTAAGTACATCTTAGACAGAATTGCCCATGCTAAACCTTTATCAGCTCTACCATATTCATTTGTTCCTGGATCAGCTAATTCAGACTCAATACTTGTTAGCTCCGATTCGATATAGTTAAATATTTGTTCTTGTGTAGCCATTTCTGGGAAGAAAAATGAACCAATTTTATCTTCTTCTGTAACAAATGGACCGCGTCCAAACATATCCAACATATGGTAATAACTTAAAGCTCTTAAAGCTCTGGCTTCATCACTATAGACTTTGTAATCTGGTTTATCAGCTGTTAGTTTAATCAGATTATTACAATAAGTAATTTGAAGCGCAACTCGATAGTACATTGCCTTAACAAACTCATTTGAACTGTCCCAGTCTTGATCGTGCAAATCTCTTAAATTACCATCATTCCAGGCACAGATAGCTTCATCTGTTGGTAGCTCCTGAAGATTCCATAATAGTCTTAAGTAAGATGAAAAGCTACCATTGATACTACTGATATCCGGATCATCATCAACAGCTGTTTGACCTCCTAAAATAAGACCAGCATAACATTTTGCTAAAAGTTGTTTATACGATTCAGCATCAGTTAATACATTTTCAGCTGTTTTTATATCCTCATCAAGAGGTACCGTATCCAAATCATCAACACACGACACACTTGCAAATAATAATGCAAATACTATCATGATATAATTTATTTTAAAATATTTCTTTTTCATAATTAATACATTTATCAATTAAAATTTCACATTTAAACCAAACATAAATGTTCTTGGTCTTGGATATACATCATTGTCAATTCCACCGTTTACTTCTGGATCTAATCCACTATAATCGGTTATCACAATAGCATTCTGAACTGATGCAAATGCTCTGGCATTAAAATCAAAACCTAATAGTGGTTTTAATATTTTAGCAAAGTTATAACCTAGCGTTATGTTGTCAATTCTCAAGAATGATGCATCCTCCAGGAAATAATCGGAATACTGTTGAGCAGTCTGAAATTTAGACTTGTTAATTTCCGTAGGCATGTTTGTCAAGTATTCGTTTACAGTCATTTCTTGGTAACGACCACCTACTATAACATTGTTGTACATTTGACCGCCAATACCAACTCTACCATTAAATCCAAAATCAAAATCTTTATATTTGATGTTAGATGAGAATCCCATATTATAATCCGGTGCAGGATCTTTAGCATAGTATTTATCGGCTGATGTAATCTGACCATCTTTATTTCTATCTACATAAAGACCTTCAATTGGTTTTCTGTTGTTATTATATACCTGCTCATATACATAAAAAGTATTTAAAGGATGCCCAACTGCATGTTTTTGAATAGTGTTACCAACACCAACACCACTAATATCTCCTGTGTCAACACCCTTGAAATCAGGGTCATCATAATTTGTTAGACGAGTAATTTTGTTTTTGTTATGAGCAAGGTTAAATCCAAGTTCCCAATACAAATCTTTTGAATCTATTACTATTGCATTAATAGAGAATTCGAAACCTTTGTTTTCCAAATCACCAACATTCGTCAACAGTAAGTCGGTAAAGTTTGTTCCTGCAGGTACTGGTATTTTATTTAACAGATCTTCAGTTTTTCGCTTATATATATCAATCGAACCATTAATTCTGTTATTAAAGAATCCAAAGTCGATACCTGCATTATAGGTTGTCGTTTTTTCCCACTGCAATCCTTCGTCGTATCCATCGGGTCTTAGCAAAGTATAAAACTGATTACCGAATTGATATCTTGTTCTTGAATCACTTAATCGGTAAGTTCCCATATAAGGATAGTCTCCTTGTCCTAATTCCTGCTGACCTGTAATACCATAGCCTAATCGAACTTTAGCATTACTTACAACTTCAATATTTTTAAAGAATGACTCTTCACTCATTCTCCAAGCAAAAGCTGCTGAAGGGAAGGTACCCCATCTATTATCTTCATGGAACCTTGAAGAACCATCTTTACGCACTGTAGCTGTAAGGATGTACTTATCCATAAAAGTATAGTTGGCTCTACTAAAGAATGAAACCAAGTAGTTTTCTGTTTCATCTTTTGAATCTTCAATAGCATCATTATTTCTGTCAACCTCGAATGTTGATGATTTTGACCAGAAATGTTGCCATTCATAACCACCCATTACATTTATCCTACTACTTAACGATGGAATGTTTTTATCATAAGTAAGATAAAAATCTATTAATTCATTCTTCTTTTCTTGAGTATAATCTCTTTTTACACCAGTAGAAGAAGCTCTTACCCATGAAGCATCCATGTCAGTATTTACATCACCATCACTATCAGAATAGTCATATCCAATTTTCATACTTGCTTTTAAATCAGGAAGAAAATGTAGTTTGTAATCAGCTTGAAAATCTGCGATTACTCTTGACACATTTGATTTATCATCTTTTTGTTGCAATTGAGCAACAGGATTACGTGTTGCATTCACATTTCGAGAACCATCACTCATTAACCAAGTTGTATAGCCTCCGTAAATCCCCGTGTTATTAAAAACAGATTGTGTAGGATCCATGCGTAAAGCATTTCCAATGGCGCCTTTATCAGCGAATTGATTTTCAATCGCCATAAATTTTACACCTACATTTAATTTTAAATAATCATTGAAAAGGCTAGGGTTAATATTTAACGTTCCAGTTGTTCTTTCCATTTCAGAAGTCTGTAAAATACCTTTCTGATCTGTGTAACCAGCCGATACTCTAAAAGGGATATCTTTTAACGAGCCAGAAACTCCAACATTGTGCTCATTACCTGATGCATCTCTGTAGATCTCATCTTGCCAGTTAGTTGATGCTTTGCCCATTAAATTAGGGTTAACTGAGGAATTGTTTACAGCTCTTTCATTGACTAAAGTTCTATAGTCCTCTGCATTTAAAACATCTACAGTCTCTTTAATTTTACCCATTGAAAATTTAGCATCATAAGTAACTTGTATTTTTTGCCCCGCTTTTCCCTTTTTAGTTGTAATAAGAATTACACCATTAGAAGCACGTGATCCGTAAATAGCAGTTGCTGATGCATCTTTTAATACAGTAAAGGTTTCAATATCGTTAGGGTTAATTGAACTTAAAACATTACTCATTCCATCAATTCCCTTGTTATCTAAAGGCATTCCATCAATTACAATTAATGGATCGTTACTTGCAGACATTGAAGAACCTCCACGAATTCTAATTGTTGATGCTGAACCTGGAGCACCTCCATCATTTACGATCTGTACACCAGCAATTTTACCTACGATTAAATCTTGCGGTGAACTAGTTGTTCCTTGATTAAAGTCATCTGATTTTACCGTGAAGACCGATCCTGTTGCATCGTCTTTCCTTACCTGACCGTAACCAATAACCACAACCTCATCCATACCAATTACATCTGGTTGAAGCTCAATATTGATTTTTTGCTGGTCGCCAACAACAACCTCTTGGCTCGTAAAACCGATAAATGAATATACCAGAACATCACCTTTGTTGGCTGTTAAGCTATAGGTTCCATCGGGGGTAGTTATAGTTCCGGATGTGGTTCCTTTAATAGCTACGGTAACACCCGGAAGGGGATCACCCATGCCGGCATCGATCACCGTACCGGAAATAGTCATCTGCTGGGCTGTGGCTACATTTGCTATCACAAACAAACCTGCCAATGCCAGCATGACTTTGCTGAAACGAAATGATTTAATCATAAAACTAAAGATTTAACATTAAAAAACATGATTATTTTAATTAAGATTTTAAAACATTGTAAGCAACCGCGTTCGGCTACTAAATAACCTAATTAACAAGGATAACACCTTGTTTCAAAACATTTTATTTACTCTTTGGACTTTACAAACATAACACAAATAACCATTAGTGTTAAACATTTATTAACATCACGCGGTAGTTTTATTACACTTTTTAACGCAATCGTTTGCGGAATCGTTTGCGGAATCGTTTGCGGAAAATCAATATGTTGTAAAACATGTTTTTATTTTTCACCAAAAACACTAACCGACCAAATTTTCGCTCCCACAATTGCAAAAATTGAAGTTATCTGTGGAATTAAAGCCATAAGAAAAGGTTACATTGTAGCACAAAAGTTACCCCAGTAGCAGACAATTCAAGTATCACAAATAGAAGATATAAACGTCCTTCTCAATAAGTTGAATAATGTATTGTTAAAAACAGTAGTATTATGAACAATTATTGTATTTTTAACCTCCTTCCTGACAAAAATAAGTTGGAACGACATTCTGTAAGGCGAGAAAAATTTTGGCTTGTCACAGACAATAATCAAGCAGCTATATATAAATAACATATATCACACTAATGGCTACACCACCAGTAACGATAAAGGACATTGCAAAAATTTTAGGCATTTCGGCATCCACCGTATCCAGGGCATTAAAGGATCATCCCGATATCAGCATAAAAACCAAGCAATTAGTTCAAACTTTTGCCCAAAAGGTTCATTATCGACCCAACGCCCTTGCTCTAAATCTTAGGCGAAGCAAAACCAATACGATAGGTATTATATTGCCCGAATTGGTTCATTTTTTCTTTTCGTCGGTTTTGGCAGGAATAGATAAAGTGGCCTATGCCGCAAATTATAACGTAATGATTTGCCAATCGAACGAGGAGTATGAACGTGAAGTAATTAATGCACAAGCACTCATTGACAACCGTGTTGATGGCATATTAATATCGCTAAGTAAAACAACCTACAATTTAGATCATATTCAAAGCATCATAGACCAAGGTATTCCCGTTGTTTTTTTCGACAGGGCGCCAGAAAGTATTGAAGCTGATAAAGTGCTTATCGATGATATTGCCGGAGCAAAAATTGCCACACATCATTTAATGGCCATAGGATGTCGAAAAATTCTTCATCTGGCCGGCCCCCAAAACCTGTTGATTGGCCAGAGGCGCATGGAGGGTTACAGAGATGCGCTTAAAGAAAATGGCATAGCTTTCGATCCAAAACTGGTATTAAAATGCGACACCCAAGATGAAGTGTATGCCAACGCCGGAAAGATACTTCAAATGGCCAACCAAATAGACGGCATTTTTGCCGTTAATGATTCCACCGCCATAGCTGCCATGCAGGTATTGATAAAGAACGGCATAGAAGTACCCGGTCAAATCTCCGTTATCGGCTTTGGTGATGGCCCTAACGCTACTATTGTTTATCCAGCCCTGTCAACGGTTGAACAAAAAGGAGGTGAGATGGGTAAAGAAGCGGTGCAACTACTTATGAAACAAATAGAGAGCAAAGATGAAGTACATATTCCACAAACTAAAATACTTACCCCCGTTTTACGGATAAGAGAATCAACCACTAAAATGAGGGATTAAAGCCCTATGCACAACAACTCACGGGGTGACTATAGGCATGATGTAAATAGTCACCCCGTGAGTAAAAAAGGGAGAATCTTAGTATAATAAGACCCATGCACCTGATAAGTTTACAATCTATTAAAAATGAGATCCGATATGCAACGGAATAGAATAAAGTATAGATAGGTGCAACGGATTCCCCGCCTTAAAAAAGACGGGGTGGTTATGGGCCTCCCCCCCTATCCTGCAATCGATTGCAAAACTTCCAGCAAAAAAACTTTCAACTATTTTCATTTTTTTTATCTACCATTTACGCTTACTGCAAACGGTTGCAATATGCCAAGAACCAATAAAAACAAATTTCCATTAACTCTTATCAAGCCATAACCCTTTAGTTAATTACTGTTTATATTGTATATTTGTCAGGATTTTAAATCATTGGACACGATTTAACACTTATGTTTGCCTTCATCTCGCAATGAGATGTCTGTTATTATAGGTTAAAATAGAATAACTTACCTGATTCCCTTTCCGGAACTTACAAATCATTTTTTATCTTGGCACAAAACAAGCAATACGGTTTTTATCGTATTTGTTATGTTACATGGGGTATCCTGATTAGATATTCACATTAATCATGTAATTCATTTTGCTTTATGAAGAAAATGCCGCGATTATCCTTTTGGCAAATATGGAACCTAAGTTTTGGTTTCCTGGGAGTTCAATTTGGCTTTGCCCTGCAAAACGCCAATGCCAGCAGAATTTTAACCAGTTTGGGTGCCGACCCGCACAATTTATCCTTTTTTTGGTTAGTAGCTCCTATAATGGGCTTGATGGTACAACCTATTGTAGGTGCCGCCAGCGATAAAACCTGGACCCGTATTGGTCGCCGTACGCCCTATATTTTAGGTGGCGCCTTGGTTTCGATGATAGCCATGTTTTTTATGCCCAACGCCCCCTTGGTATTTAAGGCCGGAGGAGTTGCCGCACTGGCTTTTGGTGTAGTAATGTTGGCACTAATGGACGGGTCATTCAATGTTACCTTTCAACCTTTTAGGGCTTTAGTAGCCGACATGACACCCGACGAACAACGTAACGTGGGCTATTCCGTGCAGAGTTTTTTAATTAACTTTGGTGCAGTGATAGGCTCTGCCTTACCTTTTGTACTCACCTCCTTTGGCATATCCAACGTGGGCGAAGCAGGCACAGTAGCTCCTTCGGTAATATGGTCGTTCTACATTGGCGGAGCCTTATTGCTACTGAGCGTATTGGTTACAGTTCTGAAAACAAAAGAATATCCGCCCGAGGAATATGAAGCTTATAAAAATATCACAAGCGAAGACAAAGAAAGGAAAGAAAGCATTTGGCAATTGTTAAAAACTACACCCAAGGTGATGCGCCAACTTTCTATTGTTCAGTTTTTCTCGTGGTTCCCGCTTTTTTTATTGTGGGTTTATTCAACCACAGCCATATCCCAACATTATTTTGGTGTTCCTGTTGATTATAATGCCAGCGAAAACACCAATATGGCATTACGTGAGGCTTTTGATGAAGCTGGAAACTGGGTAGGCATCTGTTTTGCGGCATACAGTTTAGTGGCCGCACTCTATTCTATCCTCATTCCAAAATTAATTTCCCTAACCAGTCGTAAAACTATTTATGGAGGTTCTCTTTTATTGGGGGGCTTAAGTTTTATAGCTATCTATTTCTTTACCAATCAATATTATCTATTAATACCCATGGTAGGTATTGGCATGGCATGGGCCGCCATATTATCTATGCCTTACGCCATTTTATCGGGCGTGCTACCACCTAAAAGAATAGGTATTTACATGGGACTTTTTAATCTTACGGTTGTAATACCTCAAATATTAAGCGGCATTATTGGTGGCCCTATATTGCGCACATTTTTTGGTAACAATGGAGTTTACATCCTTGTGTTAGCCGGTATCATTATGATTTTAGGCGCAATTTCGGTTTCGTTTATAAAGTCAGCAGAAGCCGAAGCATAACTGTGGCTATAAGAAAATGCCAAATACGGCGTTATTATCAAATTTAAAAACATCACAACATGACAAAAATAAAAGCGTGTATTTTTGATTTGGACGGGGTTATCGTGGACACCGCAAAATTTCATTATATAGCCTGGAAAGAGCTGGCCGACGAAATGGGCTTTGAATTTACCCTAGAAGACAACGAGCGACTAAAAGGCGTTAGTAGGATGACCTCTTTGGACATACTGCTTTCAATAGGTAAAATTGAAAAAAGTGAGGATGAAAAACTGGCCATGGCCGCTAAGAAAAACGAAAATTATTTGACCTATATTCTAAAAATGGGACCCGAAGAAATCTTGCCGGGAACGAAACAATTTTTAGAAACCCTAAAAAAAGAAGGTATTAAAATAGCTTTAGGCTCGGCCAGTAAAAATGCCATGACCATCTTGGAACGTTTGAAATTGACCCCTTATTTTGAGGCGATCATCGACGGCACAAAAGTGAGCAAGGCAAAACCTGACCCCGAAGTGTTTTTAAAAGGTGCACAAGCCTTGGATGTTCAACCTGAAAATTGTGTGGTTTTTGAAGATGCAGAAGCAGGTGTGGAGGCAGCGCTAGCTGGAGGTATGAAATGCATTGGTATTGGAAATGTAGACATTTTGGGCAAAGCACATTTAGTTGTAGATGGCTTGCACCAAATGAATATGGAAAAACTATATGCGTTAAATGATAAATAAGTGTTTGCAACATTATAGATCGTTAGATATTAGACATTAGACTCATTTACAAACGCCAGATTATCAGTTCACCAACAAGAGTCTCATGACCTAGAACAATCTGCAATACTCAGATAGTTACCAAAATGTAACGAAGTGTTTATACCGAAAACCAACAAAAACATTCAATTATGAAGAAGCAATTGTTATTCCTTTTAATAGTATTGCTATCCGTCAGTACTTTTGCGGAGGAATTAAAATCACCTAACGGAAAGTTCAAACTGGATTTTGAAGTGAAAGATGGAATTCCCGTTTACCAACTTCAATTAAACGAAAAGGCAATTATTAAAGAGAGCAAACTGGGGTTGGAACTTAAGGATGCCGAGTCGTTATTGGATGGTTTTGAGCTGACCAAAACCGATAAATCCACCTTTGATGAAACCTGGAAGCCTGTTTGGGGTGAGGTAAAGGAAATCCGAAATCATTATAATGAAATGGCCGTTACCTTAACACAAAGCACAAGCCAACGTTCTATACTTATCCGCTTTCGTTTGTTCAACGATGGATTGGGTTTCCGCTATGAATTTCCCGAACAGGATGAGCTAATTTATTTTGTGATAAAGGAAGAGAGAACTCAATTTGCGATGGCCGGCGATCACAAAGCTTTTTGGATTCCCGGTGATTTTGATACACAGGAGTATTCTTATCAAACCTCAAAACTATCTGAGATAAGGGGCTTGATGAAAGAAGCCATCACCCCCAATGCCTCGCAAACATCTTTCTCTGAAACCGGGGTACAGACCTCGCTGATGATGAAAACAGACGATGGATTGTACATCAACCTGCACGAAGCAGCCCTTGTTGAATATTCCTGTATGCATTTGGAATTGGATGACAAGAATATGATTTTCGAATCGTACCTAACGCCCGATGCCATCGGCAACAAAGCATATATGCAGGCACCGTGCCATACGCCTTGGCGTACCGTTATCGCCAGCAAAGATGCTGCCGACATTCTGATGTCGAATATCACCCTTAACCTCAACGAGCCTTGTGCCTACGAAAGCACCTCATGGATAACACCTGTAAAATACGTGGGTGTTTGGTGGGAGATGATTACAGGAAAGAGCAGTTGGGCCTACGCCGATATACCCAGTGTAAAACTTGGCGAAACGGATTACTCGAAAGTAAAACCCAACGATACCCATGCGGCCAACACAGCCCACGTTAAAACTTATATCGACTTTGCTGCCAAGCATGGTTTTGATGCTGTACTTGTTGAGGGTTGGAACGAAGGATGGGAAGATTGGTTTGGCAAATCGAAAGATTATGTGTTTGACTTTGTTACCCCCTACCCCGATTTTGATGTGGAAGAACTGCATAGTTATGCCAAAAGTAAAGGTGTTCGTATGATGATGCATCACGAAACCTCGGGCGCCGTGCGCAACTATGAACGCCATATGGATCAAGCTTATCAATTTATGGTAGATAATGGCTATAATTCGGTAAAAAGCGGTTACGTTGGTGATATCATCCCCCGTGGCGAAACGCATTATGGCCAATGGATGGTAAATCACTATCTATATGCCATAAAAAAAGCTGCCGATTACAAAATCATGGTTAATGCGCACGAAGCGGTGCGCCCAACAGGCTTGTGTCGTACGTATCCCAACCTCATCTGTAACGAATCGGCCCGGGGCACCGAATATGAGTCCTTTGGTGGTAACAATCCCGATCATACCACTATATTGCCCTTTACCCGATTAATCGGTGGCCCTATGGATTATACTCCCGGTATATTCGAAACCGATATCAGCAAGTACAATCCTAACAACAACTCCTACGTACGCAGCACCCTTGCCCGTCAATTGGCACTGTACGTAACCATGTATAGCCCCTTACAAATGGCTGCCGATTTGCCCGAAACTTATAATAAATACCTGGATGCTTTTCAGTTTATTAAAGATGTGCCAGTAGATTGGGACGACACCAAGGTATTGGAAGCCGAACCGGGCGATTATATTACCTATGCACGCAAACAAAAAGGTGCCGACAATTGGTTTGTGGGACGTACCAACGACGAAGAAGCCCGCACATCAAATATAAATCTGGATTTTCTTACACCTGGCAAAAAGTATATCGCTACTATTTATAGTGATAAAAAAGATGCTCATTACAAAAACAATCCTAAAGCATATGAGATTAAGCAAATAAAGGTGAATAATAAAACTAAACTGAGCCAATTTTGCGCCCCTGGAGGCGGATATGCCATTAGTATTATTGAGCGAAAATAAAAAACAGATATAACTATCATGATAAAGTTTAAGAAGATTCAAGTTGAGGTTAGTAATCTAATTTACTAGTTCATTCATCTTGATACTTGATACTAATATCTTGATACTAATTTTAAAAATATGAAAAAATATTTGAAACCCGATGAGTGGTGCGTGATAGAAGAAGGTTTCGACACCGCCAACCACCAAGCTTCTGAAAGTATTTTTAGTATCGGAAACGGTAAGATGGGGCAACGTGCCAATTTCGAAGAAAAATATTCGGGTCCAAGCCTGCAAGGAAGTTACGTAGCCGGCGTTTACTATCCCGATAAAACCAGAGTAGGCTGGTGGAAAAACGGCTACCCGGAGTATTTTGCCAAAGTACTCAACTCGCCGAACTGGATAGGCATCAATGTGCATATCGACAAAGAAGAAGTTGACTTAAACAAATGCAAAGTTGAAAATTTTGTGCGCACCCTTAACATGAAAGAGGGTTACTTGCAACGTGAATTTGATGCAACTTTAGATGGCAACAAAAAAATTCACGTAAAAGCACAGCGTTTTGTAAGCATGGCCGACACCGAAAATGGCGCCATTCGCTACGAAGTAACACCTTTGAATTTTACCGGAAAAGTAAGTTTTACGCCCTATATTGATGGCGACATAGAAAACGAGGATTCCAATTACGACGAGAAGTTTTGGAATATCTTGGATGTTAATGCTTCTGAAGGTGCTGCTTATTTAGAATCGCAGACTAAAAAATCGGATTTTCGTTGCGGGTTTGCCATGCGCTACCATGCCACGCTTAACGGCAAACCAATAGCTGCCAAACCGGAGGTAATCCAATTGGCCAAATGGGTGGGCAATAGAATCGAGTTTGATGTTAAACAGGGCGAAACAGCATGTTTGGAAAAGTTTGTGGGTGTAACCTCATCATTAAACTACGCAACGGATGCGCTCCGAAGCAATGCGGTGGAACTTGCCGCCTACGCCCACCATAAAGGTTTTGACCAGTTATTTGCCGACCACAAACAAAAGTGGGCTGACAAATGGGTGCATAGCGACATAAAAATAAAAGGCGATGTAGAAGCTCAACAAGGAATTCGCTTTAATATTTTTCATCTGAACCAAACCTATACGGGAGAAGACGAGAGACTAAACGTAGGTCCCAAAGGTTTTACAGGCGAAAAATACGGCGGCACAACCTATTGGGACACCGAGGCCTATTGCATCCCATTTTTTTTAATGACATCACCTTCAAAGGTTACTCGCCAATTGCTTATCTATCGTTACAAGCATCTGCAAAAAGCAATTGAAAATGCCCAAAAACTAGGTTTTAAAGATGGGGCAGCCCTTTACCCAATGGTTACTGCCAATGGCGAGGAGTGCCATAACGAGTGGGAAATCACCTTTATGGAAATCCACCGTAACGGAGCCATGGCTTTTGCCATCCATAATTACATACGCCATACCGGCGATGAAAAATACTTGGAAGAATATGGTCTTGAGGTATTGGTTGCCATCTCCCGTTTTTGGAGTCAGCGCATTACTTTTTCTGAGGCTAAAAATCAATTTGTAATGTTGGGCGTTACTGGCCCCAACGAATACGAAAACAACATCAACAACAACTGGTACACCAACAAAATGGCCGTCTGGTGCATGAAATATACCATGGAGTCGCTGGATTTTGTAAAGGAAAGCAACCTGGCGCGATACAAAGAGTTGGTTAGCAAAATGAACTTTAAATCCGGTGAGGAAACCCTGCGCTGGAAAGATATCGTGGCTAATATGCATTTCCCTTACAACCAGGAGTTGGATGTGATTATGCAGCAAGATGGTTTCATGGACAAGGAGCAGTTAATGGCTACGGATTTAGATCCAAAACAACGCCCCATCAACCAGCACTGGTCGTGGGACAGGATATTGCGCTCCAATTTTATCAAGCAAGCTGATACCCTCCAAGGAATGTATGTTTTTGAAGATGAATTTTCGTTGGAGGAAATTGAGCGTAACTTTAATTTTTACGAGCCCCGCACTGTACACGAATCGTCCTTGTCGCCCTGTGTGCATTCAATACTGGCAACCAAAATAGGCCGGGTAGAAAAGGCCTACGAAATGTACCTGCGCACATCCCGTTTGGATTTGGACGATTACAACGCCGAAGTACACGAAGGATTGCACATAACCAGCATGGCCGGCACATGGATGTCGATTGTAGAAGGCTTTGGAGGCAAAAGAGCCTACGACCAAAAGCTCTACTTAAGTCCGCAAATACCCGTGCAATGGCAAGAGTATGCCTTCCGCATTGCATTTAATGGCAATGATTTAGAAGTGAGGGTTACAGCCAAAGAAGTGGAAATTATTTCCCATGCCAAGGAATCCATCGAACTGTATTTATACGATAATTTGGTAACGGTTGAGGCCAATCAATCCAGAACGGTTCAGCGATAAGTTGATATTTGCATTAAATTTTTAGGAGCGGTTGTTTATTTGTATCAAGCAGATGATCAACCGCTCCTTTTTTATTGCCTTTGAATAAAGTAAATTACATCCGGGATAAATTGTATATATTTGTTAGTTATACATAGAATAAAAGCCTCTACCATTAAGAGATACTTAAAATCGGCAGTTCTTTGTTTAAATCAATCTTTGTACATTATTAAAAGCTTCTTCTTAATTGATGTTTAAGCACTTACACATATCAACCTTAATGGTGTTAATCGAAAAATATCTATATATTGATTAATTTTTTTTAAAAAGTATAATGGCTAAAGAATCTGAAATCATATTCTATCAAAGCGAGGATGGAAATATCAAAATAGAAGTTCTCTTTCGGGATGATACATTTTGGATTAGAAGAAAAACTAGTTAGTTCCATTTTGGAACATACTGCGGGATACGTTAAAAAATATGTATTGCTCCTGAATTCGGAAGGACTTTCAGTTCCGAAAGTGGAATTGAAATAATTTAAATATAGTTTGAACAGCAAAACGCTTCCTGCTGCTAGATCTCCTGATTTTAACATTTGCATCATTTATGTTTCAACAAAACACATCTCAAAACATACAATCTCCCATACATCGCATCGAACCAGGGAATTGGTGGATAGGCATGAATTCAACTGCCCTGCAATTATTAGTTTATGGCCCACAAATAACACATGCCCGCGTTAGTATTGATTACCCAGGCGTTAGTCTTCAAAAAATAACCAAAGTAGAGAACCCAAATTACCTGTTTCTGGATATACTTATTGACGAAGAAGCAGTGGCGGGTATTGTGCACCTGCTTTTTACCATTCAGGGAATGCCGATTTGCACCTACGATTATCCTTTATTAAACAGAGAATCAGGCTCGGCGTTGCGCAAAGGTTTTGACTCGGGCGATGCCATCTATTTAATTATGCCGGATAGGTTTGCCAATGGCAAGCCTCAAATTGACCATATAGACGGAATGCGCGAAAGCGTAAATAGAAACGCACCCTACGGCCGGCACGGAGGCGATTTACATGGCATTTTAAAGCATTTAAATTACATACAGGAAATGGGTTATACGGCCATCTGGCTCACCCCTGTAATGGAAAACAACCAACCCGCGGCATCATATCATGGTTACACCATAACTGATTTTTATAAAATAGATGGCCGCATGGGTAGCAACGAAGATTTTAAACGTTTGAGCCATGAATGCAACAAACGTGGCATAAAAATAATCATGGATATGGTTTTTAACCACTGCGGCAGTTACCATTGGTGGATAAACGATTTGCCCATGTTTAGCTGGATAAATCAATGGCCCGAGTTTACGCGCTCTAACAACCGCTTGGGTGTTATATCCGACCCCTATGCTTCAGAGAGCGACAAACATCTTTTGCAGAAAGGTTGGTTCGACACCACCATGCCCGACATGAACCTCGAAAATCCCCTACTGTTTAACTACATGACACAAAACAGTATCTGGTGGATTGAATTTGCCGGACTGCAAGGCATACGAATGGATACCTTCCCCTACTCCAACAAATGGAGCTTGGCTCATTGGACTCAACGGATTTTAAAGGAGTATCCTAATTTCAATATCGTGGGTGAGTGTTGGATTAACGAAGCTTCCAAACTGTGTTACTGGCAAAAGGATTTCCCCTGCAAGGACGGGTACAATTCGCATTTGCCAAGCATTATGGATTTCCCACTACAAGAGGCCATCAAGCATGCATTTAACGAGTCCGAAGGTTGGACTACCGGTATGGCTCGTTTATACAACGCTTTGGCCAACGACCATCTGTACCCAAACCCAATGAACCTAATGGTTTTTCCCGATAACCATGACGAAGGTAGGATATTTCACATGCTAGGTAATGATATCGCTAAATTAAAGATGGCGCTCACCTATGCAGCAACCACAAGGGGTATATTGCAAATTTATTACGGAACAGAACTGTTGATGGATGGCAACGGTTGGGACGGCCACGATAAAATACGCTTGGATTTTCCGGGCGGATGGGAATCGGATACCACAAATGCATTTACGCAAAAAGGACGAACAAAGGAACAAAACAAAGTATTCAATCATATTAAAAAGCTGCTTAACTACCGTAAACAGTCCGAAGCCTTAAAATACGGAAAAACAGTTCATTTTATCCCTCAGGATGGCATCTATGTTTATTTTAGATATACAGCTAATCAAACTGTAATGGTTGTTCTGAATAACAATGCCAAAGGAAACAACAAAATAGACACAAAAAGGTTTAAAGAAATCATAGGCGGCTTTTCGCAAGGAACAAACATTATATCCGGACGAAAACTATTATATTTAAAAACTATAAGCATCAAGGCAAAAAAGGCCATGGTGATTGAATTAAAATAAAACATCAATATACATTTAACAGTTATTTTATACTTTTAAATCTTCATTCACACCTAATCTCAAAAATAATCTATACTTATGGTCAAGTATTTAAGTATTTTATTCCTGATGATTCTTTTCTGTACAACTCATTGTTATTCGCAACTGGATTTAAGAGATGGTTTTATCATTACCGTAAACAACGATACCCTTTATGGCTCTATAGTTTTTCGAGGAGATATTAAAAACAGTGAAATCTGTTCATTCAAAACAGAAAGTGGTCAAATTAGAGATTACAAACCATTTGAAGTGCATAGTTATAGATTTAAAAATGGTAAATATTACATTTCAAAGGAAGTAGAAAAGAAAGATGGAAACATTAAAATATTTGCTGAATACCTTATAGATGGAGTAAAAGATTTGTTTTATTACAGAGATCCCAAAGGGTTTCATTATTTGATTAGCTATAATGACCAAACATTGGTTGAGTTACCCTACGAAGAAAAAATTGTTATAAATGATGGCATCAAATACCTTTACGAATCAACTTCTCATATGGGACATCTAAAATCCTACTTCGGCGATCAACCGCAATTAAATACCAAAATTAGAAACATCAAAAAACCAGATTATAAAGCCCTCATTAATTTAACCAAGGATTATCACAACTTGGTATGCGACAGTGTCGAATGTATTGTATTCAATAAGCCAAAGAATAAATTTAAAATCCGCATTGAGCTAGTTTATGGAGGTATTTATTATCGGCACGATAAAGTTTATTCTAAATCGTATGGAGGCTTTGTTTATTTTTGGCTTCCCCGTGCAAACGAGAACTTATATTTTAAAACTGGATTCCTAATCTCTGAACCAACCTTTAAAGATTTTAATTACTATGAGAATACTACATTTCAGTACAAAACAAAGCTTTATCGGATTCCTATACTGTTGGAATATATTTTTCCTTCAAAAATTATTCAGCCTAAATTTAACTTGGGAATAAACGTACTCACCGAGAGAGAACGATCCGGCGGAATTATTCTTTTTTCAGCAGGAGCAGGAGCCCTAGTTAAAATACATAAAAATATCTTTTTAAACTTAAGTGGTGATACGGAGATTAAAGACGGAACAACAGAAGGAAGTTTTTTTCCAACATTTTCATACCACACAGGACTCCACATCAAATTTTAAATTTTTACTTTAAGAAATATGCAGATAAAGTAATCTATACTACAGAAACACAATCGATGGTATTCATCTACTATTTCTTTCACCTAAAAGACGATGAGTTAGATAGTAACTAAAAAAATATTTTTTCAATAGGGCAAACAATGGTTTTATCTACTCGATCAAAAGAGCTTTCTTTGCAAAAAAAATAATGAAAAGCAATCCGCTAAAACGTCCAGTCTTAGCTTTGGTGCCCGTAATAGTATTTTTAATGCTTTATCTGGTTTCTTCAGTTATTGCTGGCGATTTTTACAAGATGCCTGTCCCGGTTTCATTTTTGGTGGCTTCGGTGGTAGCCTTGGCTATGAACACCAAACGAAAATTTAAAGAACGTACAGAAACTTACCTTAAAGGGATGGGGAATTCGGGCATTATGATGATGTGCCTTATTTTTATTTTGGCCGGTGTTTTTGCCAACCTGGCCAAATCCATGGGTGCGGTGGATGCAACCGTAAACATTGGAATAAACCTATTGACCGCCAACATTTTAATTGCAGGTATTTTTGTAATCGGCTGTTTTATATCTCTTTCTGTGGGAACTTCCTTGGGTACGGTTGTAGCACTTACACCGGTAGCCATGGGCATTGCCGAGCAAACAGGCATACAAGCCCCTTTGGTACTGGGCGCTGTAATAGGAGGTGCCATGTTTGGCGACAATCTTTCCTTTATTTCTGACACTACCATTGCTGCCACCCGAACGCAAGGCTGCCGAATGAAGGATAAGTTTAAAATGAATTTCGTCATTGTATTTCCTGCTGCTGTGCTCACCTTTATTATTTACCTGTTCATAAGCAAAGAACAAATTGCCATTCCTTATGACGAAGTTATGGACTATCAGTGGCTAAAAATATTACCCTATTTATTTGTTATCATCGCGGCACTAGCTGGTACAAACGTGTTTTTGGTGCTCTTGATAGGTTCTGTGCTAGCCGGAGGGATAGGATTATCCATCGGCAGCTTCGACTTTTGGGGCATGGTAAATTCTATTGGTAACGGTATCGACAGCATGTCGGAGATAATCATTATTTCGATATTAGTAGGCGGCATGGTCGAGATAATCAAATACAATGGGGGCATCGATTATATTATCCGCGTTATCGCAAAAAAAACTAAAACTAAAAAAGGAGCCGAATACAGTCTGGCCTTCCTCACCTGCATTGTGAATGTATTTACGGCCAATAATACCATAACCATATTAATGGTGGGTCCG
>JAGXIP010000178.1 GCA_024635585.1 Saccharicrinis sp. | reverse complement strand
TTTACACCCGTTTGGATTTATTCTCGAGCTATACGAAGAACCCAGAAAATATTGACGTGGACTGGGAAGTTGGATTCGAAATGAAGGTAAACAAATATTTAAACGCTATTTTCACTACCAATTTAGTGTATGACGATGATGTGCATTACGTGAATGACGCAGGTGATGACCAAGGTCCGAAAATTCAGGTGAAACAGCTATTTGGCGCAGGATTGACCTATTCGTTTTAATTACAATAGATCGTTAGATTTTAGATAATAGACATTAGACTTATTTGCAAACCAATATTATCAACGTGTTAGCATAAATTGCATAACCAATCAAAAAACTCTAACATTCAGATAGTTACAAAAACATACCGAAATATTGAATTACGCAATTAGCTTAATACAAAAAGCCCGAAGAAAATATCTTCGGGCTTTTTGTACAATTATATTTTCAAATTATCTACTTTAAGTAGGTTATTTCGATATCGTAAACGGCGGTCCGGTAGCTCCCATCATCCATCGTAGAAGGAACAACAACCTTGCTTTTTCCGTACTTACGCATATACTCTACAGCAATTTGAACTCCGGCAGGCGCACCCGTAGCTGCCCCATCAGGCACAGATACAAAATAATTAGCATCTTTAGATTGATAGTTTGAAGCACTCGGATACATGCCTACCTCACCATTTTCATCCTCCGCAATCACCCATTTATAATAGCGATAACCTACTTCTTTTCCATAGGTAACTGGCTCACCCGTGCCAGTTACATTTTCAAAGTAAATCAATCCCGATTCTCGTGATTTATCCACCGTATCTACTGCCTGCACCGTCCAAAGTTCCTTAACGGTTAGATCGTTAGGCATACCATCGATTGTATCGGCTGGAACTGAATTTAAAAAGGCATTTAACCTTTCTTGTTCTTTGGCCAAAAGCTGTCGCGAAGTTTCAATTTTTTGGGTATCGCAACTAACGGCAAGTACCACCATAAGCAAGCACAGCAACTTTATTGTTAATTTTATCATTATATTATTTCTAGTAATTTGTGACTTTTAGTTATTCAAAACGCAAAGTAAATGTTTTATTGCATCCATTCAAAAATACCGTCCTATTATTTGTTTTTTTTCAAATCAATCAGTTCTACTTTATACAACAGGATTGACCTACCCGGTATTTTATCATCATCCCCCACCAAACCGTGTGCTCTGTGTGGTGGCATGATAAATGTGGCTTTGCTACCTTTTTGCATCAACAGTATTCCCTCTTCCAAACCGTTTTCGACACCACCCTGCCCCACTTTAAATGACTTATAACCAAGCGAGTCGGAGCTATAACAATGTGTACCATCGAGCAGGTAAATATCGTAAGCTATCTTTACTATATCTCCCTTACTTGCGAGGTCTCCATCGCCTACTTTATCTATTTGATACCAAAGGCCAGTTTCTGTTTCTAGCATCTCAAAATTGTTTTTCAAGGCATAATCCTTAATAATAGATGCGTCTTTGCCCACCATGTAACGATTTACTGAAATAAGTTCTTCATCCGTTATCTCTCGTTTTGCTGATTTATCTTTGTTTTGAATTTTACATGCTACCGAAGTAAGCAATAAAAGCACTATTATAAAGCTGTATCTAAATATCATTATTTTTAAATTTATTGTAAAAAATAGGCAATTGAGTTATAAACTTCTCAACACTTTCTATTAACGAAGAGGTAGATTCGCCTCCAGCCGCGTTTTGATGTCCACCGCCCGAAAAGTGAAGTTCGGAAAACTTGTTTACTGGGAAACTGCCCCTTGAGCGGAAAGAGCACTTTATTTTATCGTCTTGCTCCATAAAAAAGGCAGAAATATTTATACCTTCAATACTCAGTGGGTAATTTACAAAGCCCTCGGTATCGCCGGGTTTAAAATTGTGTTTTTGCAGTTCGTTCTTATCCAACCACATATAAGCAGCTCCTTCTTCTGGCATTAAAAATAGCTTACTGCCCAACACATGACCCAATAACTTCATTCTACTGAACGAGTTACTATGAAATACCAATTGATGAATTTTATCCTTATCAATATTCTTCTCCAACAGCCCGGCCACCATTCTATAGGTTTCGGGATTAGACGAGTTATAGCTTAAGGATCCCGTATCCGTCATTATTCCAGTATAAAAACACTCCGCGGCATTCGTATTAACGTAGTTGTTCCATCCTATCTTATTGATTACATGATAAATTAATTCACAGGTAGAAGAACAGGAAGGCACTGAAATCATCACATCCGCTATAGGGTCGGGATAAGGATGATGATCTATCATCACCTTTTTAACATTGAGTTTGAGAATCTCATTCTCCAGTTTGCCTGCACGCTTTAAACAATTAAAATCAACAAATATTAACAAATCAGCTTTGGCTAATAAGGCTACTGACAAAGAAGCGTTCTGTTCATAATTAACTGCTTCAGCGGTACCCTCCATCCACGAAAGAAAAAGGGGGTACGCAGTGGGTGTAATTACATGCACCTCTTTGTTCAACTGTTTTAATACATGATTTAAACCTAACGAAGCTCCCATTGCATCGCCATCGGGATTTAAATGCGGAACAATAATTATATTATTGGAAGCTTCAATGAGCTGTTTAAAGGAATCTCTTAATAAACTATCTGTCATACGGCAAAGATAGCTAAATATTGACAAACGAATTTTGACTATGTTCAAATTATTGCTAATATTATCATCGTTTACATAGTCTTTGCAAAAAAAGGCCAAAGACTGGAAAAATAACACCAATACAAACCAACAACATTAAAAAAACATTATATGGCAGGAAATAAAACATTAACAATTATTAAACCATTTGCTGTTAAAAACGGTAAACTGGGTGCTATTTTGCATAAAATAGAAGAGTCTGGATACCGATTTGCAGCTATTAAAACACTAAAGCTTGAAAAGCACGAGGCCGAAGAGTTTTATGCAGAGCACAAAGGCAAACCTTTTTTTGACGATCTAACAGATTTTATGTCGTCAGGGCCAATTACGGCAGCCATTCTCACCAAAGAAAATGCAGTGGCCGATTTCCGCTACCTGATTGGTGCCACAGACCCCGGTGAGGCCGCAGAAGGCACTATTAGGAAGATGTTTGCCACGAGCAAGACCCGCAACGCCATACATGGCTCAGACAGCGACGAAAGTGCCGACCGCGAATCCGACTTTTTCTTTAGTCGCCGCGAAAGGTTAAAAACGGATGTATAGTTTTCTAAAGATGCACGTTGGTGGATGGGTGGAAATTATTAATCCCCATCCCCATACCTGCGGTATGGTACTTCCCCTTCCCCTCAAAAAAGGGAAAGGGAAGAACCGTCGTTGATTGTAAAATTGTTTTATTCAGCGAAACCACCACAGTTACACATTTAAAAAGAAGGGTAATTTACAGCGGGATAACATCACATACTAAAAAAAATGCCACGCACAACGATTCCCCTCCTTAAAAAAGGAGAGCCCGTTCCGAACTCGCATTCGGAAGGTGGATGTTATTGAGGCACGAAAATAACAGACGGGGTAGTTGGGAGCCTTTCCATTAAAAAAACTCTTGCGCAAAAAACAATAGAATTTTCAACCTTCCCTATTCCCCTTTCTTTTCCTTCACAATCCTGTTTACTTCTTTAAGCAATAACGGTAAGGCTGGTTCCACCATGCCATGATCGTAACCATCGAGTTCCAAAAGCTTGGTTTGCTTATGTCCTGCAACTTTCATCATACGCATCATATAAGCATTTTCTTCGTATCTGCCCATCATCTCCAGCTCCCGGTCGCCTGTAATCAGCAATAATGGAGGTGCATCAGCACGTACATGGAAAAGGGGAGCCATCTCATCTACAATTGGCTGTGTTCCCGGGATACCCCTCTCTTTTCGAATAGTAAAATGGGTGATAGTGTGACCACTGAATGGAATCAATCCGGCAATTTTATTGGCATCAATTTCATGAACATTCAACCAACGCTTATCCAAACCCACCATGCTGGCCAAATATCCTCCAGCCGAATGGCCCGAAACAAATATCAAAGATGGATCGCCACCATAATTCGCAATATTATTAAATACCCATGCCACTGCCGCTGCTGCATCCTCAATGTATTTAGGAGCATGTACTTTTGGGTTAAGACGATAATTTGGAGCAACCACACAAACACCTTTTTCTTTTAGATAGTCCGGTATTTCTTTGTTGCCCCCAGTAAGTCCGCCTCCGTGAAACCATACAATGGTAGCGTAACCTTGCGCACCTTTGGGATAATAAATATCCAACACACAGCGCTGACTCATGTATTCATCGGTTTGAGCAGATGCATCCAAGTAATAAGGGATGTTGGATTTTGTAGTATAGGAAGGATTCTGAGCTTGTGCCAAGAATCCAAGGCTGATAAGCAGTAAAAGTGTTAAATATTTTTTCATGATATAATTAATTTTTTAAGTTGGCGACAACTCAGTTAGTCTAGCGGCCTAACTGTTGGAGCCAAATAGTCTGTCAAAAAACATAAGCCAGTTCCACATACAATGGATCTGCATCCCTCCCTTTAACTACTCATTGCACACTAAAAAAACGCCGCTTTGCAATTGCAGAGTGGCGTTTTATTATCAAATGTGAATATTAGTTCTCCTCTTCTTCATCATCCCAAATAGGATCGAATTGGATTTCGGTGACCACACCATTTTCGAGCCAAAAATTAAGGTTTACATCATAAAACGATATTACTTCGTGATCAGGTATTTCAGGCGAGGAAATATCCTCTCTCTCGTATTCGCCGATATCCAATACCGATATTTTCGCAAGCAACTCGTCATCGGAACTACCAATTAGCTTAAGGCCTTCCAAAACAACCTCTGGATCGCTAACAGCAATGGTGTTTAAGCGCCAATCATCAAGCTCATCAAACGACAAAGACACTTCATGCTCATCGTAATGATAGGCTTCGGTGTTGTCGTTTTCTAATTCGCTACTGGTGTAGGAATCAATTTCATCGGGTTGTCCCCATATTTTTTTTACTTCGTCGCGGGTCATTCCAAAAAGGATTTTACCCAGACCCTCTCCTATTAAAATATTTTTCATCTCAATACTCATTAAATAACTTATTTTTTTTAGCTATATCTCGTTTAAAAATTATACGCAATATAAGGTAATAATTACGCAATACAAGTTAGCCAAAGATTTATTAAAACCGATGTTACAGCTCAGGTTCTTTTATGGAATGTATAATATGACCTATTTATTAGCAAGGTAGTATTTTTTTTGCGTGTCCAATTGAATGGCAAAGCTAAGGCTATGGAATATATTGGCTTCTCTTTTAATCCAAGTGTCGATAG
>JAGXIP010000010.1 GCA_024635585.1 Saccharicrinis sp. | reverse complement strand
CATATCCGAAAATCCAATATTAACTAAATCGGCATGTGAAGTTGCACAATTAAGGTAACCTCGCCCATCATCTGCAGCCATAGTTATTACCACATTGTATTCCATCATATCGAGCGTAGCGTTGGTATTCCATTTGGGATGAGTGATCATTGGAGCAAACAATTTTTCGTATTTAACCGATATATCCCGTTGTGTAGCACCGTTTATGAGCACATAGTCCGATATACCCCAAAAATCATATCTCACATCGTTATCATAACAGTATTCTATTAAGTCCTTGGCAAAGGATGCGAAAGGTTCACCTTTATAATTGAGTACGGTACCATTTTTATAATTAAATCCGGGATCGCGGGTATGCACCCCTACTTCTGCGTCTGGCAAAATAGCACGAACCGCTTTTTCTGTATTTGCAAAATGGTCTATAAAATCTTGTTTTGTACCAAACCAATGATCCGGTGTTTCAATCTCTGACCCTACCCTAAAACGCCAAGATCCCACTTCTTCCAGACCATAGGTATCCACCAACTTTTGAATAAGCGCTTTAATAAAATCGTGATACGCCACCTTGTCGAACGGAGGCAAAGAGTTTCCATAGGAAGAAATTTGCTCATCCTCACGGAAGTTAATGTTATCACGGGTTCCTTTGGGGATAAATGTATACCCATGCTGAAACGCCCATGGTACCTGATCGAGCACCAGTTGATGGATTTTAGTGTTTGAATTTACAATATGGTTTAAACGCGTTATCAAAGGTGTCCAATTATAAACATACTCTTCTGTGGTTTCATTGTAAGTTACCGGGTCGTACTCAAGATATGGTACCCTAACCCCATCTACAGTTTTCATAATTCCACCAATCATTCGGATGAGATTAACCTCCATCCCTGTCTTTACACCTGCACCAGTTTCAGGGCTTATGCGATTCGCTGTTTTCCATATATCGTGCAGCGCTGCTTTTTTATAGCTTTCACTGGTAAAATCAGTGGATAGCGTAACCTGTGATTCGGCATATAAAAAGGATAGAAGGCCAAGCGCTATTCCTACCGTTTTTTTTACAAAATTGTATTTTACCATTTTTTTAATTTTTTGAGGCCAGCAAGTAGATACATACCTATGCCAATAAAAAGTTGAACCTCTGTCTGCTGACAGGCAGGCCGAAGGGTTCTAATTACTATTCATACATTACGGGAGGCTCTTACCCGTCTGTCGCCGGACAGGCTTTCTTGTCCCCAATGCATCGGGAGCTGCACGAAAAACATCATCTATTTCTTTGCACTGCCTAATTGCTACGCAATTATTTTTCGTCCACGAATTACACGAATTTGAGTCGCACTTGAAGTGCGACTTTAAACGGCTTCGCCGTTTTTACGTGGAATAATAGAGGTAAAACACCAATAAGCTATTTCTATTTAGCTGTAAACTTCCACCAATTCAGATTGAACAGTTCTTCATTTTCTCCTGTAAATTTCAGGTAAAGATCGTGTGTTCCGGAAATATTATCGATTTTACATTTTTGTGTTTTCCATTTATTTAAGCCGCCAGTTGACTTAACATTACAAACACCTACTATTTTGCCCGAATCACCATCAAGTCTGATTTCTATAGTCCCTTCGTTAGCCGCAGCTACACGGGCGCTAAACCTTTTAGTTCCCTTGTTAAAGTCAACGCCGCTTATCTTAATCCAATCACCGTTGCTTATTTCAGTAACCATTCTACTATTTCCTTTGTCAAAACACGAATCTGTTTCGATACCGGGTAACATATACGACTGTGCCGCCATGGTTTCGGCCTGATTAATCAAGTATGGATTTAGGTTTTTAATCTGCTCAGGGCCCTTGCGGGTAGTTATTAGGGGCTGGATGGTGCCATCCTCGTTATAATGCAGCTCATCGATACAAACTGAACGCTGCCTCATAGCATCAACACCCCTATCGGTAGCAATTTTACGGGTATGGTAGGCCATATACCATTTGTTTTTAAACGGAAAAATACTGGCATGTGAGTTATTAAAATTATCTTTTGGCTGCTCAAGCACAGTTCCTTTATATTCCCATCCACTTAAAGGATTATCGCTCATCATATAATCGATATTCATACCACGGCTTCCAGTATTAAAATAGGAGAAATAGTAATGTTTTTTTCCGTTTACTATATTATAATGAATGTAACCACCTTCGTAAAACCCTGGGGCATCAATGGTAATGGCAGGTCCGTGGGTACTGGTTAAATCATTGCCTAGTTTAATGATACGGGCATTTTTAGGACGGGTGCCTCCTTCGGGAAATTTAGCAGGACCTCCACCAAATACGCAGTAAGCCTGACCATCTTCGTCAATAAATACGGTAGGGTCAAAACACCACTCCACATTGGCGTTTTCCAACTCCTTTGTGATGAGCGATTTTCCGCCATGTCCTTTAAAATGACCCGTTGGCGAATCGCACACCGCCACACTTATGCTGCGGTTTCCATCGCCGGTGTATAAATAAAAGGTATCATTACGCTCAACAATTGTTGGCGCCCAAGCCTGGGTAACCCAAGGCATATCCTCCGGTGCTTTCAGCACTTCGCCATGGTCCGTCCAGTTTTGCATGTCGTCGGTAGAAAGGCAAGTAATATCGTTCATCCAGTAACGCTTTTGCCCGTCGATATCGTGCGAAGTATATAAATACAAACGACCATTGTACTCTATACCCACCGGATCGGCAGTATAACGTTGCGAAATAATGGGGTTTTGCGCATTGCCGCAAAAATACCCCAGTAATGCGAAAATAGTAAATACTGTTTTTTTCATTTTGTAAATTATCTAATATGATTTATTTATAATTTCAACCTTATTTTTTATAATATTATTGAATAGGTGTAAGCTTAATAAACCGGAAACCGCTACCGTTTAAATGGAGATTCATGTTTAATTTACCGTTTTGGGTTTCCACAAACTCTCCAAATTTCACGTGATGCATCTCCCCCATCGCTTGGTATTTTTCCATGTTATTTTTGATAACGGCTGTTGTTGCTTCCAGGTTTTCTTCACCGTAGCGGCGTGCTATGTTGCGCTGCAAATAAAATTTGGTCTCCTTGGGTGCGATGCCAGCTTCTTCAATATCTTTATATAATTGATGAATATAAACCCCATGATCCTTATCGAGCAACAGTTCATCGACGCTCCATGCCGAAACGCTGGCAATACGGTCGCCAACCAAGGTCAAATCTATCTCATTTTCAGTTTCTTGTGCTGCATCATCGTGGTGGGAATAAACCAGGGCATACAGGCTACCATCCTTCCATGCTGCAATAGCGCCAAACTTGAGTTTCTTTTGCGCATCTTTAAGTACTTCTACACGCTCACCGTTTTCCATTTCACTCAGGCAGTCCATAACTTTTACCCAAGGCTGAAACAGGCCTTCCACAATCTGATTGTAGGTAGTTATCATACCCAAATGCTGATCCCAGTTATAAATGCGACGCACATTGTAGTTGTAGGCCACATCCACCGTATGGGCATAGAGGCCCACAAAAAATTCCGTATTGCTCAGGGCATCGCCACGACTCAGGCACTCGTTAAGCTCGCCATATTCATGTATCTCATAATCAATATCTTTAATGGAGGGATATTTGGCTATCTCGGCCCTTACCTTGCGCATATTTTCCTCAAACAAAAAAGGTTTGGGGCTCCAAGCATAAACCGAATGAGAAAAGTAATCAATCCGGGTTCCAGTTTTACCGGTGTAGTAATTTTTTCCTTCGGCGCAATGTTTTAATATATCAAACCCCCAGCGGCCACCTTTAGCTCCTTCCTGAGCACCATTCCACATAAGCATGTTTCCAGGACCTATCCAGGGATCACTTATTACACTCTCAACGGCAGCTACAGTATAATCATAATGTTTAAAATACTCTTCCCTTGTTCCCGACCAATGGCCAGGATATAAATCAGGTTCAGTACCTACCCTGAAACGCCATGTGCTTACTTCATCGAACCCGAACTCGGTAACAAGTGCTGAAACAAATTTTTGTACATATCTAAACCAAACATCATAATCATCGGGTGGACTCGTAACTCCATACTGATTTTTACTGGTGCTACTCATTTTATTAGGTACGTTATCGAGCACAATCCACGGTATAAACCCAACATTGCGTTGTGCTTTCAAATATTCTATAAAGGGATCAAAATCGCAGATAAGTTCCCCATTTTCGTCAATGCCTTTGAACCACTCGCATTCGCCATTGTGCTTACCGCCCAAGGTGCGTATGCTATTGATGTAATTAATGTGCTTGGTGGTTGCTTTAATTTTATCCGCAAAACCCTCTTTTCCCCATAACTCAGGTGCATTAATCACCCGCACATCCCAAAGGTTATAGATGCAGCCAAGCACCTTGTCCGTAACAATGGTAATGGTATGCTCTTCGCTTATGGTATCTACCTCATTTTGTTGTGCGTAGGACGAGATACAGAATACAATAAGGATTGCTGTTACAAATAGTTGTTTCATACTAATTATTAATACCAGGAATAATTCGGATATGCAAATCAGACTTGTCAACTGGCCATTTTAGTATTGTTAGCTGCTGGCTGTTGTTATCCCAAATAAAATCGGAAGGATTACTTAATTCGTTTGATTTAAAAACTTCTAGACCTTTTGTTTTCAGTGGATTGTGGCACAACACAAAAGAATCGTTTATCACCACCGAAAAGCCATCGGGATAATGCCGATTTGCCCCAATAAATATTTTTGAGGCTCCTTTAGTGTTATCACTCTTAACAAATATATCCAGGCTTCGGGTAGCAAAATCATATTTGAATGAATTAATATCGCCTGCAATGCTTTGTGGATATGGACGAGCAATGATGTCGGTAATATACTTTCGCTCAACGGTTCCAACGGCATGTTTATCGTTAAATATTGCCCATGTAGAGCGGCCACCCGCCATAAAATTTTGCATGTTGGGATTACCCGAAAACCATGCTTTTATGGTGTTTATCCCTAAACTGTCGAACAATTCGGCGGTTCGGATATAGAAATCCATATATTCTAATTGTCCCAACCTCCCCTTGATTGTAGAATCGGTTGTAGCAAAGGTTGGGAATCCCCATTCCCCGATAAAAATTGGCGCTTTAAGCATTTTCGATTCTTTCTCGAAACGCAAAAGGGTCGGTTTCACCAATTCTTTTTGGTTTTGGTATATATGCGGTGCAAAAAGTATATTTTTCCGTTTGATAGAAGCTGTTATCTCGGCATACTGGTTGCCATTTATAGCTTCACCTTTGTTCATAAATATAGATTGAACCAAACAATATTTTTTCGGATTAATTTTTTGCGACTCATCTATCAACTGTTGATATAAAGGGATCAGGTATCGATTGGTTAAGTCGGTATATGAAATCTCCATAGAAAGCTTACGTGGCTCGTTTACAATATCATAGCCAACAACCGAATTTTCGTCATTGTACCTATTCCACACCACTTTCCAGGCATCTAAATATTTTTCATGCAAGTTGTTTTCGTTGGCCCAGAATTTCTCCCACGAAAAATCCGTGATTCCGTATAGGGTCATTTTGAATACGGTTTTAATACCTGCATTTTCACCGAGCTGAACGAGGGTATCCAATTTGAGAAGGTAATTTGGATCGAGGCTGGCGCCAGGGAAGTTACTCAATTTGCCCAGCTCCAGACGGATAACTTGATAATTGGCACCCAGACGAACCATCCGGGTATAGTCATCCTTGGAAAAGTAGCTATCGTTGGTTACCACAACAAATCCACGTCCAATCACATGCCTGCCATTTTCATCGCGAAGTGGATGTTTAAGCTGTGCGGAGACACTCCATGTTGAGACAAAAAGAAGGAATACTATTATTTTTTTCATATGTTTATATTTTCTTTCAATTGCCATATGGAACTCGCCAGAAAATAATCATTCCCCTTTGTGAGAAATTTTTCTCATGGCTCGTTTCATATACTCTAATAATTGATTTTTTTGCCACATAGCCTGCCCCGAACTTGATTCGGGGGAACTCGCCATTACAATCATTCCCCTCCCGCTATGGCGGGACAGGTTTTGTGAGAAGTTACTCTCATAGCCTGCCCCGACCCTTCGGGGGGCTCGTTTCATATTACGAACAATTAATAATCATAACTCGCTATTACAGCTATCTAATGTTTTTTTAACTTAATAGCACAATTTTAATAACATTTAAAGATTATTGCATGAAGTATTGGTTCAGTAACTAACAAAAAAGAATCACACATGAACATATGTCCTAAAAAGCACAATCATTGCATCATAACTATAAATTCACATCGATATATTTTACAAGGAGTTGTTACATTTGTATCAATTGTTAAACCGAGTTAATATGTATAAAATATTTGCACTTTTTATTTCCATACTACTTATTCAGAATGTGTTGTATGCTAAGACGTATTATTTTGAAAACAAATCACCGGAAGGAGGATTTGTGTTTGATGGCATAACAACTATTGAAGAAGATAAAAATGGTACTATATGGTTTGGTGCAAGCAATGGCTTGTACCATTACAACTCCTATTCATTTCATCAATACACATCCAAAGAAGATAAATTAAACACCCTGCCCGACAATAACATACGAAAAGTTTACCGCGACAATCAAAGTCAATTATGGGTATGTACCGCAGAGGGTTTGTGCAAGTTTAACCGAGCAACAAATGATTTTACGCGCATTAAACTCAACACTTCGGTAGTTAGAGGCCAAAACCACGATGTAACAGATATCCTTCAGGTCAATGATTCCATTTATTTATGCATCATTAATTTGCGTTTATATCGTTACAACGTGGCTACCGAAGAATTAAGCATTCACTTTTTTTATAATCATAGCGAAAAAGTGCAATGCAAAACAATGACTAAAGATAATGAAGGTAACATTTGGATTGGACTTGGAGGCGGAAATATTTTTAAAACGGATACCACCCTGCAAAGTATAAACCTATGGCACTCCTTCAGAATAGCGGCTATAAACTCTATTTGCATAACTAATAAAGCGATGTGGATAGGATACGCCAATGATGGAATAGATAAAGTAGGTCTAGATGGTATTTTATTACAGCACTATGGGGTTAATGAACCTGCTCCTTTTAAGCTATCTAACAACACCGTACGAAAAGTTGAATCGAGAGACAATGGGGAGATTTGGGCGGGTACTTTGAAAGGAATTAACGTAATTAACGGAAACGACAACCATTGCATTTTAGAAACTACTTTTAACAACTTGCCCCACAACAGTATTTTAGACCTTATGAAGGACAAAAATAATGGAATTTGGGTAGCTACTTGGGCAGGCGGAATAGCACATTATAGTGAGTACAATTATTATTTTAGGCATATAAAAAAGATACCTTATCAAAGCGAAATTAGCAGAAATACCATTTCATCCATTATCGAAGACCAATCGGGTCTTATATTTTTAGGGAGCGAGAACGATGGTTTAAAAACCTATAATCACAGCAATGAAGTTGTAAACTCTATTAAAATGTATGATGAAGATGGGGATATCATCAATATTAAATCGCTTACAATAGACAAAGAGGGAACCATATGGATGGGAACTTTTGAAAATGGTTTATGGCAGAAAAAACCTGGAGAAACAAAGTTTAGAAAAGAAGATCATCCATTTTTTAAAGAGAAATTTATCATACATAGAATTGTTCCGATAAATAAAGAATTGTGGATTTGCACCAACGGAAAGGGTGTGCTACAGTATAACCCTAATAACAAAACTTTAAAAAAGTATAACATACAAAACACGGGTGCCAATGGTATGTTATCGGATAATGTAAGATCCTTGACCGTAGATAGTAAAGGGATTTACTGGTTATCGACAGAAAAAGGAATGTGCATAAAAAATCCCGATAGTGATACATTCCAAAACCTTGGTAATCATGACGAAAGCTACAATAGGGTTATGCACTCAGTTTGCGAAACAAATGAGGGCGAAATTTGGGTTGGTACCAAAAACAAAGGTATTTTGGTTTTGGACACGACTACTTATACCTTCAAGCCACTTGAAAAGGAGTGGAACAAAGAACTAAATGAAGTTTTTAGTATTATAAACGACCAAAGCGGAAATGTTTGGATAGCCTCTAACCTGGGCATCCAAATGTATAACACACATACTAAAAGCATTCTTTATTTTAATGAAAATGATGGCGTTTTAGGAGGGAATTTTAGCCCCAACGCATCACTATGCTCCACACAAGGGATATTATTTTTTGGCGGTCACAATGGCTTTAACATTATTGATCCTGAACAAATCACCCTAAACCCGAATGCCCCTGATGTATTATTGTCCGGAATTTCTATCAATAATAAGCCATATCATGAAACCACTATTGAATCCTTAAAGGACAAAAACATTGATGCCATCAAAGAACTTGAACTACCTTATCAGCAAAACAGCCTTTTATTTACTTTTGTGGCTAACAATTTTATTAAATCATACAAAAATAATTTCAAATATAAACTGGTTAATTATCAGGACGAATGGGTTGACCTGAAAACGAAAAATGAAATTTCATTTACCAAAATCCCTCCCGGACATTATAAATTAGCCATACTGGGCTCTAACAACAGCGGTGTTTGGTCCACCAGCCCATTGGAATTCCCCATTCATATAAAGCCCCCTTTTTGGCTCACTTGGTATGCATTCGTAATCTACATTCTTTTAATCCTCATGGTTGGCTATTTGATAATCAAAGAGAAATATTTTAGAATAGACCTCGAAAAAAAAATGTTATTGGAACGCCTTCACCATGAAGCCGAAGAAAAACTTTTTGCAGACAAGCAAGAATTTTTCACCAATATTTCACATGAAATACGCACCCCACTAACCTTAATCCTATCTCCCATTGACTTGCTAATTCAAAAATTTAAGTATGACACAAGTACTGGTGAACATCTTTTAACCGTAAAACGCAATGCGGATAGACTGCTAAGATTAACCAATGAATTTTTGGATTTTAGACTTATTGAAACCGGAAAAATAAAATTTAATCCTAAACAATACGACATTATAGAAACCTGCAAAAGTGCCTACAATTGTTTTGTTTTTGAAGCGATGGAAAGAGAAATAAATTTTATTTTTTCGTCGCGCTACGAAAGTTTAGAAATTAGCATTGATAACAACAAAATGGAAAAGGTGATTTTTAATTTACTTTCCAACGCATTCAAATATTCCGAAGACAAAAGTCATGTTCTCCTAAGCATAGAATCATCTCACAAAACAAGTGATGATTATAAAAATTTATTTTATACTGGTAAAGCATTTCAAGGCCCTACGCTTGAAATAAAAGTAATAAACTATGGCTATTCTATATCCGAAAAACAAATACCTAACATTTTTGAGCGGTTTTCGATGCATAATAACTCTCAGTCTGTTGGTACGGGTTTAGGCTTGCACATCTCACGAGAATACATACGACTCCACAACGGAAACATCTCTGTTACTTCTTCAAAAAGTGAAGGCAACACCTTTATTGTTAACTTACCTTTAGAGCAAGAGATTGCCCAATCCGAAAAGAAATATGTTATTCAAAATGAAGCCAAAGATTTTGCTGCCAATCAACCTTTTGAGGACGACAATAAACTGCAAAAGATGCAGTCGGACATTGTTATTCTTATAGTTGAGGATAACATCGATTTAAAAAAATATCTTAAAACCACTTTAAACCGAAGATATAAAGTTTTAACAGCATCCAATGGTGTACAAGGTTATGAAATTGCGCAAGAGATTATTCCGCACTTAATTATATCCGATATTAAAATGCCCGTTATGGATGGCACTACAATGACTAAACAATTAAAAGAAAACCCTAAAACAAGGCTCATCCCGATTATATTACTAAGTGCAATGGCCGACAAAACGGATCAAATTAAAGGAATTGAATATGGGGCCGATTCGTACTTAACAAAACCTATTGAGGTGGATTTGTTATTTGCACACATACAAAACCTCCTTGAAAAAAGAAAAGAAATATCACGACAATTCAATGTTGATTTATCAGTTGAAAAAACATTACAGGCAAGCCATAAAGAACATAGCTTTATTGAAAAAGTGGAACTAACTGTTCTCGAAAATCTTCTTAACCCTCAATTTAGCGTAGGCCATTTAGCCGAAAAACTGGATATGAGCAGGAGCTCCTTGCACCGAAAAGTAAAAATTGAGTCGGGGCAGAGTGCTACTGAATTTATAAGGGATTTGCGCATGAAAAAAACGCTGGAACTAATGAAAGAAAACAAATATAGCCTGGAAGAAATTGGCACCTATGTGGGTTTTAATTCACACTCCTATTTTGCGCGCACTTTCAAGGGTAAGTATGGTAAAACCCCCAAGGAAATTTATAACGATATTAAAGCCAATAAGGATATTAAACTATGATTATGCAAAGGAAAGATTGAGTATTTAAACCAATCGAGTTAAAAATTAATGAAGGTAGGTAGTTGCATATTTCCATTTACTTGGCAATCTCGCCTAAAGCACTGATTTATATAGGTTAGTTTAAATAGAACCGGGCAGCTGCCGGGTTCAACTTTTGATTGATATAGGTATTTGTCTACTGACCTCTAAAAAATTAACTTCTCTTTAAGCACAACGGTAACTGTTTTGCCCGTTTCGTTACCTTGAGGCAGTTTAATATTAACCCATGTTTGCCCATTTTTAAACCTTGCGTTAGCTGCGGAATAATGACCTTTAATCTTAAAGTTTATCTCATCCAATTGATACGATGGATCGCTAATGGAGAGTGCAAGCCCATCCTCCTTTTTTTTGAGCATAAGCGCACAAGGCTTGTCCACTTCAATGCCGCCAAATACATTTGATTTTGCAGCTGAATAAAAAATTTCGCCCGCTAATCTTCCATCATTAGACACAGCAGATTGTTGATTGGCGTTGTTTATCAAGTCGAAAGGCTTATTTGCTTGCAAGTCTGTCATTAGCGTTTTGGTGGCATTGGGTACCAGCACATAGGCATACTTTTTATTGAGTGGTCTTTTGCCATGATTAATCCATAGCTTAAAAACATCAGCCTCCTCAATAACATCGGCATATCTATGGGCCACATCATACCACGAACCTGTTACTTTGCCGGCTTTTAAATTCACCTTTGCATCGCCGTCAAACAAATAGCCAATACTATCGTGAAGCAACCATTGGAGGTCTGTAAATTCCATCTCCTTGTCCACCAATTCTTCACCCGATGGCGTACTTGCCAAAATATTGCCATGTAAAAAAGTTTGATTGACGGAGGTGCTTACTGTGTAACTGGTATCGGACGATATTGCGTTGCCCAAACAAATAATTTTATCGTTAAACATAAGCCAGGCTTTATTGGCTTGCAATCCTCCGCGCTTGTATTTTAAAACAGCAATTCCGTTTTCACCATCCGAAACACCCCCTACAAAATTGTCATCTATTGTATAACCCCAGGCATTGGAAACCCTTATGGCAGCAGTGTCCTGCACAATTGTAGTTCCTGGCAGCTTTTTCCAATCCCAAAATGGAAAGATATCAACATACTCCTCCTCGCTTTGGTACAATAAAGTCATGCCACTCCCCAGGTGATAGCCCTGTAGGTTTTCAAAGTTGGCCGTTTCGTAGGCATTAACTCTATTCGATGACAATTTTAGTGAGAAGTAATAATCTTTTGAACGTTGAACCTGAAAGTCGGACTTCCAAAAGTGCTTGTTGCCTATAAGGCTTTCTGTGTCCTTGCCTTTTCGTATGCTTGGCCATACTCGGGATCCAATACTTTCAGCTTATTTAGCAGAGCCACCATGGTCTTTCTTTTTTCGACCTGAGCACCTTTAAACATATGTCGTCCACTTGCTGCAATGTCCATCCCTTTTTTCCAAAGCACCCACTGCATACCATCGAGCACATAATTTCGTAACAAGCTTATTTTTTCCTCCTCAAATTGATAGTCCGTCCCTTTGAATATATCCATCCACATGACCATATCAGCTAAAAAGGATAATCCGTAGTTACCGAATTGCAACATGGCACCGTGCTCGTGAAAAGAATAATCGGGTTGTATGGCCAACCTTCGGATTACAAGCTCATCTTTAATGGACTCACTGGCAATCTTCACACTATCTACATCCCTAAGAAGCAAGGATTTACTCAATACATTACCAGATAACCATACCTTGTTCTGTCCTGCCAATCGTATTTGCGATCGACTGAGTATCTTAATTCCCTTTTCAAATTGCTCGGGACTCAATTCGCCTTCCATGGTAATTAAAACAGGTGCAATAAATTTGGGAACGCCAATTTCCGGATTCCACCAGTTGGGATTCTGGAAATCGTTATCGAGCCAGTAGTTAAGTGCCAAATGTACTTTTTTTGACAACTTATTTTTATGATAATACTTTGAGCCTGGCTTTTGATAGGCTCTGGTAAGAATCTGCAAGTTTCGCAAATGCTGTAATACAGGCCAATGCCCACGGGTTAGGTTAGTGTAGTCTATTTGTCGCCATGCACCATTTTCATCCAAAGCATCTAACAGCTCATCAACCTGTGCCTCACTTACCGAATCCTGCAAAAAATTTGAAATAATATTTTCTTGTAACAGCTGTAATTCAGCAGGATAGATGACTTTTTGCACTTTAGGGTTAGAACAAGCCGCTACAATAAATACAAAAGTAGCCATACATAAAAATCTACCTATCTTTTTCATAATTCCGTTTTTGCTATTCCTATATTTTCTTAAAGCTCCTTGATTATTTTTTTTAATCAACATATCCAAGGTGTTATTCTTTTCGGTGCTATATAGATTATAGTGGGTAACACATCTATGCAAAAATAATATTGAACCCACTTTGGGGTTCATATTCTTAATCCGAATTTACCATGGGTTTGCTCCTTCGCTAGAGCCTCCGCAGGGTAGCTATGGCGCTCGCGGAAAGCTTCGGCAGCACGCGGACACCCATGGCTATTCAAGTTGAACTATTTCATAGTTCTTTTTGAATGTAAGATAGGAAATCCTGAAGGCCTGCCTGTTGCAGACAGGGGTTCAACTTTTGATTGGTTTAGGTATTTACCTGCCTAGCTCTAAAAATAAGAATTAAACAGGGCTACCCTTTTGAGGTAGCCCTGTTGCCATGTATTTACTTGTTCCGTTCACTTAAGTGAACGGCAATGCATATTATTTAAGAATAAATGGCAAGTACCAGTTACTTTCTACCATCAAACGCGCTTTAATATCGGCACGTTGACCAGCAGGATATGATTCGGATATTTTAGTCGCTAACCACTCATTACCATTTAAACCCGCTTTTTGGCGACGTCGTGCAATCCTGATATAATCGTAAAAACGCTCTCCCTCAAAAGCCAATTCCCTGGCACGTTCGTCCATGATAATGTCTTCCATATAAAGCTGTTTATCCAATAATGATGCAAAAGGTTTATATCCAGTAATTTCATTGGTATTCGGATCAAACGTAAAGTACTGGGGTTGATCTACGGCTTTTCCTCCGTATGCACTAAAACCTGCTCTACCTGCAACACCCCTACGATTATCGTTTGTTCCAATATAATCGCCATTATAAATATAAAACTGGGCAAAACCAATATCATGACGAAAGCTACCTCCATCCGTATATTGACGATCAGCCATAATCTCGGCAGCATACAAGTGCATTGCCGCTGCACGATACACTATAAAGTTTGCATTTCTATCAAAAGTACTCTTTCCTATGGTATATTTATAAACTACCGTATCTACACCACGCATCAATTCGTTAACTTCGTCCCAAAAACTAAGCCTCTTCAGCTTAAGCACTTCCGCCACGGTAGCACTATCTACAGCAAGGCCATTTTTAACATATATATAAGATTTGCCATAACCTCTGGAAAAATCTCCTGGTGTTCCAGGATCTAAGGTATATACTTTATTGAGAGGCAAATTCTCTATTGGATCACTTTTTGGCACAGTTGTTTGAATAATATAATTTTTCCATTGCGATTCCCACAAACGTATAGACTTGGCACTTGGCTTTAAGGCGTAAACATTGGGGGGTATGATAGAAAAATAACGCTGAAGATTATTTAATTGCCAAGAGGATTGGGTTTTTTGGAATTGAAGTGTGAATATATGTTCATTATTTTCAATTCCTTCAAAAATATTCTTCCATTTACCTCCTGCATATCTATCATCCACTGCGTATTTTATAAAGTCATCACCCACCTGCATACTACGTCTTAAAAATGTTGGTTCTAAAATACTTAAAGCATCATTGTAGTTATCAATGTGCATATACATTTGCACCAATAAGGCTTTAAGGCCATCTTCATTCCAAACTGTTGTATTCCACGTTACATCATTAATATTATCTTTATTGGAGTAGTCAACACCTACAACCCTAATCTTTTCCTTGATATCCTTTATGCATCGACGTGTCATTAAGTCTTGATTCAAAAACTTTTTGTCGGTGTAGACAAAAGTAGTATCAAACACAGTTTTAGTATCTATGCCATTAGGTGCGTAATCAATATAAATACTGTCGGTATATTCTCCGGGTGAGTTTACATATGCATTGATCTCCTCAATAGAGTTCAGCGTTTCCGGAATGTAAGGAATTTCATTATATATTCTAACAGCATAAAAATACGCCCATGAACGCATAGCAATCGCCTCACCATACATGCGATGATAGTTAGATATCGGGCTATTCTTATCCAGCACCTCAGGATGCATCTTTTCAAATATCCTTATCACTTTATTACAAGAGGCTATTAGCTTATAAAAATTTGAAGGGCTAGCATACCTATTGTTTTCTGTTATTTGAAAAGAATTAATCTCTCTTAAATCCGGGTCGGCATTATTTGTAACCGTTAAAAGATCGCCACGCAATTCGCCTAACATTACAATCTGCTCTACCAAATCTTGCTGTAAGCTATACAATCCTAAACTAATAGAACGCAATTCAACTTCATCCTTTGGCACCTGACTTTCTGGTACTACTAAACCTTGGTCAGGGTTTAAAAAATCATTACATGCTGTTGTTACAACAAGTAATAATAGAACATATATTATTATCCTTTTCATGTGTCTAAATTTTGTTTTTCAATTGCCACATGGAACTCGCCACATTAGTCATTCCCTCCCGCTAAGGCGGGACAGGTTGTGTGAGAGGTAACTCTCATGGCTCGTTTCATGCTACAAAATATTGTAATTATACAAACTTATAAAATTAATCAAGGTCTATAGGCCAATCTTCACACCCAGCATAAATTGCTTGCTTACCGACATATTACCATAATCCACTCCTTGTATCATTAAATCCTGCGAATAACTAAACTCAGGGTCGTATCCTAAATATTTAGTTAAAGTAAACAGATTGGATGCCGTTGCAAATACTTTTATGGAAGAAAGCCCAATAACCTTTTTCTTAATATCATACGCTAAGGTTAAATTTTTCAGGCGTAAATAAGAACCATCTTCAATCCATCTGTCAGAGAAAACTGCATTTCCCATTGGATCATCCCAAGTTGCTTTTGGCACAGATGTTTGCTGCCCCTCATACTGCCAGCGCTGTAAGGTTTTTACACTCTGGTTTTCCAGTCCGCTCATGCTTTCATTTTGTTGTCTCATGTAATTATACACTTCATTACCGTAAACACCTTGGAAAAACATATCGAGGCTGAGATTTTTATATCGCGTATTCAAGAAGAAGCCGCCATAGAAATCAGGTTCAAACGAACCCAATAGCTGCTTGTCATTTTTATCGATACGGTTATCCATATTTCCATCAGCATCAGCCACATTTTCATAGATAGCATCCCCTGCTTGGTATTTAAATCCTCTATAGTTGTACATATTGGCGTCATTTGCTTCTTGCGAGCTGGCATATACACCTTTGAAACGGTAACCATAAAAACTGTTAATAGGTGCTCCATCACGGTTAATAATCTGCATCTGTCCGGGCGCATCAAATATTACCTGTCCCGAAGTAACATGGTCGGTAACCGTATTATATTTAGAGAAATTTAATCCCAGGTCGAGAGAAAAATTAGGACGACTTATCACACGACCAAAAACCTCTGCTTCAAACCCTTTTGTAGAGAAAGACGCTGTATTATTGGGATAGGTATCGTAACCTAGGAAACTATTTTGAAGCTCGAGCATAACAACATTTTCACTTTTATTGTCAAAATAATTGACCGTAAAATTAAAACGATTGGCTAAAGCACTAAAATCCAGCCCTAGATTCACCTGTTTTTTAGTTTGAAAAGTTAATTCATCATTGGCTAAACCACCAGGTACTAAAACTGCCGTTTCGCGGTATTGACTAACCACGAAGTGAGAATAACTATTCACTTCGCCAATATCATCATTTCCAGTTATACCATACGAAGCACGAAGTTTTAGTTCTTCAATACCTTTAATACCAGAAAAGAATTTTTCGCTAGAAATACGCCAAGCCCCTGCCACGGAGTAAAAAATACCAACCGGCATATTGCCTATTTTAACTGTATTTGCAGCATTTTCGCCAATACGTGATGATACATCAGAAGATACAGTAGCAGAAAGCAGATATTTATCGGCATAGGAATAAGACACATTTGAATATAATGCGCCCCAATTCCAAGCTCTATTAATTCCTCCAATTTGGTTTAACAAAGAATTACCACGATCCAGATTGGTATAAAAATCACTTGCCGAATTTCTGGCTACACCAAAATCCTGATCATATTTATTTTGCTGCCACCTTAAGCCCAGTGCTGCATATAAAGAATGAACTTTATTAAAGGTTTTGGTATAGAAAATACGGTTATCGTTATAGACAGTGTATAAGGAATTATTTTGACCTTTTGATTCGCGATTGACTTCATCTTCATACAAAAGGTCAAATCCTCTATCGGGGATGGTCAAGTATTCTTTAGAGTTGTTTGAATTTAAACCAATAATAGAGCTAAATTTTACGGATTTACTGATATCGCCATTTAAATTTACCGTGGTAATAAATTTATAGTTTTTAGCTTGAGCATCCGATAGTTTAATAACCGCGGTTGGATTTGATGTTCCCAATTCGTCAACTTCATCTATTGTTCTCAATAAATTTCCATCACTATCATATTCGTAAGGATTAAGCATCGGGCTTTTCCACAAGGACGACAGCAATGGATTTGTCACAGAGGATAAAGCAGACTCTTTAAGCATTGAGGTTGCCGTGGTTAAGTTTGTTGACACATCCATTTTTAACCACTCGAAAATATCAAATGTACCCACAAGTCGAATGTTTAAACGATCATATGACGTATTTTTAACTATCCCATTATTTTGCAAATACCCCACAGACAAACCATACTTAGCAATCGCATCACCCCCTTTAATCGAAAAGCGGACATTGTTCATCATACCATTATTAAATACTTCATCCTGCCAGTTCGTGTTGTGATTGTAAGTTATATAATCATTATCGCCTGGTGTTGCAAATAAACCAGGATAACTCTCTTTGTATTGCTCCTCCGCAAACTTACTTGAAAAAAGCACTTCGTTAGCCAAGGTCTTATACGCTTTGGTATTGAGCTGTGCTAGCTGCGTTGGTTCCATTGAAATACCCGTTCTATACAAAAAGTCAATCGTAGTTTTTGTTTCTTTAGGATCCAAGGTTTTAATAATTACAACCCCGTTAGCCGCTTTAGCTCCATATAATGCAGTTGCAGCCGCATCTTTTAATACAGAAATTTGCGAAATATCTAAAGGATCAATACTGGAAATTGGACTAAAGTTATAACCTTCGATTAAATTATTATAAATATTACCACTTTCCAGAGGCATACCATCAACAATATACAATGGTTGATTATTAGACAATAGCGATGAGTATCCCCGGATATATACAGATGCACCAGCACCAGGCATACCTGATGTTTGGGTAACAAACGCACCCGAAACAGCGCCTTGTAAATACTGCTCGGTAGAAGTATACGGTTGATTTTCAAATCCGTAAGGATCTAAGGCTTTAAAAGATGAAATTACATCTCGTCTTTCCTTGTTATCCAAAGGAGTAAGCGCCTCTGAATAAAGAGACTCAATATCGGAGCTTGTTAGGTATATTTTAACATGCTCCTGGTCCATTAATAGTATCTTTTTAGGGCTATAACCTTCCAAAGGGGTCACAAAAAGCCATTCCGTTTCACTTACACGTGGAATAGTGAACACACCATCCTCGCCGGTAAATACAGGTTCAGAACCGGGAATATTAAGTGTCACCTGACTCACCGGCTGTTTGGCATCATTCAAGACAATACCTGAAAGCATTTTTGAACTCTGTGCCAAAATAGGCACAGTCAAAAATAAATTAAGAATTATTACAGATAAAATGGTTGCAATTCTGTTCATGTTATTCTATTATTATGTTCTGTATGTTAAAGAACTTATTAATTATTTTCATAATATTGTAGAGCAATATAGTCTAAACTTAAACCGCATTTACTTCTATTCTTTCGGCTAGGCTCTACATATTCCAATTTTACTTCCACATCGCCATATTCGGTAATATTGTCAACTAAAATCTCAAAACTACAAAAACCGCCGAATTTGATATCATAAGGATAATAAACATTCGTAACAGAACTGATAACGCCACGCTCTTTTACGTCATAAAAATCAAAATCCTCCCGAGGTCCGTATCCATCATCAATATCAACCGGATATAGCTTGCCATTTACATAAATATTAAACACTCCGGTTACACTGGTGGCATTAAATCGTATCGTAAGTCTATACTTTGCCGGAAATACATTTTTATGTTTATATGCTAAGGAAAATTCACCTCTAAAATTATTTCCCATATCAATAAGCAAGTTATCGTCAAACTTTGAAAATTTATTACCAAGTGGAACTGGATTAAATTTTTGTCCTGTTACTACTACGTCCTCCTTCCATCCCCAAAGACCGGAACCTTTACTGAACAACAATGACACCATGGGTATTGTGTCATTCACTTTATAAAGTTGTTCAGGCACCTGAAAATCAATAAATTTATAAGTTCGTCCATTACTACTCTCAAAATATTCAGGTGAAATATTTTGGGGAGTAACATATACACTATCACCAAGAATGTTTTTAGCGCGTCCTTTAGCAAAAGCAGTATAAGGAAGTGCGTTTGAAAATACACTTTGTGTTATTAAATAGGGCATCAATATATCGTTTTGCCACAATGAGGGTATGTTCTCTACCGGAATACTCATGTTTTCAGATACAATATCTAAAGCTCTATCATATTGCTCTTGCGTAAATAACAGCATGGTTGCTTTACGGTCTCTGAACTCTTGAGATATAGGAAAGTAAGCTTCTTCGAACAAATTGACAGTTGTTAAAACGGTATCATACACAGTTGAACCTGCTTCCGTGTACCCAATGGGTGTACTTAACTCTTTATCAAGGTATATTGAATCTTGAGAATCTAAATAATTACGATAAAATGGATTGGTTGCAGCAATATACTCGTACAAACTGGGTTTAGGCTGCACCACTTCCGCAATTTCATAGTAACGACCGTTATTGGCTAGTGGACTACCTTTTACTATTTCAACATCATCAAACGTATAACTAGAACCACCTGCAGCTTTAATTAGGCCAAATTTCCCACCTTTCGTCTGTATCAGGGCATGAGAACTTATTTGATTCAGATTCACGTAGGACTCAGTAATAAGATATTCTACTAAATCTTTATCTTCTAGTACCCCTTGCTTAATGTTATCCATTGCGCTATTATTAGGCACAAAGAAGGTAAAAATATTACCCTTACGAAGTAAAGTATCAATCTGATACGCTTCTAAAAGTTCAACAAACCGAGAATAATCTGCATTCTGCTTTAGCAAAGACATAATATCAGAATCCACCGTAGTTTCTGTTTCCTTATAAAAATAATCATCAATCTCTTCTTGGCAAGCTACAAATATGCTTGACAACAATAGTAATATGGATATTTTATTAATTATATAACGCATTTTTTTGTAGTATTAAATTGGTTACAAATATTAAATTGGTTCAAAGATGATACGGTCAATTATCATTAGACCTGGAATAACCGTACTCAGTTTAACCGTATGCGTAGTAAAACTCGTGAATTCAACTGTGCCTACAACACCACTAGTACCAGCAATGTTATTAAACCCAACGCCTTGTCTACCAACCGCTTTGGTCGCATCAATAACAACACCCACTTTGGTATCATCAACATAGGCTTGCACACTTGCAAGGTAGGTATACCCACGCTCCAACACCAACCTTAATCTATACCTTCCAGCCAGAATCTTTGTTGTTTTAAAACTAAAATCTACATCGCCCGCAACTCGTATGTAATCATTATTGTTACAATTGTCTATATCATCTGCCGACTTTGTATAGATCAAATAATTTGTTCCTATAAAACTGATATATTTAAAGTATTCATCCAGAATATAAAAAGAACTTTCAATATCCCGTAAAGCATTGATTACTGGTTCTTCATAAAATTCATACTCAACCTTTTTTCTACTGGGTACAAAAGGACGCAAAATATGATCTAATTGATGAATTGCACCACTACGGGTAACAATATTACTTTGATCTAAATCAACCTGTAAATAATCAATGTTTATTGTGTCCCCTTTACTTATAATAACATCAAAGATCTTAGTGCCCTTATTAATTTTTAAAATAGAATCTAAGTCTAAAGATACGGGTGACTCGCCATAGGTATTATAAACACCAGTAGCAAATTCATCCAGAAAAACGCTTTTTTCTAAAATATGATAGCGTGCATATCTATTCACTAAATTCGTTGGATTGGTAAAATCTTGATTTGTAGAACCATCAGTAACAATAGAATTAACCAGATCGTTAAACGACATGATTCCATTGGCTGCATAGAGCTCATCGGATTCGGCGAACAAAGTGTATTCATTATAAACTTCACGACCTAACTCATCCAACTCAAAAGCGTTTAAACCATCCGCTAAACCACATTTAGTCAATAATTCGGTATAAATAGTAAAATTACTTTTTTGTTGTACCCATTGATACGATGTAAAAACAACCGGAGTCAGCATTTTATCAATGGTATGAATTGTACCATTATCCTTTTTTATATCTGATATCAATATTTTGGATTCATCGTTAACAGCATACGAAATAGCGTCATTTTCTTCTCTAAAAACAATGGTTAAAAAGTAATTTGAAATTGTTCTTTTAGCTAAAGCACCATTGGGAAATTCGTTAGAAGGAATACGTCCATTGACGATGTGGTATTTAACAATTTCTGCAGCATACACAGCATCCTGTAATAATTCATCCAGCGTAGTATATCTATCTGATTCGTCGATATACTTAGTTACAGCTTCATTTGTAGGTAAAAACAGGGTATAACCGTCACCCCCGTTATTGTTATAGGCACTTAAAACATCCGTCATCTTAGCGGATTTCACGATTTTAGAAAACGAAGCATAGTTAGGATTGGCATCAATATAGTGCATGATGTTTTCATAACTATCGCCTACAAAAAGGACATCCTTTTTTAATTCATCTTCACAAGACGAGAAGCCTATAAACAGCACCAGTAATATATGTAGTACTTTTATTTTGCTATAATTTCTATTTATTTTCATCGTAATATGAGTTTTGCGTCAAGTTCTTATTGTTTTCAATTTCATCCTGATGAATTGGCATATACCAGCCGTTCGGATCGCTAAGACGTGATTTTAATACAAGCTGCTGTGAAGAAGTAACATTCTGAACTAGTATTTCAATAAGCTTATTCTTCCTGGAATAGTCATTTCTTCGTCCCATACGTAACAAGTCGAACCAGCGCTTACCTTCAAAAGCCAATTCTTTTGCACGTTCCACTAAAATTGCATCTTCAAATGCCTGAGCACTGTTTGTTAGCTGTGCGTAGGGTGGCATATTTGATCGTTGGCGTATCTCATTAATATACTGCAACGCTTTTGCATAGTCGGGTGTTTGAGATTGTGAATACGCCTCCGCTTTCATCAAGTAAAGATCGGCCAAGCGATAAATTATAAAGTTAGCACTACTCAATACATTACTAGCTCGAATTGAACTTTTATCGGATCTTGACCCAACATATTTAAAAACTTGATGATTAGTAGCTATGGAACCATTACCTCTAATTAATTCGCCGGCTTCCGTTGTTACAACACTTAATATCTCTTCGGCGTAATCACTCGCCAATAGTTTTCTTTCTCTAAAATCAGATATATAGGTATTACCCGCAATAGAATTTTCTTGTCCGATTGGCTGGTCAAAATAAATCTCAAAAATATTCTCTAGAGAAAATCCAGGATTAAAATTTTGAAACCACTCCGTAGAAGGCAATAAGAAGTATTGCCCACTGTTTTCAACAGCTTCTATGTACTCAATACACTTTTCATACTCAAAATTCCATAAGGAAATATCAGCCAGTAAAGCATTCACAGCACCTGCTGTGGCACGCGACTTAGACATTTCATTTGTTGGATGATCGGGCATTTTATTTCTAATAGCAATAAGATCAGCTGTAATACTTGCCATAATTTCATCACCTGAAGTTAGCTTTGGAAAAAACTCACCTTCATCCGTTACAGTTGGTTCCGTTATGTAAGGCACATCTTTAAATATACGTACCAGGTAAAAATAACCAAGACTACGTAAAAAGGTAGCTTCGGACACATACTGCTGCAAAAGGTAATCGGTAAAGGTAGCGTCCTTGGCTTGCACGCCAGGGGCTAAAGCAATCACAGAATTACAAATATTAATCATCTCGTAAAATTTCTCCCATTTTGCGAAATACTGATTTGACTGAATATTGGAAGACATTATTGCCCTTTCAGAACCAGGTGTTTTGGTACCATTCGCCTGCAACATATCGCCACGTACTTCGCCATGTACAAAAAGGATGTAATCTAAATCGGCAAAACGTTGATATGCCCCACCTAAAGTGGATAGAACTTCTTCTTTATTTTTCCAATACTCATCATATACTAAACCGTCTGTGGGCTTCTGATTTAAAAAATCCTCACACGATGTTAACGGTATCAAAAAAATCGTTATTAATATCGCTATTTTGAAGGGTATGCTTCGTGATATTTTTCGTTTCATAATTATTATGATTGATATGTGCTGTAAATAACTTAAATAAACTAGATTTAGAAACCTATAGATAGATTGATTGCAGTAAGAATAGGTGGTGGTACCGTACCTGTATCTTTACCAAACCATAAGGCATCTTCTTTCTTCATCTGCACTTCAGGATCCTGTCCACTGTAGTTTGTAATTGTCATCAGTTTTCGAGCCTGGATTCCAACCTTAAAACTGTTAAGATGTAAGGCTTTTAATACTCCTGGTCCAAAAGAATAATTCATGGAAATGTTATTCAAGCGAAGATAACTAGCATCCTCTACATAGCGGTCTGATCCAAGATTGTTGGCTGGATGACCCACGTAAGCGCGAGGCAGTATATTGGGGAAATCCTGCCCCGCAACACGCCAACGATTCAAAACTGCCTTACTCTGGTTATCCTTATTGGTCATACTTTCGGCCGATAAGGCTACTCCATTTACAATATCGTAACCATAACGATAAAGGAATGATGCAACTACTTGAAAACTTTTATATTTTACACTACCTCCAAAACCACCTGCGAAATCAGGGTTTGAATCCCCTAAATATACCACGTCGTTGAGGTCGATAATTCCATCGTTATTTATATCTTGATATTTGGCATCGCCACCTTCAAATTGATGTTTTCCGTCATAGTTCATCGGAATAGGATTACCATTTGGACCCAATTTAACAGAGCCATCCGCATTATGGGCAACGGCATCCGCATCTGTTGGATAAACACCTAGATAGCGAAATCCAAAGAATGACCCTACAGGTTTACCAATCTCCGCTTTTACCGGGTATTTTCCATTGGAAATATCGGTTTGTTCATCGGTAATATTAGCAGGGAAAGTGAGGAATTTATTTTGATTAAAATAGATATTAAAGTTTAAATTCACATTCCAGTCCTTCTGCCTTATGGCTGTAACATTGGTTGTAAACTCAAAACCACTATTCTCAATACTTCCATCATTATAATAGGCTAGTTTGTCGTATCCTGAAGTGGTAGGAAGCTCATAATCTTTCCATAAGTTATCCACTGTAACTCTATCGTAATACTCACCCGTAAACTCCAAACGATTATTAAAGAAAGCCAACTCAATACCCACGTTAAGCATGGTAGAGGTTTCCCATTTTAGCTTTTGAAGTTGAGCCTGCGTTGGTATAACATTTTGAATACCCATATAAGCGCCAATACCTTCGTAAATACCATGGCGAGAATATGCACCCACACTTGAACTACCCGAAAGACCATAACTAATACGCAACTTACTTTCATTCAAGAAACTCAAACCGTCTAAGAAGGGCTCATCCGAAAAACGCCATGCATAAGAGGCACTGGGGAAAGTTCCCCAACGTGAACTTGCACCAAAACGAGAACTCGCATCTGTTCTCATACTCACTTGAAACATATGACGATCCAACAATTTATAATGTATTTGCCCTAAAAATCCAACACTATTTATAATAGATGAACCCGATTTAAGCCCTCTGCGATTTGGACTGGAAGCCGGATCGGTGATGGCAGTACTGGGACCATTACCGGTGGACGTTTCAATAAATTCATCTTCATCCTGCCGGGTCTCCGCCATTAGAAAACCACTCAAGGAATGTACCCCGTTAGAAATAGGCGTAAAATTGGCCATGAATTGAGTTGAAAGTAAAGTACCCGTAGAGTTACGCTCCACTGATGAGTTATTTTCATCATTCAGCCAAGAAGCACCAATTGCTTTATAAGGCAAAAACTCCATTTTTTTAGAATTCTGAAACTGAAAGGACACCGTTTCGCTCAACCTTAACCAGCTATTTACATTATAATTTAATTTAAAGTTGGTCTGAAAGTCGTTGTTAGCTTGGTCGTAATCACTTAATGCCACTACCGCACTGGGGTTAAAATATTTTATACCATCACCTTGATAGTTGTTTAAAGGAGTAAAAAATTCATCCGTTTTTCTACCATTAGGCGTATAGTCATAAATGGACATATTAGGGGCTTTTTTATACGCCAGGCTACGCACGTTATTTCTTCTTCTATCATCTTCGGCCCAGTTATCGTCCTTATACATATTTACATAACTAATTTGCGTATTCAAATTTAGTTTTGTAGATATTTTATAACCTAAGTTTATACGGGTAGTAAAACGCTTATTGGCTGTATTTTTAACTGTACCAATCTCATTTTGATAATTCACCGAGGCGTAGTACGATGTTCTATCGCCACCACCCGATATTTGGAATCCAAAATCATCAATCTGTCCAATTTGCGTAATATCTTTAACCCAATCCGTATTCTGAGCGTAGTTATAATAATCGAGATATTCGATATCATTTGAAATTTCCTGAGGCAAATCAATAACACCATAGCGGTTATGGTACATCTCTTGCTGTAACATCACATACTCATCACCATTTAGCATGGGAATACTAGGCGATTCAAAGGAATATGATTTTTTATAATTTACATCGAAACGTGTTTTACCTCTAACTCCCTTTTTGGTCTCAATCTCAAGTACACCATTGGCACCTTGTGTACCGTAAACCGCCGTCTCGGCAGCATCTTTCAGTACACGAACCGATTTAATATCTCCAGGGGCAATACTTACCAAGCTACCAATATCTTCTGTGTCGGCAGATGCAAAGTCCAAATCGGCGGTGCTAACTTTCTGGATAATACCATCCACAACAATCAGTGGGTTACTTCCACCAAGGCTACCTAAACCACGGATAACGATACTAGATCCACTACCCGGACTACCACCACCTATGATGTCGAGACCGGCGACCGCCCCTTGGAGTGCATCATCAACCGACGACACTACACTTCCCATTACCCCTTCGAGCTTAACAATGGTAGAGGAACCTGTTTGATCCCTTTGCGATACGCCAGTAAAAGTAGTAGAGGTTCGTTCGGCAGTAATGGTAACCTCATCCACCATTTGATCATCGCCAGACAGTGTAACATCAATCGTAGTTCTTCCATTTACTTTTTCCACCACCGTTTTGGTACCAATAAAACTAAATTGCAGCGTTCCATTGGGTGAGGAAATTTGAATGGTGTAATCACCATCGATATTCGTGATGGTACCTTGTATAACCCTTTTGTTGGCATCAAGCTCGGCTACGGTAGCCCCAACAACACCTCCCATTTCATCGATAACCGTACCGCGTACAATATGTTTTTGGGCACTAATATGGCTTGCAAAAGATGTTATAAATAACAATAACAATAGGTATTTCATTCTTCTTAATTTTATACAGATTAATTCGCTTTGTATGCTTAATAAGGCATTATTACTGTATCAATACGATGTACTACAGTATTAGACAAAAAGTAATTTTCACTACTATTTTGTAAATACATTCCAATCAAATTTGATTTTGGAGATAACAATTGATTCCATAAAACATTCTGATTTTTATCCAAAATCATCAAATTATCAGGCTGTGGATCCAGATTAATAAATTGATTATCCAGCGTACGATAAGTACCTTTAGGTTGACGACCATCCGTAAAAATCAATTTCCCTTTCACAATGTGAAAACTAAGCAATTTTTTAAGTTCTACTAAAGAAAGATTATCTGCCCCAATACTATTCAATGCGGCATCGGAAGGAACAAAAATGGTATAACGTTCCGTTTCATCTGGAAAGATAAGACGACTATTAGACGTGTCGGCAAGCTTTACTTTGTTAAGAAGAGCTAAAAATTTTGTCCCGGCTAAACGTTGATAAGTACTTGTGGTTGGAAATTTTAACCAACCGTTACTTTTATAAACATGCCCCTTAGGAATAGTAAAATTTGTAATCTCAGAAAAAACTACAGTGACAGTACTGTCACCATTGAAACCATACACTGATGGGGCTCCACCGGAAACCGTATCATTCTGAACAACAATGTGACGACCATCCAATGTTTCGATAAACTCACGCTTGGCTTGGCCTAAAATGGGTTGTACACCAATTTGTCCATATAGTTTGCGCTTAAAAATATCTCTATAACTAGAACTTAACATGTTAACTCCCATCAGCTCGACACGATCAAAGGCCAATATTTCACTCCTACCATTTGTTAATTCAGTAACCAATAGTGAGGAGTCGGCAGCTAAAGATGCATTATCAATAAGAAACAATGAATAATCAATAGCCGGATCCTTTAAAGCACTGAGTAGGCCTGTTTCCTTGTAAGAACCAAAAAAGAAACTATAGGAAGGATCTAAATATAGAGGAGCCGAAACAGAAGAAAAGAATTTAGGGACAATAACCTTTTTTAAACCAATAAAAGTAGTGTTACTTCCATAACTGGCATTGTCAATTGAAATATCACTCTCATCAACAATGTCGCCATTATAATTATAAAAGCCACTTGTGATATTTTTTTTATAAACAGGCTCTAAAGCTATATGTGCCTTTACTACAGCACGCTGTATGCCTTTGGGAACCGCATTCCAATTGCTCCCCCAGGCCTTCAAATAATCATTAAAGAATACGGCCATAGCTTCATCCGTAGGTGCCAATAGTCCGTTATTTCGTTCTACTGTGTAGGTATAAGTTGATACTATCTCATCTTGAATATCAATATATAATGTAGGGTATGATAAATCATAGAGTTTATCCACCTCAGCTCCTTGATCAGCTCCTTCTTGCGCTTGAGTTGCGGACTGATTATACTCAAATACAGAATTATTATGGATTAATTGTAAAAATGTAGCATACTTGCCCGTTTCTAATATTTGTTCAGCATTCTTAAGTGGTTCTACCACCTTGTCCACTGTGTAAACAAAACCGTTTTCGGCAAATATTTCATCACCTATCATCTTGGCATTGGCATAATAAATTTCGCCAGCCTCATAGGGACGATTAAAATAAAAACTATAGTCTGCAGTACTTAAACCTTTGGCATTCATGAAACCATCGAAAAACAATGGGACATACTTTGGGGAATTATTATATACTGTATATTTTGTTGATGAATTATTTGGGACAATAATTTCAAATGGGTTACTGCCTAAAAAACGTTGTACGTTGTAAGTTTTATTTGGCTCGCGTAATAAGGTTTTACGCTTAAAAGCCGTTGGCTCATTATTGGATATATCCGTCATACTAATCCACCCACGAGCCGAGAGGGATTGTAACTGGGCTTTACTCCATGGCATTGGTAAAATATGATATTTTACAATATTAGCCTTAACAGTAGAGTCTATTTCACTAGGATTAGAAGTGCCATACTTATCCATCAGGTAAATTTTCATTACACTATCCGTAGGCACAAAAGCCGCATAAGTACCCGTTTTATTCACAATTTTGTCATAACCTGTATCCGTCAAAAACTGTGAAAAAATAGTCATGTTTTCCTGATCGGATATTTGCGTATAGATTTTACCAGCTAACCATTCAGGTCGCTGATATTTTTCTAACTGGTCAAATCTATCCACACACGAAGTACAAAACGAAACTGCAAGAAACCCGAGTATGGCGCGGGTCAATAATTGTTTCTTTTTTCGATTAATGATTTTCATAAAAAAAATTTTCGAGATAATATCAGTAAGCTTATACATTTTGCGGCAAAATAACCGGTTAAAAAATGAGGTCAGGTGCCTTCAGAATGACATCTGACCTCAAATAAATTACAATTTAATGTATTGATTCAAAATTTTATTTCTTAAGGAATTTTTCCACGGCAACTTTACCGTTTACATCCTTCATTTTAATAATATATACACCTTTAGGTAGGCCACTTACATCTACAGTATTGCTAGATGAAGTTTGAGAAATAATCATACTACCTGAAAGTGAATATACCTGAACAGCAGCTAACTCTAGTCCTTGAATATTTAGAACATTAGTAACCGGCATAGGATATAACACTACTTTAATAGCAGATTCAACACTACCCTTAACAGAGTTATAATACCCTTCTTCGGACAAACCGTAGATGGCTTTAGCTACTCCATCAGCAGCCGTAACTTCTATCTGATCATCAACGTTCATGAAACCAACAGTACGTTCAAATCCAGCTCTATCAAGAACCCTTACCGTTGCACCTTCGTTTGCAAAAACCATCGACAAGAAACTAGGAACTGTAGAATTTATAGGAAGCTCCATAACCTGCCTCTTATCCTGATTAATTTCTAGGATATTAGAGCCTAAAATAGCTATGCTACTGTCAAACCCAAAATCGAAGCTATAAATAGCCATATCGCCATTTTCGGCAACCACTTGGAGTTTTACATTTTTACTTACCATTACACTCTTAATCATTCCTTCTAAGTCATGCATTACCAAAGGCTGTAAAGCACCTGAAGCATCCAGCACGTTCAGAATAGATGTATTGGCAACTTCCAGATTTGCAACCACATGTGTAAGGGTCATGCCAAAAGTTACTCCACCAACTTTAGTACCACTAACTGTTAAACCAGAACCAGCTTTTGCAGTTAATGAAGTACTGCTATTTAAAGGTTGATTCACCAAGGTGTACATTGTTTGAGCTCTACCGTCACCAGAAGTCACTGTTAACACATCGCCATCAATTAAACTTTGCTCAGCAGTTAAAACCACCTCACCACGTTTAAATTCAAATGTTTGACTCATATCTCCTTTATCCAATACCAAAGCAATGGTTGTAGGCGTATAATCAGCAATGTTACCGGTAATCGTAAGATCCGCGCCTCTATAACCAGGCGTAACAATTAACTTCAAAGAGGTCACAGTAGACACGAAGTTAGTAATAGGATCCATCACGTGAATTCCCAGGTTGTCAACTAAATGACCTTTTCTTACAATCCATTCAGAACTTTCAGCAGTTTCAGTACCACCACCAAAAGGATCAACATTACCTTTACTAACCGATGGTTTACGAACTATAGAGAGATTACCACTCAAATTTTCGCCTCCAACAGAGTCTCCAATTGCATCAAAACGATCAATAAGCTCATAGTCAGCAGGATCCGTCACTACCTTTGTTCCATAAATAATTGAATCGTTAAGAATTTTTAACAAGAAGGTATTATTGTATGTCCAAACAGGTGTTTCGCGGTGAAGAATCAAGGTTGAATCCCAAGCATACATGTTACCTTCGGCCTCATTCCCTCTAAAAAGAAAATCTGATTCCTGTCGTATTTTCACGTGCGTATCGCCTGTACCCATACCTATACCTGCAATCCAAACATCTTGCCCGTCAACCCATGGGTCAGTTTGGTTATCGTCCTTTAAGAAACCTTGACCGATAAATGGATTTTCTTCGGTAGGGGTAGCTGACCATGCTTCTAACGAACCATCTGCTGCCCATCGCTTAGAAGGAGAATAGTGTGTTTTGTATATTTTAAGTTGATTTCCACTTGCATATGCACCTGCATTGTTTGTGGCTATAAGCGTTGCAACAGCTTGTTGCCAAGTTTGACCAGAGTTACCTCGTACGTACATATATTGGCTCAAGTCCAGCTCTTCCGTACCGGGGTTGTAAATTTCCACGGCATATCCTTGCGTATTTATATTCTTCAATAATTCTGAAATAAATGGCTCGGCATTATTTGGTTGCACGGGAGCTCTTTGCTTTACAAATCGGAAGTTATACGTCAAAGTAGTTGTATCACTCTCGGCATATACTTTAACAGAAGTTGTACGTTGTTCCAAGTTACCATTAATACTAACTGCCGATTTTACTTCAGTTCTTGCTTTTAAATCTTGCGTTTTAAACTGGAAAGCAGGAATTTTTTTGGCATCAGAGCGCAACTCTACAAAATATTCTGTTTTTAAAGGGTCAAATTCCGGAAGTGTATCACCAACGTTCCATCGTGGGTATAACATCTTGTCAATATCAGGCCATGTTACTGAGCTTAAAAGGGCATTTTGACCTACTTCGTGCTCATTAACCTTAATAAAATATTCTTTTACGGTAGCTCTATTTTCAGAAGTTACTTTAAGTATATCGCCAAGCATAAGGTCAATACGATTTTTACCATCAACAAATACAATATCGAATGTAGCTTTTGCTGGTTTATCCAAATATAGCAATAAGCTATCGGTACGTGTTGCAAAAGGTACGTTAATAATAGTATCAATCACAGGACCTTCTACCACAGGAAAAAGGAAACCAGACCAAGATCTTGTAGCAACGGTATCAACTAAACCTGTTATTTCGTCGGTAACAATTTCCTCGCCGAAGTTAAGACGACGTTTTGGAAAAACCATTGCTACATCTGCTTCTGGTTCACGAACTTCCAAGGTGTAATCAACTCGATCTAATACGTTACCTACAGCATAGAAAGAAAACATATCGTCATCGCGAGCAATATATGATGCCGTATCTGCGGAAACACCATTAAGTTTATACGCCCAACTCATCCCTTTGCCTAAATCGAAATAATGAGAAAGAGAATCACCACGCGTCAACTCCCAAGGAACTGATATGGTTTTTGCACCTTCATCAACAGTAATAGTTGCAGGATCGTTAAGCGTATAATCAAGGTTATAAACACCATGTACTCCTACGGTGGTAAAAGCATCACGCCTGGAACTATTTTTTGGTATCACCAACCATTCTGAAGTTGTAGCATCGGTACCACGAGATTGATCCCAATTTAAATTACCTTTATTTACAATGGCTTTACGCACCATAACACTTGTAGTCATGGCATCTTCCACACCAGCAATAGAGAAAATTTCTCTCCCTTTCTCCGAGCCATTTACCTCTGGATGGTGAAAAAAGTTGAATTGATCGATATACGTAGATGTAAAAGTTAGATCCTCCGCTTGATAAAACCAGCGAATCAAGTAACCAGCTGAGGACTCTGCACGCAAAAGCTCAATTGTAGGCTCACCTGAATACACGGAGTCTTTTCCAAAAGTTTGCCATTCCGGTTTATTAATCCAACCATTGGTAAATGTACTCTCGTCTTTGTATACAAATTGATTGCCTATTTGCGCTATCGCAGTATTGTGTCTTGGAATACCAGAACCTCTTGCGTCATCAGTATCCCAAACAGAAGCCACAACAAAAGATTCACCCGGCTGAATTATACCTTTTAAATATACTTTACCAACCTGCTCTTCTAGAATACTGTTGGCTCGGTTGAACTCAATAACACTATCTGATACTGCAACAAGTCTGGTATTGTAGAACACAGATTCCAATACAAAATATTCATTCTCGGATGTTGCCAAATCAATGGGGGTATCACCTATATTAGTCAACTCAACATAAGCCGTAGTTTCGCCATCAGGTCGTACCTCCGTAATAAGTAACTTCGGAAGGTTTAAACCCGGGATATTAATGCGAACCGGATTATCGGCAAGCACGTTAAACTGTATCGCCATAAAGACGACTAGAAACAATAGAAAACCTTTTTTCATAATAATACATTTTAATTATTAATAATTTTGACACAAAACTTGTATCCTTGGCATTCGGGATTTTTTTAACAATAGCATACTCGATACTTAAAAATGTTTAAAAAATTTACCCTGTGAAAACCTGTTTGTGAAAATGCCAGGTTACACGCTTTGCTTTAATGAATTAATTATTGTCAAAATTACCTTTTAACCACAAATTCTATTACTACTGTTGTTGCATAGTCTGTAAATATTGTTGCATTTTAATAGAAATGTTGCAACAACACGACATGAGTGACAGTATTTTACCTCTCAGCATCAACATACTTCAATTTTCTTTTACATTTATTAATAAAAGAGGTCAGATATAAAAAGTTATCTGACCTCAAATTATTAGCACTTCATGTTTTGCATGAAAGGTTTACTTCTTAAGGAATTTATCCACGGCAACTACACCGTTTACATCCTTCATTTTAATGATATACACTCCTTTAGGTAAACCACTTACATCTACACTATTGCTTGATGAAGTTTGAGAAATAATCATGGTACCAGAAAGTGTAAATACCTGAATCGATGCTAAGTCAAAACCTTGAATGTTTAGAACATAAGTGACTGGCATAGGATATAACACCACTTTAGTTGCAGATTCAGCACCACCTTTAATAGTGGTATAATGCCCTGCTACGGCTATACCATAGATGGATTTAGCTATACCATCAGGAGCCGTTACTTCAATCTCATCATCAACATTCATTAAACCATTGGTACGTTCGAAACCAGCCCTATCCAGGATTCGTATCGTTGCACCTTCGTTTGCAAAAACCATCGACAAGAAACTAGTAGGTGTAGAGCCAATTGGAAGCTCCAAAAGCTGCCTCTTAGCCTGATCAATTTTTAAGATATTAGATCCTAAAACCGCTTGATCACTGGCCAAACTAAAATCGAAAGTATAAATGGCCTTATCGTAATTTTCGGCAACCACTTGTAGTTTTACATTTTTACTAACCATTACATCCATCACCACTGTATCCAAATTATGAACTACCAGAGGCTGTAAAGCACCCGTATTAGCATCAAGCACATTAAGAATAGATGTATTTGCCACTTCCAGATTCATCATCGCTTCCTTCAATGTCATACCGAAAGTTACACCGGTTACCTTATCACCTACAACAGTTAATCCAGAACCAGCCTTTGCAGTTAAAGAAGTATTACCATCCAATGGTGCATTGATTAACTTATACATTGTTGTTGATTTACCGTTACCTGAAGTCACCTCCAACATATCGCCCTCAGCTAAACTCTGGTTAGCAGTCAATTCCGTGGCACCACGCATAAATACAAATGTTGCACTAGCCTCCGCTTTGTCCAATAGTAAAGCAATGGTTGTAGGCGTATAATCGGCTATATTACCAGTAATTGAGAGATTGTCGCCTCTGTAACCGGGCGTAACAACAAACTTAACAGATGTAACCGTTGATGCATAGTTGGTAATAGGATCCATGACGTGGATACCTAAGTTGTCCGTTGGGTTACTTGTATCAATAATCCATTCCGAACTTTCTGCCGTTTCGCTACCTCCACCAATACGCTCAAGCGTACCATTAGTTATATGTGGCTTGCGAACCAAGGCCATGGTACCAGTAAGTTTTACACCTGCAACAGAGTCGCCTATCGCCTCAAAACGATCAATAAGCTCATAAGCACTAGCATCTCTCACATCCTTGGTACCTTCTAATATAGAATCGTTAATACACTTTAATAAATATACATAGTTATATGTCCAGGCCACATTAGATTGTTGATAGATAGCTGTTGAGTCCCAAGCATAATACGTATTATCAGCGGTACTTCCTTTAAAAAGAAAGTCTGATTCTAATTTAATTTTATCTTGATAAGAGCTTGTTCCCGGGGCTCTGGTAGCAACACCTGCAATCCACACATCACCACCTTTTACATAGGGATCCGTTTGGTTGTCGTCTCTTAAGAAACCTTTACCTACATAAGGATTTTCTTCATTGGGGATAGCATTCCAATCAGCGATAGAACCATCTGCTATCCATCGTTTAGAAGGGAAATAGTGCGTTTGGTAAATTTTAAGTTCAGGTGTACCAAACGTACCTGGTGTATCGCCAGCAACAACAGTTTCAACGGCTTCTTGCCAAGTTTGACCAGCAGCACCTCTTAAAAAGCAATACCTGCTCAAATCCAACTCAACCGTACCAGGGTTATAAACCTCCACAGCATATCCTTGCGTGTGGCCTTTCTTCATAAATTCTGAGAAAAATGGCTCCGCCTCATTTGGTTGCACAGGACCTTGCTTTACGAATTGGAAATTATACGTTAGCATAGTAGTATCACTTTCGGCATATACAGTAACCGACGTTGTGCGTTGTGCCAAAGTACCATCAATATCTTCCGCATTTTTCACTTCAATACGAGATTTGAAATTTTGCGGTTTAAACTGGAAAGCAGGAATTTGCTTGGCATCGCTGCGTAACTGAATAATATATTCAGTTTTCAATGGCGTGAAATCTGTAAGTGTATCGCCCATGTTCCATCTTGGGTACAAATCCTTATCAATATCGGGCCAGGTAACCGTACTTAAAAGAGCATTATTACTTGGAATGTAATCCAAAACAGACACAAAATATTCTTTTTCTGTCCCATTTTCGGAAGTTACTTTCAGCTTATCGCCGTGCATCACGTCAATACGATTCAAACCATCAACAAATACAAATTCCAAGTTAGCTTTTGCTGGTTTATCCAAATACTTTAATAAACTATCGGTACGTGTTGCAAAAGGCACATTATAAATAGTGTCTATCTGTTCACCTTCAACCACACCATAAACAAAATTTGACCAGGATCTGGTGATAACCGTATCCATTAAACCAGTTACTTCATTCAGAACAAGATTCTCTGTGAGTACAAGGCGACGCTTGGGGAAAACCAATGCGACATCTGGTTCCGGCTCACGAACTTGCAATGTATAATCGACTTTCTGTAACTGATTTCCAACAGCATAAAAAGTAAACATATCACCTGGACGAGCAATAAAAGATGCCGTATCCTCGAATGAAGCATTCAGGTTATAATCCCAACTCATCCCTTTGCCTAAGTTAAAGTAGTGCGAAAGAGAATCGCCACGTGTCAATTGCCAAGGCACTGAAATGGTTTTTGCTTGTTCATTAAGAATAATAGTTGCAGGATCTTTTACGGTATAATCAAGATCATAATCACCATGTACTCCTACCGAAGTAAAAGCATCGTGCCTGGAATTATTTTTTGGTATTACCAACCATTCCGAAGTAAGCGCATCCGTTCCGCGAGATTGATCCCATTTTAAATTACCTTTTTTTACAGCAGCTTTACGCACCATAACACTGGTAGTCATGGCATCTTCTATACCAGCAATAGAACGAATCTCAGTCCCTTTGGAACCTACAGAATTTGGTTCGTAAAAAAAGTTAAAATTATCGATAAACGTAGAGTCAACCGTACCCAAATCTGTTTCAAAGAACCATTTAAGAAGATAACCTGCTGAGGACTGTGCATATAACAGCTCTAATTCTGTTCCCCACCAATGTGGATCGCCCACAGAGTCTTTTCCAAAACATTGCCATTCTGGTTTATTTATCCAGCCATTTGTATTGGTAGGCTCCGCTTTGTAAACAAACTGATTGCCTATCTCAGCTAGAGCCGTATTATGCCTTGGATTACCAGAACCTCTGGCATCATTGGCATCCCACACTGAGGATACAACATACGATTCACCTGGCTGAAGCATTCCTTTTAAATATACTTTACCAACAGTATTACTATTCTCAGGATTAGTCATTCTAAGATTAATAATACTATCCGACACTTCGTTAATTCTAGTATTGTAGAATACCGAATACAAAACGAAAGATGAAAGATCAATAGCTGAATCACCCACGTTAGTTAATTCCACATAGGCAGTAGTTTCATTATCGGGCCTTACCTCCGAAATAATTAGCCCAGGAATATTCAGCCCCGGAATATTAATGCGCTCGGCAAGAGCATTAAACTGTATAGCCATAAAGACGACTAAAAACAATAGGAAATTTTTTTTCATAATAACATATAATTAAATGAGAACTAAATTTTACTTGAGATTTACATCCTTCGCATTCTTCTAAATTTTAACAATTCTATGATTTGATACTTAAAACTGTTAAAATTTATTAATTACAATGTTATTTAATTTCCAGGCTTAACAGCTGCACTTTCTATTCAGATTCGCGAATTTATATACCAGAACTGAACTTATATCTCAATTTGAAACGAAAGTTCAATAAATACAGTTTAGAAATTGATATTTTTTATTATTAAAATACAATAGATTCTAAATTTTACTCTTTTATAAATTCATCCTTAGCAATAATCTCTTTAAATTCTTTGATTGTAATGTTTCGGTATAGAATTTCACCAGTTTCGGCCTGAAAGCCGATTTACCCCTCGTTTAACGGGTAGACAGAGAACTCGCCATTACAATCCCCCCTCCCACTAAAGCGGGACCGGTAATGTGTGAGTGAACTCTCATAGCCTCCCGCAATTCTGCGGGACAGGTCGCCCCAACCCTTCTGAAGCTCGTTTCATATTTTAAATTTTAAAGGTTGCATCTTCTCTATTTTTTTGGCTGTCTGCCGCATTTTCTCAATGCGGCAGACAGCCTTTCTTCAAAAAGGATACTATTACTTTATTTTTATCAACTTAAAGGACTCCTTTTGTGTTTTCAGTAAATAAACGCCTTTGGAATTCTGGGATAGATCAATAATAGTCCCTTCGCCCTCGTTTATTTTTATCCCATTCAAGGAGAATACTTCCCATTTTTGCGCTTCGGATAAATTGAATTGTCCACTGGAACTAGGATTGGGATACACTTTTGTGCCTTTGGCAAAGGTATTTTCAATACTTGTATTTGTTGCTTTTTTAAATTCGATCCAATCAAGGTTAAATCCTCGCTCTACTACCGTGATGCGCAATACATGCTTGCCTTTGCTTAACTCAAATTTCCCAATAGACTGTTGGGTATAGTCGGCCCATGAACCGGTTACCGCAAGTGGGAAAGACGAATCGAGCGTTATTCCTTCATCGAATAAGCTAGCACCAATTATGGCACCACCTCCCGGCCTGCCCGATGCATAGGAAATATTCATTTCGTACAAAGCATCTTCTTCCACATCAATGGTATATTCGAGCCATTCGCTATTGTTTGTATAACCAATAACATACCCCGAACCGCCAGTGCCAATATCCACGCCGTCGTTCCGAAACTCACCCGTTTGGTTACTACCATCACTATCGTGATAAGCAAAACCTTCGCCTCCCTGGTCATAGTTTTCTGCTTCAAATTTGCCGGGGATCTTAATTATACCCGCATATGGGTATTGCAACGACGTATCTTGAACTTCTATGGTAATAGAATCGGAAATACTTTCGATATCTGCATTTTCGGCCACTAATTTTAACTTGTAAAATCCTACTGCCAGGTTTTTTAATGCCACATCTACTGTTGTGTCTTCACCCCAAGTGTATGGAGCACTTGTAATGCTCCGCACCAATGTATCATCAATAAACAATGAAACGTTGGTTACGGCACTTCCAGCATTTGCTTCCACCACAAGGTTGGTTCCCATATCCATTTTGGCTCCATTAGCAGGCGCTACAAAATTAACGTCGTACTCAATGGGTACGGGTTCGCCTTTCAGCGTAATTTTATTTAACGATAATGGAGGTAAGATAATCTCACCTTGACCATCTTTTACAAGGCTTAGGGGATTCACATCAATTCCTAATACCTTTTCCTGCCCCACGTTATCATAAGCCATTGTCTCGTGCAAAAATGTTTGATTGGAAGGTGTTCCATCTAAGTTGAGCTTAAATACAGCAGGCTTATCGGTTAAGTTTATAGCAAAAACAGTTGTAATTCCATCTTTGGTTACTGCGCGTGCATTTACTGCATTTACACCAGCTACAAGTTGGGTAGTAGTTACAGCACTTTGAAGCAGTGTGCTATTTTCAAAAATTCCTTTCAGGATTTCGTGAGTTGAGCCAAAACCTGTTTTTTTCAAGGGATATTCTATATTATTTCCATCCCAAATCAAAAAAGAATTAAGCTTCCCGTTCACACTAAACCAATTTGCCCGGTGATAGATATCTTGATTTTCGGCCATAAAAAGATAACAATCGGCCATCCCCAATACCGATGCTGCATTTGGGCCACCTGATTTTACGCCCCATTCGGTTAACCAAATAGGTTTATCTTTTGAATACGGACGAACAAAATCATTTGTGGAAGACGCTAGACTTTTTCGTGCTGTTAAGGCGGTACTGTAAGCCTCGTCGCTATTATTAGCATTATCGGGATCGGCACCGATATAGGTGTGCACTGTAATGGCATCGTAATAAGTGGTATCTTGCGTTAAATCCGCATTCCAATCAGGGTTTACAAACGACCCTCGACGTAGCAGGGGGATAGACAATTGAATATTTGGGTCTTTTGCTTTTAAAGCTGCATAAATAGATTTTGCCCTGGCGATATATTCCGTTGCATTGGGAATAATGGAACTGCGTTGGCCAGGATAGAAACATTCATTACCCATTTCCACTGTCTTGACATTAAACCCACGCGCAATTAGATCCTCGTAGTGAGCAACCGTTTCGGGGCTTCCATTGGTAAAATCTGCACCATCAACACTCATGTTCAATGTCCAAACCACATCATACCCAAGATCCTGATTTGTTTCTTTTTTATCTGCGTTCAATTGTTCAAGACCGTCTATCCCCACTTTTCTATTCAAGCGGTCAAACGTGTTAATAGCATTCAGTTCGCTTATTGTTGCTATCCTATTTTCCGTATTTCGATGAATGTATTCGAAAGTCTCTGTTCCAAAAACCCTTGTTTGATCCGTACGCCAATCGTACCAATTGGCATATAAACCATGAGGAAATCGCATGGTTGTTGGATTAAAGGTATTGATTAGGCTTTTCTCTACAGCAGAGTTAAAACCAAAAATATTATAACCCAAAATAGGATTTTTAAAAGTTTCCTGTACGCTTGTTTCTACGTCCAACGTTACATTTATTGTATCGGCTAATGTAAAGGGATAATCCTGAGCCTTTACTGCATTAGAAAAGCCAAGTGATCCCAGAAAAAGCATAAGTGCGAAACCGAAGCGCATCAATTTGTATTTCGTCCCTATATTGGACTTGTACATTAGTTCATCAATTTTTGTAGTTTTCATCATCATCTGTTTTGATTTTTAAGTTTCATATTTCAATATTGTTAAATTATAATACAAGAGCCGGTGTCGAAATAAGTTGACGTTTCAAACTATCAACTTATTTCATTTCAAACCCCAAGTGCTTGAGCTACTCTACAGTAATAAGCGCTTTTAATCGGATATCATTACTCGATGCGCCAATCTGAATTTCAAAATCACCAGGCTCCACCATGTAGCGTCCGTACATCGAATTATAATAACGGAGGTCTTCTTTGGCATTTAACTTAAATTCAATGGTTTCCTCCTGGCCTTTTTTCACAGTGATACGCTCAAATTTTCGAAGTTGCTTTATGGGCATCCATATATCTGATTTTACATCTTTAACGTAAAGTTGAACCACTTCGTCACCATCCATTTTACCGGTATTTGCAATATTTACCGAAACAGAAAATTCATCCGAATCACATATTTTAGTTTTATCAATTTTAAGATTGGAATATTTGAAATTGGTATAACTTAAGCCATGGCCAAAAGGATACAAAGCCTCACCTTGGTAATAACGGTAGGTAAATCCTTTTCCGGCCCGCATGTTATAGTCGGTAAAATCGGCCAGCTCATCGGTTGAGGAATAAAAAGTAACTGGTAGCCTGCCCGCCGGGTTATAATTACCAAAAAGCACATCGGCAATGGCATCGCCGCCACGTTGTCCTGGGTACCATCCTAACACAATTGCTTGCAGTTTCTTGTCTAATCCGTCAAAAGCTACTGCGCTGCCACTCATTAATACCAGTACCACGGGCGTTCCTGTTTCTAACATAGCCTGTATGGCGTCTTGTTGAATTTTTGGCAATTCAATTTTTGTACGGTCGCCACGATTAAAACCATCAATATTAACCCTGTCTCTCATTTCTTCGCCTTCCCAGGTGGCATCTAATCCTCCCACAAAAATGGCTACATCAGCTTTACGAACATCATCCAAAACGGATTGTGCTAATTTTACATCAGTATTACCCGCCTTTACCGCTTTGGAGCTTGGTGTTTCCCAAGCAAAAGTAACTGCAGCCCCCTGTGTATTTTCGTAATATTCGAGTTTTATATCGTAGGTCTTGCCCGCTTCGAGTTCTATATCGCCGAAAAAAGATTGCAAGGCATGATCCGACCACCCGTCAGCTATGAGCTTTCCATTAACCCATAAGCGCGAACCATCATCGGAAGCAACTCCCAGTTTAAACTTTCCGGTTTCAGGAGCCAATAATTTCCCGGTCCAGCGAATCGAAAAATTGTCATCACCAATGGCTTTGTCGGGTTCTAAAATTCCTTGGGCCACTTCTGTTTGTGTTGGAGAGCCGCTCCAGCTAAATGCAATTTTTGGATCATTCCGCGTAAAAACAGCCTCACCTAATAACTCTTTGTTGTTAAAATACTCCGCAGTGAGCCCGCTCACTTTTTTGCCGGATTTATCTGTTGTAAATAGATATTTACTATCCACCGCCACAACCATATTCTTTTCATCTTGGTATTTCACCAGCGGTACGCCTTGAGAATAGGTAATGTTGGTTTTGGGATCCACGGCTTTTCTAATACCATCAATAACCGTTACCGGATTGGTGGCGATGCCATAATAATTAGCACGTAAGGCTTCAATATTTTCGGCATTAGGTCCCACAACGGCTATACGTTTTACTTTCTTTTTGTTCAAAGGCAGTATGCCATCATTCTTTAACAAAGTCATTGACTCTTGAGCCATTTTCAATGCCAGCGCATCATGCTCGGCACTATTGTTTACTTGATAGGGTATTTGCGCGTAAGGTACAATATCAGCAGGGTCGAACATACCCAGCTTCATCCGGGCCAGCATTAACCTATACACCGAAAGGTCAATTTCGCCCTCATCAATTAAACCTTGCTCAACGGCATTTTTAAGTGCCCGTTGATATACGCGGCCGCAATTAAGGTCGCAGCCTTTTCGCACACCTACTGCAGCCGATTCCTCTGCTGTGTTAACAATTTTATGATGTGCATGTATATCATTGATTGCGCCACAATCGGAAACAACATATCCTTCGAAACCCCATTTTTTCCGCAATATATCTTGCAATAACAACCAACTTGCACTAGCCGATTCGCCGTCCACACGGTTATAAGCACCCATGATGGAGTAAGCTTTAGCATCTACCATTAAATCTTTAAATGCCGGAAGATAAGTCTCCCATAGGTCGCGGGCATTGGGTACCACGTTAAAAGAGTGACGAAGACCCTCGGGACCATTGTGCACAGCAAAGTGTTTTGCCGTGGCAACCAGCTTTAAGTACTTTTCGTCATCGCCCTGCAAGCCTCTAACAAACTGCATTCCCAACTGACCAGTTAGGTAGGGATCTTCTCCGTAAGTTTCGTGCCCACGCCCCCAACGAGGATCTCTGAAGATATTGATATTGGGCGACCAGAAAGTTAAGCCTTTGTATCTCCCATAATCGTTGTTACGCAGTGCCTCATGATGTTTGGCGCGGGCTTCGTCGCTAATTACATCGGCTACTTGTTTCATCAAATTCCGATTGAAGGTTGCGGCCATACCAATAGCCTGCGGAAAAACTGTGGCAGTACCTGCTCGGGCAACCCCATGCAAACATTCGTTCCACCAATCGTATTCCGATACTCCTAAACGAGGAATGGCAGGAGAAGTATTACCCAGCTGAGATATTTTTTCGTCCAGCGACATGTGCTGAACCAAATCCAATGCTCGGGTTTCAAAGTCTAAAGCAAGATCCTTATACTTGAGGCTACCCGCTAGTGGCGCTTGAGCGCTCACGTTAATAGCCCACAAAAAGGCCAATAACACAAATCCATACTGTTTCATTTTTTATACTTTTTATTACACTTTATACTAACAATAGACCGTTATATTTTACCTGCCATCCCTGCCTACCGGACAGGTAGGCGTCAGGCTGGGATAATACCTGCCAGCCGGCAGGCTGGGACATTAGACTCATTTACAATATACATATTTTCAAGGTGTTAGATAAAATTCAGCAACTCAACTTACTCCTATTCTGTCCTCATTTCTTTCCAGTAAAAGTAAGGTCATATTTATAACACAAACATACGAGGCTCAAAAGGGGAATTAGCTTTCAACCGAGAGGTAGAAGTATTTAAAAAAAATGTTGCCTTTTTTTAAATACAATATCTACTTTAACACTACTCGTTTATAAGTTTTTATCTGCACCGGACCCAATAACCCGGACGACATCAGCGGACTATTTTTACTGTAAAACTGTGCCGTGCAAAAGCTTGTTCGCTCACTTTGAGGCATGGGTTGATTGTTAACATACCATTGAGGCATTTTTTCGCCTGATTTATCGTATCCATCATTTGCTGGGAATCGTTCATCGCCAATTAACCTATTCGTCCACTGGTTGGTAATCTCAATTTCTAATTTGTTTTCGCCAGATACAAGTGCGCTGGTAATATCCACCGTAAAAGGCGACAGCCATAACACGCCCAAATCATGCCCATTTAAAGTAATTTGTGCCACCACACTTACTTCACCAAGGTCTAGGATTAACCTATCTTGGACAGAAGATTTCCTTTTGCTAAATTGAAAGTTTTTCCGATAGATAGCTGTGCCGGAGTAAAACTTGATGTTCTCCTCAGCATTGTCTTTCCAATCCGTCAGCTGATCAAAAACATGAATAGCATGATAATTATTTTGCTTTAAGAATTCGACATCCCATGATCCCTCTATCCTTTGAGGTACTGCAATATCTATTATTTCAACACTTTTTGCTGCACCAGAATTTAGCTCTGTTGAATAACTACCATTTTCATTCACTATGAGGCTCAGTTCATTTTTATCGTTTAAAACATATGCAGCTCCCCTATTTTGATACGCTGGTTCACTCACCGCATCTATTCCTTTTGATGATTCGCGGAAAACCACAAAAACCGATTCCTGCGCTTGAAGGTTAATCCAGGCTTTTGTAACTCCATTTTCGTTTTTAAACTGTCCCAATTTTGTAATCTCACCATTCACAGGATTCCATAATTCCGGTATTTTTTGGTTTACTCTAAAATCACATTCAAATTGACCAGGCATATCTTCGCGATTATAAAAAAAGTAGATATCAAGTTTTTCGGATTTCCTGTGCGAATAGCCCATATCGTCCCTATCCACAAAATTTAGATCGTTAATCAAGTTATTTTCTGAGAATATATGCTCCCAGTTAAAATTAGGATAGGTTTTAGGCTGCTTTTTAATATCAACTACCAGTTTTTCAAATTCCAACTTTAAGGTATCTGAAACCAAGTAGCCAATAGGCTCCATTGATTTTACCCCTACTACCGGAATGCCTGCCAATGCGATTTCGTGAATCTTTTTAAGGGATTGAAGCGACAATTTTTCACAATGTTTCAATACTAACATCTGGTATTCAATTCCTTCGGGAAGCACCAGCTTTTTATTTTTTATTTGGATACGATTTATAAACGCATCGGCATTGATACAGTCGAAATTAGTTTCTACGGGGATGTTGGGTTCAAAATCTTCGCGGTAAAAGGGTGCATTGGGCGCACCTTCGCCAATAAAAACCAGCAAATCGGAAACGGGCACGCCTTGCCTGAGCATGTGCGAACCACGGGCCATGTACTTAAACCATTGCGCTCCGGCATTGTACCACCATGTATTCGTCCGGTCGAAATGAAAGCCCCATTTATCGAGGGTCATACCGGGTTTCACGTGCGTATTGGCCTGATGTGCAAACCGGTGCAGCATAAATTCGTTGATTCCATCGGTCCATGCCGAATCGCCTTTTTGTTTTACCATGGCTGGATGTCCTTTCCAGTTAACAGTTGGAATGGAAGTAAACGATTCGGCCGAAATAATATTCTTACCATAAATATGACTTCCGGAAATAGCCGCTTCCATCATTTTCACCGGTCGCCATAACCAAAACTCACCCATGTTTACGTCGGCTGTTTTGGCCACATCCAGTTCGTTAATCAAACCATCGCCATAAGGTTCAAAATATGTTCTTAAACCGTCCTTATGGCAGAGTTCGGTAAAATAGCCATAATAATTATGGGTGGTAAGGTCGCAGGTCACTTGTCTGAAATCACCTAAAACCGCATCTGAAGCCTCGGCACTTTCGACGAACCGTCCTGCAAAAAGCGGCAAAAACTTTCGCATGTCGTAGCCTTTTTCACTCAAAAAAATGGAATCGAGCTTATCCGTCCAGTTTTGCATGGCCATTTCGTAGCTATCTATCTCGATATACTGCATGGCGTTTATGCCCTTCAAATTTTGTATCGCCTTGGAAATAAAAGCATCATAATGTGACTTCAATGCTTTTTTACTGAACTTATCGCACTCCAAGCCTCTACCTTCGATGGACGAGGGTGAATTTTGCAGTCCGTTAGTGGTATAGCCAAACCGCAAAATGGTGTATTTTCCAATAGGTAACTGCGCCACAAGTTTACCATCGGAATCCATTTTACTCGACATGTTAACAATAGTTTTGGGGTCGATTATGTGCGATTGACCAGGAGAACCTATCGGGGCAAGTTTAGCATCGTCAATACGGTTAATACCAATGCGAGCAGTAAGCTGGCTGGGCGTATATTTTGACGACAGGCTTATTTCTTTTACCGCGCTTGTGCGCTTAAACTTAAGGCGGAAATAACGGGCTGAAACGGGACTAAATCCGTCGAGAAAATCCACTCTTTGGTGCACCGTTTTATGTTTAAATAAATCTTTGACCAAGGTAAAATCTGAACCATCATTGGAGGTCCAAAGTTCTGCTTCTCCCCAGCGATCTTTAATAACCATGGACAAGGATTGTATCGTTCGCGGCTTTCCATAGTCGAATTGAATCCATGGGTTATCGCCAGTAATATAGGCCTCATTATCGGGATTTTCATCCGTTAACAAAGCCACATTGGTATTTTCATCTGATGAAGTTATTATAGCCTTCGCATTAAAGTCCTCTATTTCGGTGGTCAATGCAGGATAAGCCAGTACGGCTATATCCTTATAAAACTCTTTCCGGGTAAAAGGTTGACTTAAATAAGTATCTATTTCGCCACCATCCACCACAGTTTCGCTCCATACCACCATTTTCATGCTGTTCTCTGGCGTTATCCAAGGCCCGCCACTCGACGACCATCCATCGCAGTTATGGAAACCAAAAGTTAAACCTAAACGTTCGCATTCCTGTGCGGCGTGTTTTATCATGGCATGATGCTCTTCGGAGTTGTAAGTGATATTACCACTCGGGATATTGGCCGAAACATTAAAAAGCAACACTCCACCAAGCCCTACATCTGCAATAGATTCCAGGTCTTTCGTTAAGCCTTCTTTACTCATGTTTCCACTTAAAGCATGCATCCAAGTTTTGGGTTTGCTCGCCGCAGGTGGATTTTTGAAATCATCTTCTAAACTTGAGTTAGTTACATCAGTAACACAGCCAGAAAGAAGGACGCAGAATAGAAAGAGGAATATTGTGTTAATTTTCATTGGATTAAAATTAGATAAGAGACTGATAGACATGAGATAATAGACTACGAACACTACCTGTTCCACCGCAGCGGAAGAGGCACTGAGCCCCAGAGTTTATTCTTTTACTCTCCGAATCAAGTTCGGAGCAGGCTATCCTCTTCCCGATAAAAATGGATATTTCATTATTAATAATACACAAAAAATATTTTAGCATGGGGTTAAAACCCCTGTTAATATTTACTTCCGTTCACTAAAGTGAACGGCAATTTGACTAAAGTGAACGTCAATAGTGAACGGCAAAAGTGAATGGCAATCACTAAGCTATATCCATTAGATTAAAACAGCAAGGTAAACTACGTACCTAAAGATCTATCAACCTAAAGACCCCATAGACCTACCGACCTCATTAAACCTAATTTAAACCAACTGCCGCTTTGGGGCCATCGTATTCGTAAGTAAACCAATCTACATCGATAAAACCTTTTTCTTCTTTTTCATTCCAGCAAAAGAATCCAAGACGATCGCCTGTCCATTTCCCAAACGCAATGGTAAATTCAGGACCAAAACGCTGGTATGTTTTCCCATTTAAGCTGTATTCGTAAAATGCTTTATTTCCAGTATTTGATGTGCGAATGTAAATGATATCACTGGTAATTTCAGGTCCCATAGTTTCGTTAGCATAGTTGTCCATAAAAAACAGATTTTGTTTTCCTGAATCATCTACTTTAATACCTAAAAGATGATATACCCCACCATAGCGCACAAATCCAGCCCTCTGCCCTACTGCCATATTCGAGATATCAAATTTGGCTTCTGCTGTTCCTGTGGTTACACCCATTAAACGTTGGCTCAAAGTATTGTATGCACGCCAAAAATCAGTATCTGATCCATCATTGTTTGTCCACTGATTTATCGTTGGCCCTGCACCAGATTCTGCTGACAAAGGAATACCTGCTTTTAAACGCAGCCATCCCTGTCGCTCAGTCAGCGACCAAAATGCATTGCGCGGGTTGTGGTTCCATTCCCACTGCGGCCCCAATTTACTTGCAGAAAAATCATCGTCGCTTTGAGGTGCTGTTACCGGAAAACCCTGAATAGGTTTTTTATATTGAACAACCGGTTCGCCAATACCATCGTTATTCACATCAACGCCAATGATTGGCCAGCCATCCACCCATGTTACAGGCTCTAAACACTGCGGACGCCCTTGAAATGGAGTTTCGATATTTTGTATTAATTGGTGTACATACCACCACGAACTGTCCGGAGCTTGCATTAAAGCACCTTGGCTACAACTACGCTCAATTCCGTTACCACGCTGCAAAACAATTTTCTTTTCGTAAGGACCATAAATACTTTCTTTTGATCGGAGAACAACTTGTTTGCGGTCGTTTTGAGCACTTGGGATTTCTCCTGGATTTTCTGGGTCGGTATAAAACCACTCTGCCATAAAAATATACCATATGCCGTCAAATTTATATATTTTGGCAGCTTCGGCTCCTAAGGCTGTGTAAACTAGCTGGCCTTCGTCAAGGATTTTTGTTCCATCCCAGCTCATCTTATATATTCGATTTTCGTTTCCGGGAAGTGTATTTTCTTTTGATTTCTGCTTGCCGGCGGTATTACAAATCACATAAGCCTGGTGTGTTTCTTCATCCCAATACACTGCCGGATCATCCAAAACCAGCTCGGGAGGTAACATTTGAATGGGTGCACTCCATGGGCCGCGGATATCCTCAGCTGTACTCACATACAAACCATGTTTAAAATCAATTTGATAACAATACCAGGTTCCTTCGTGGTAGGCTAAGTCACCAGCCCATACGCCAAACGGATATCCACTCATGCGATCCCAATTGTATTCGGGAGCCCACGATAGACTGTCCCAAACATGACCTACGTTTGTCCAGTTTACCATATCTTTCGATTCCAAAATCGGCATGCCCGGCGACATGTGTTGTTTGGAGGTAATCATATAGTAGGTATCACCAACCTGTTCCACATCGGAATCGGGATAATCGCCATTTAAAATCGGGTTTACATAAGTGCCATCACCTTGATCGCCCCAGCTACCCGTTTTGGCTGTTAATATTGTTGATTTTTTTTCAGTGACACACGAAAAAAACACGACAGACAAAAAAAGCCAATAACCCAAATTTTTCATTACGCTCATTTCAATTTATTTAATAAATATTTAATTCGTTTTAATCTTCCTTTTTAAACAATGCTTGTATACCTACTTCTGAATTTGGCATAAAAAAATTATAACTTTCAGGGGCGTAGGGAGCTATATTATTTACTTGAACAGCAATCGATTGATTCCCCTTATTATCCACTACCTTAATGGAGGCTAACTTATAACCTTTGTCAGGAAACACACTTACTTTAACCGATTCATCACTTCTGCTTCTTGATGCTGTTGTAGATAGTGTTCCATGCATTGAAGTTTCAATTTTTATCTCCTTTAATGGATTAGGAGTAGGATTGTTATTTTTTACAAACTCAATTTCTTTGAGTTGGCACAGTTCAACTTTCTCACCGCTAAAAGAAATAAACAAGGCCAATTTGCCTTTTAGTCCGTCCACTTTCTTCAATGCATCATTGTTCTCAATATCCGATATGGGGATTTCAATGTTTTCGAAGTCACCGTCTTTAGAAGAAGTTGGTAATACATCCATGCTGCCAATTTTAATATGTTTTTCCACTAAATTTGCATTTTCGGGTAAAGCAACAAAAACGGCTAGTTGCGTGGAGTTAATCAATTTACAATTAAGCTTAAGTTTTAGTTTATCGCTCTTTTTAACAGCCTTATTCCCAAAATTGAAGTATTTAAAACCT
>JAGXIP010000177.1 GCA_024635585.1 Saccharicrinis sp. | reverse complement strand
TGCAGGATGGACATAGTTTTAAGCTATCTAAAGGTGGTTTGCATAGTATTGGTTTTATGGCAAGCGACAAGGTTAATAACCGTGAAATGGAGAAGCAATGTGAGCTGGTCGTGGATAACGAAGCGCCAGAGGTTTATGTTAATTTTAGCATTAAAGCTTTGAGAGAAGAGGTAATAGATGGTGAAAAAATAAGTATTTATCCTCCCTATGTAAAAATGTATATGGGAGCAACCGATCGCTACTGTGGTACTCAGGATATCTTTTTCACCATTGATGGAGGTGTGAAACACAAATATGGAGGTGTTAATTCACCCTTTGATAGTGAATTGTTTAAGGATGAGAAACTATATGAAGTGATTGTTGAAGCCACCGATAAATTAGGTAACGCAAGCGCTAAAGCAATGAAATTCAGGGTAGCTAAAAAGTAGTTGGTTTACCTCTTTGATTTCGATCAAGCAGGAAGCAGTAGTACATAAAAATTGGAAAATTAAAAATGGAAGATATAGAACTAAAACAAATTGAAAACGCAATATATTTTTGCAATTTACTTGAAACAGAAAACAAAGTGAATTTATAAAGTCTATTGAAGTTTTTAGTGGAATTTAGAAAAATCTACGATAAGGAAAAGGCTGATTTGCCATATCATATTAATCTGATTGATGAATTGCACGCAGACGAAAATGCTCATAGCCGCATTTTTGCTAAATTATTGCGTTATAAAGAAAAAGGCAGATATCCGTTTTTGGAGAAATTATTGAACAATGTTTGTGATTTTAATCTGAGCATTGAAAAACCAAAAGTAAAGAAAGTTGATTCTTGCGGACGTATTGATATTCCGATTTTTGACAAGAAATATGTAGTGATAATAGAAAATAAAGTTACCGATAAAGCACCTGACCAAAATGGAGAGAAAGGAGGACAATTAGCTCGGTATATTGAAACAATTAAAGACTCTTACGACAGAGACATAGAAGAAATTTTTGTTATTTACACTCCAAAATATACAAGAGAACCATCCGATGATTGTTGGAAGAATAAAGACAATTTTTCGTATAAAGAGGGTTTTAATTTTAGATTCCATTCCTTATCATATAGAGATTGTATTTATCCATGGTTTAAAAATAAAATATTACCTAATATTGGCAGTAAGGACATATATTTACGTAGTGCTGTAGAGCAATATATCGACCATTTAGAAGGAATTTTTTCAATAAGAACAATAGATAAAAAAATGAACATGAAGTTACAGGAATTTGTCAAAAAAGAATTGAAATTACAAGATGATAGACCAGAAGAAGCAGCAGAGATTCTATCGGAAAAAGAAATGGAATTAAATAGTGCTATCAGTCAAATACAACAGTTAAAAAGTAAATACCAAAAACAAATAATCTCAAATAATTTCGAGAAATGTGAAAAGTTGTTAGTAATTGATTTTCCAACGTTTAAAATAGTTGGTGATAAATTTAAACTTGACAAAAATTGTATTAATGTAGGTGTAAAATTCTCTATTGAAAACCAGGATTTTGCCGCAGTAATTGAATGTAACGATTTTAATAAGCGTAATATTTATTTTGGCATTGGACGGCATTTTGTAGGGAAAGCCAAACATGAGGTATCTGGATCGATGCGAAAAATTCTTAATGACAGCGAGTTGGTTAAGCCTGAAGACTATTGGTATGGTTGGAAATATACTTCATTCGAAAATGCCTATATGAGACTGAAAAATCTTATCGGAAAGATTGAAACTCAAATGTAAAAGTAAAAAAGCCCGAACGTCGAGCAAGCATTATAATCACAGCCACCAAAGCGATATTTAATTGTGGTGGTTTTTTTGTTCGTATCAATTGGTGTAAAATATCCTGATGATAATTAGATGGGAATTGTTATTATCAACTTTCACTCCGCATCTTTACTCATAGCGATTTTTAATTCGCCCTCGGCTTCTATTTTCAAAATTTTTTGGTCTACAATAAATGTGGCAAAGGGAAATAAAGATGCAGCCAAACAAATAAGGGTTTTCATGAGGTTCCATTTCTTTTTTAGGGCGTAATATATCACCCAAATGGAATATAACACGAACAATAAGCCATGGATGCTTCCTACTATTTTATTTGGTAGCCCCATCTCGTAACCATACTTCAGAATAACAGTCGGGATCAATAGGAGGTAAGATATTCCTTCGAGAATTGCAAGTGCACGTAATTGGTTAAGAACAGTGTTTAGCTTCATTCTATTTGAGTTTGTATTGATTGGTTTATTTAATCATTTTTCAATTCCTTAATTGGAACAGGGAAATGATTAAATGGTTCGTGTGCAATTACGGATATACGCAATGAAATCTCATTGGAAAAAGCTATGCTTAATTAAGATTTTTCAGAAGATAAAACAATAAGTAAAGGAGTGTGATTTTCAGGCTTTAATTACCCAAACATTATTCTTTTTTTGATGTTAAATCTTTTATACCGAGGGAATGATTGTTTAACGACGTCATATATCGAAACAGAAAGGAAATGTTTTATGACAAAGAAAAAATTAGTAGTTATATTTTGGTTTGTAGTGATAGCATTTGGCTCCGTTTTGGCTAACCCAACCAACGAAACTGGTGAAAAAGGAATTTTGAAGGGTTATGTTTTTGATAGTAAAACCCGGCAACCTGTTGAATACGCAACCATTGCCGTTTATAAGCGAGAGGACGATTCGGTAGTTACCGGATCCATAAGTGATGCAAACGGAGCCTTTAGTATTAAAGGGCTGGAACCGGGTGAATTTTATGTTACCATTTCTTTTTTGGGGTATGACGACAAACGTTACAACGAAGTAAATATTGAACAGGGCAGGGACGTAGTAAATATGGGCAATATTATGCTGGCTGGTTCATCGCGTTCTATCGACGAAGTGGAGGTAGTAGCAAATCGACAATCTGTTGAATTTAGAATTGATAAGAAAGTTGTTTCCGTAGGAGAGCAAATGACATCGGCCTCCCTATCGGCCGTGGAGGTATTGGAGAATGTACCTTCCATTCGTGTTGATATTGAAGGTAACGTATCGCTGCGCGGAAGTACTGGGTTTACGGTGCTTATCGATGGCAAGCCTACCGTGCTCGATCCTTCTGATGCGCTGCGCCAAACACCGGCTTCCACCATCGAAAATATTGAAATCATCACTAATCCATCGGCCAAATATCAACCCGACGGAACAGGTGGTATTATCAATATCATCACCAAAAAAAATAGGATGCAGGGTGTTCAAGGCCTGGTGAATGTTAAAGCTGGATCATTTAACCAATATGGAGGCGATATATTACTGAATTGGCGTAGAAAAAGTACCAATTTTTACATAGGTGGAGATTATGATGACCGTCCTTTCCCAGGAAAGTCTTATAGTGAACGTCGTACGGTAAAAAATGACACTACTACCACAAAAACATCGTATGGAGAAAACGAGCGGAGCTCTAGCGGAGGATCGTTTAGGGGAGGTTTTGATTGGGACATAACGGAAAACGATTTCTTTTCAGTGGGTATCCACACCGGAAAATACAATAGGAACAGTCAATCGGATCAGTATTACACCACAACCGTAACTCCAGGAAACACGGAACGAAACGAATTCAATGAAAGTGAATCCTATAGAGGCGGATGGTATTATTCTCTCACCGGAAACTATCAAAAAAAGTTCGCTCAAAAGGATCATGAACTTATGGCCCAGCTCAACTATCGCTACCGCGAGGGCGAAGAATGGAGCGACAATAAACTATATGAAGATAATAATACACAGACCTCCGGCACGCGTTCTACCGAGGACGGGCCTTCGGGGCGCTGGGAAATGCGTATCGATTATACCAAACCCATAGGCGAGAACGATAGGTTTGAAGCTGGTTTTCAGGGGCGAAATAGCAATAGTGAAGACCTTACAACCCTTTCGGTTTACGACTCAGACTATGGAGACTTACGTTTGCAGGACGATAAAAGCAATGCCATCGATTATTCACGCAATATTTATGCGCTGTATTCTACTTACAACGGGCAATTGGGCGATTTTGGCTATCAACTGGGATTGCGTGGGGAATACACCTTGCGCGACATCGTAAATAAAATGGGAGACGAAAAATATAACATGAATAGATGGGACTATTTCCCTACACTCCATTTTTCGTACCAACTGCCCAAAGATCATCAGATAATGGCCAGCTACTCGCGTCGTATTGATAGACCACGAGGTTATTATTTAGAACCTTTTATTACTTGGGAGGATATGTATAATGTTCGTCAGGGTAACCCAAATGTCGACCCTGAATATATTGATGCCATGGATTTAGGTTATCTTAAAAAATGGAAAGCAGCTCAACTGTCGTTGGAAGGGTACTATCGGGTTACCCATAACAAGGTGGAGAGAATACAGAGCGTTTACGAAGAGGGCATATTGTTAACCTCGGTTGCCAATGTGGGCACAGATTACTCCTTAGGCATTGATGCAACGTTTAATGTGCCATTGTTTAAATGGTGGGAAGTAAATTTAATGGGCAACATGTACGATTATCGTGTAGAAGGTTCAATAAACGAAAAGAGCTTTGAACGTACCTCTTTTAATTGGAGTTCGCGTTTAAATAGTACATTTAGCTTGATGAAAATGATGCAGTTGCAAGTGGATGGAGACTATAATAGCCCTACCGTTACCTCACAAGGGGAAACCGAAGGATATTACGCCATGAACGGTGCCCTGAGGATGGATTTTTTGGATAGGAAACTATCGGCAGTGGTTCAGGTTAGAGATATTTTCGGAACAGCCCGCCGGGTATCCGAAACCAGAGATGCTGACTTTTATAACTATCAAAAATGGGAGAGAAAAGCTCCCGTTGTTTCGTTTACTTTGAGCTATCGTATCAATAATTTTATGCCCAAGCGTAAAAATGGAGATAACGGTGAAGGTATGGATGATGAAGGGTTTTGATGCGTTTGTTGATGTTTATACCATTTAACCTCAACTTGATATTGAATTATAAAATTTTCAAAAGTTTGAATGTATAAAAAAAAGAAACCTTCATACTCAATCAAACACTTCTGCCGACATGGGATTACGTAAGCCTGTTACATCCACAAAAACAGCTTTTACGGAGCCTATCAAAACTTTCGCCTCCACAATAATGGGGACTCTGGCCTTGTCGTCGGTTACCCAAACGGTCATGTCTTCGCCCGATTTAAATATGGTTCCGGGAACCAGAAGGGGTGAGAATTTTAAACAGCGGAAACTTCTTCCGTCGCGGTTTTCGATGATTTCTTTGCCCAAATAGCGAATAAATAGTTGGTGTATTTTGCCGTCAACAATCATTTTGATAGGTATTTTTTCGTTGACTTTGTATTGGCTGTAATCAATATTACGGGCTTTGTACACCATCGAAAGTAAATCGGCAGTGCAATCTTCCAGTGCAATTTTCTCCTCTTTGAAGGTGGGAGAATCATCCTTTTTAATTAAGGTTTTAATGCTATTGTTATCGTGGTCGAACCAATATTTATGGTGTGCTTTGGTGCTTCCTTCGTTGGTTACCCTATTAAAATATATGGGGTCGAAGCTTTCCTTATCCACATACACCTCAAAAGTGTCGCGCACTTTCATCAGCTTGTCGTAGTTTTGGTAGGTGCTTCCATAGGCCGATAAAAACCAGGTTTCTTGCTTATTGTAGGTTTTATTTTGCACGGCAAATTGTACCGTGCCGGCATTGAGCCAAATAAAATGCCAATTGTAATAAGCATGGTAGGTAGCCCTTTCGCCTGCTTTAAAGGCTTTGTTTTGCAAACTGCATTGACCTATGGATGAGGATAGCGGTAAAATATAAAACAGTATGGCAACTACTGCCATTTTAATACTTCTCCATGCCACGTGTTGCTTATTTGTCATCTTTTTCTTGTGTGTTCGGTGTTTAGTGCTTCGAGTTTATACTGCTACAGCTCCCCGCCATCTGGAGCGCAGCGACATCTCGCCGCCTAAAATTTAATTAGGCGGCTATCAGCTAATAGCCATCAGCCAATTTATTGTTCATCCCTCTTCTTAGGCTTTCTGTTTTTTTCCACAAAATCATAAATATCAAACTTTTCCAATTCCCATTTTATAGCCACTTCCCAATTGGCACGCACATCTACTTTTTTAGGATAATAAAACACTTGTTCGGGCTGCTGTTTGTCGGCATATTTACCTGTGTCCCATTTGCCATTTTTATT
>JAGXIP010000176.1 GCA_024635585.1 Saccharicrinis sp. | reverse complement strand
GTTAAAAGCTCTTCGTCCCTTTCTCTTAATTTATCTTCGAGAAAGGGCACGTTCAAATGTTCCCTCCCATGAAATTGAGGATGCATTAGCCCATCCCGGATTCCTTCTTGCCACAGTTCCCAAGTACCCGAATAGGCTCTACCATCCATAGCAGATAGTTTATCGAAGGTTTGTGGCAGTAATTCATATTGATACCGTGCGTAACCCTCCTCTTTCATCTTTTCAAAATCAATGTTACCGGGAAGCGCAAAAGGGGTAAAGCATGCCGGTTTCCCGTCGCCACCTTTCGACGATGACAGTACGTCGTATAACATTTCAAGATCCTGGCGCGTTTCGAGCGTGTCGTACTCATCAAAATAACCTCTGGCTTTATAACCTGCCTCATTAAGTTTTCTTCTTGCCTCTTTCGAGGCAAGTCTAACATTTCCATAATCATCTACCAGAAAAACAACTATTTTGCGTTTTGTCTTCCACCCGACAATATTTTTAATGTTTTGTTTTATTCCTTCTAACATTTTACTTGCTATTTTTTGTGCTCAGCATAGGTTTTCACTAAAATATCTTCAAACTTTTGAGCAAGTTTATTTCTGCTAAATTGCCCTTCGGCCAATTTCCTCGCGTTTAAGCTCATTTTTTCAAGGGCGCCATTTTTCGTGCTCAGGTCCAACAATGCCGCGGCAAATTCTTCGGGCTCATCTGGTTTAACCACGACTCCTATTTGGTTTTCGGAGATAATATCAGCCAGCCAACCTGGATAATTGTTCAGTACCGGCATGCCGGATGATATATAATCAAAAAATTTATTGGGCGATGTACCATAATAGAAGGCGGGAACATTAGCCAATAACATTAAACCAACGTCGGATGCCCATAGGTATTTCAACAATGATTTTTTGGGTACGGGATCCATTAGGATAACATTATCCAGTTTTTCGTTTGCGACCCTCTCCACAAGATGTTTCTTTATCTTTCCATCACCTACGAGAATAATTTTTACATGAGCAGCATTGGGGTTCCTTTTTAAAACCGCTGCTGCATCTAAAGCAGCATCCAGGCCATTGGTGATACCGTGGGCACCTATAAAAATGGATAAAAAGTCCTTTTCAGTGCATCCCGGGATCATACTTTTAGCACTGCGTCCAGGTGTAAACAGTTCCAGGTCGCAGCCATTGGGGATTAGATACACCGGTATATCACGCTTAAGCCGCTTCTCGATTCCCTGCTTGATTCCGGGCGACAATGCCACGCAAGCATCCGCTTTGTTATACGATAGGTACTCTAGTACCCCCATCCCCCAAAGAATTAGCTTATTTTTTACCACGCCCATTTCCCGGGGCAGCTCGGGCCAAAGATCACGGACTTCAAAAACAAACGGAACCTTTTTCCCGAACATTTTCATTACGATGGCCGGAATACCAGCGGTGATAGGTGTTGAGGTGGCAAAAACAATATCAAAATCTTCTTTAAAAATTAATTGTATACTTTTCAAGGAATAACGTATAAAGATCATGGAGCGCTGAAACATACTCATTCTATTGTTATATTTCAGGTTGAACTCGATAAGATCGATTCCATTGTAGTTACCTCGTCGGATACCGCGCTTGTATTGCTGCCCCTCCATTGGGGACTTCAAACGGGGCGATTCACCGAAAACCATAGTTACCTGGTGCCCATTTTCCACGAGGTATTTTGCCATTTCGTATGAACGGATGCCGGAATTACCTTCCGGCGTACAGAAATATTGGTGAAAATAAAGTACTCTCATTAAAATATTTTTATTAAAGTAGTAATCTTATCGTTGTTGGGTGACAAGAGCACCAGTCGATATACATCTTGTACCTGGAAATAAAAATTAGATACGATTTGTCTTTGCACAGATATCTTAGCATTGTCAGAGACTATGATTTGTCCCCACGGCAATTCCAGCTTGTTCGCATCGCAATTGATAAGATATTCACAATCATCAAAGTTAAATCCAATTTCGACCTCTTTTGCCTCTCCAGCGAACTCATCTACAATTTCCCAAGTATTATCATCCCAACTAACCGTTCTCGTATGTGAGTTCTTTGCAGCTTCTACATAACTTCCTTGCCATGATCCCGAATTTGCATCTTTTTCGAATATGTCACCTATTTTTTTTGACTTAATCCACTTACCGAGCAGGAAACGTCCTAAGCGGGGCATTTGTTCTCTACTGTCGAACGATAAGGTATTATGGGATTTTACGGATTTTAAGTCGGGCACGGTACAACCTTTATCCGGATTATAAGAATAGCTGCCCGAATCGAACAGAATGTTTTTACCATTGCTCCAAAGGTCGAAGTGAAACACATCGTTATGCGAAGGCCGGAACTTATAGTTGGGGAAACGAAGCATGGCCCATGAATTACTACAGTTCATAACAACATATCCCGAATTATGCACCCGTGACTTTCTGTGATACCCATCTACCTCGAGCTTGCCCCTGTCGATATCAAACCAATGCAGCGCTTCGTCATATGGCCCTTCATCAAACAAAAGCCGTCCTTTAATCAAGGAGGAGGCCGTTTGCAAGGATGGCCGCACATCACGATAACCACAACCATGATTTGCCAACAATAAGGTCCCATCGTTAGGACCAAGGTTTGGGCAACTGCCCGATTCATCCATGATAGACAGTAGCCATTGCATAGATTTCTCGGCATGGGTATAAAATTGTTGCGAAAAATCCTTAATCCGTAGTTTATGGGTCCAAAAAATGGCTGTACTAAGGGTGTCGAGGAACAGACGGTGGTATATAACCGAATGCTGTGCAAAGCTTCCATCGTCATACGTTAGCTTGCCGCTTAATTTTTCTAGCGCACTACGTCCTTTTTGGGCATATCTCTTGGCATCCTTCTTATCCGTCTGGGATACTTTAAGCAGCCAGTTGCCGCCAATGTATAATGCAGCTGCCTCGCTAGTGGCGTGATTGTTACGCTGTGCCTCGGCATACCTGATGTTGGATGCAATCCTTTTGAGGTGTTGTTTTATTACTAGCACAATAGTTTGGGAAGGATCATCAAATTGCCCGAGGATATGGGCAGCATTCAACAAATTAAGAACCCTAAAGGAAGCTTCCTGCCCACATTTCCAATTTGGCCCTTGATTGCCCGGATTTTTAAGCAACCACTCGTGCAACCAGCTATTTAGGGTATGCAAATATTTTACCTTACCGCTTACTGCATAAGCTCTTGCCAAGATACCCAACCAAGAAAACCTGGACGGCTCCCAAATATTTTTTATATCTCCCAAATCACTATTGAAATCTGCGATTCGGCTCCAATGTTTATCCGTAGCCCTGAACTCTGCACCGTTAAATGGATTTAGAAACCAATTAGGTGGAATCGACTGTTGCATCCAGTGATAAAAATAATAAGGGAGTTTCCCGTTAAGAACCTTATCTGCCACTTCCAAAAGTTGATGCGACCACTGCTCATCCATGTCCTTTATCTCCGGTCTAGCTTTAAAAACAGACAGGGAAGTTATCGGGGCTTGAATCGGATTTTTCCGCTGCAGGCTACCGGATTTAAGAAGGAGACGGTAATAGAAAACGTAAATAACGTTCCATACTCCCAATTTGGGGATAACCTGTAAATACCAAAACATTTTTGTCATTCGATTGGAACGCATTTTTTTAAAGCAAAACATTTGAGAACAATAAGTAAAAGCGATCATTCACGTGAAACTTCTCGCCAAACATGGAAACTTCTCCACCCTCCTTTCGCTGGAAAGCTTTGGCGAAAGCGGATGGTTACCGAAGGGTAATCTAATGTAAATCAAGCTAATCCGCAAGGCTCACAACCACCCCGTCTGATGTTCCGTTACTCTCCACATCATCCACCCCTCCTTGAAAAGGCGGGGAGCACTTCAGGATTTCCTATCCTATATTTAAAAAGAACTATGAAATAGTTCAATTTGAATAGCCACGGGTGGAACCCGTGGTTCTTTATGGAGTGCAAATAGAACCCCAACGGGGTTCCATTTTTTAATTGACATAGGAATTTATATACTGACCTCTAAAAAGATATTTTATTTAGTATGAAACTAACTACCTACCTCTCATCTTACTCAACATCCACCCAGCCTTTTTCCTTTAAACTTCGCAGGGCTCCAAAGGAAGCCTTTGTTACATTTAAAATATCATTGAGTGGTATCAACGGTTCGCCCCCGTTTTTAATTTTTTGTATGTACGCATGAAATTGGTCCTTGTGCCCTTTGTTTATTTTTGTTTTTAGGTTTTTGAACCCTTTGGCTCCAAAAGCTTTTGTGGTTCTAAAATTGTCGAGAACAAATACCCGTTCCTGCGAAAATACCTCGAACCTCTCCTTGCTATACGCTTTTGACCCATTGGCAAAATAATTAATGACCGCGTTGCTGCCATTTTCAAACTTCAACAAAATACTTGCATTATCGGTATTTTCTTCCGAGCCTGTGCCCATACTGTTCATACAAACCGAACGAATGGCCGAGCCGGCGAAATAGGAACAAAGATCCATGTAATGGCATGCTTCACCAATAATACGTCCTCCTCCTACTTCCATATCATGTACCCATACCTGCGGAGGGATAAAGCCGGCATTCATTGTAGCCACAATGTTTATAGGCCCCGGGTTATCACCTATGGCTTTTTTTATGGCTTGCGAATGCGGCGAAAAACGACGGTTGAACCCAACCATTATCGTGGGGTGCACATCTTCCTTTGCCAGATTTTGATAGTTTTCTATCACGCCATGAAGCTGCTCCATATTGATGGCCAATGGTTTTTCAACAAAAACATTTTTCCCGGCGTTTAAGGCTTCATTAACCAATTTGGCATGTGAATTATGCCTTGTTGTAATAAATACAGTATCCACCTCCTTATCTTCAAGAATATTGGTATAGTCGGTAGTGCTGTGGGTAAACCCGTATTTTTTCGCAAGGGTAGTACCCGAAACCCCGCTGGAGGAAGCAATATATTTAAAAATGGCGCCGGAATCTTTTAATGCAGGTAGCATGGTCATCTTTGTAAAGTTGCCGGCTCCAATAAAGGCCGTAACCGCTTTGGCTCCTGGAAACGAGCCATTGCCCAACACAACAGTATTACTTTTTTTATCGAGCTTGGATTGTTCTTCGGGGTATTTGAGTATGGAGGCAATGGATCCGGAACGCCCCATGGCATTATAGATTATTTGGTAATCCTTTAAATCAACAATTTCCGAAATTAGATCTTTTACATTGATCGATCCTTTGCTTATCGCTGCCAGGATTGCTTCAAAATTTCTTTTCTCTGTCCATCGCACAAAAGGCAAGGGGTAGTCGATGCCTTTCTTCTCGTAATCATCATCATATCTGCCCGGGCCATAGGAGCACGAAACCTGGAAGCTCAGTTCCTTTTCGTAAAATTCGGCTCTGTTCAGATTTAAGCCAATTACACCGACCAGGATAATCCTTCCCCTTTTCCTGCTCATATTTGCAGCATTGGAAATGATATCATGGTTTTTGGCAGATGCAGTAATCAGTACAGCGTCGGCACCTCCTGTCGTCATGTCCATTACTTTTTTTACCGGATCGTCGCCATTGCGAGGGTTAATGACCTTGGCACCCCATTTTTTGGCCATAGCGCATTTGCTTTCGTCAATATCAATCCCAATCACGTCGCATCCATTGGCCATCAGCATTTGAACCGCAATCAGCCCTAACAGGCCTAAACCATACACGACAATGGTTTCGCCAAAGGTGGGCTTGCATAATCGAATTCCTTGCAGACTAATGGATCCAATCACAGTAAATGCGGCCTCCTCTTGCGAGACTCCTTCAGGCACTTTTGCCACCAGTTTCTCAGGTACGCATACATACTCGGCATGTTTACCGTTTGATGCCACCACATCGCCTACAGCAAATCCAGTTACGCCTTTTCCTATTTCTACAACCCGTCCCACGTTGCAGTATCCGAGTGGCAGAGGTTCTTCCAATCTCTTAAATACATTTTCGAGTGTTGGCAATAACCCATCGGTTTTAATTTTATCCAATACCTGCTTAACCTTGTCGGGTTGCTGTTTGGCTTTTTGAAAAAGGTTAGATTTGCTAAACTCTACCAACATCTTTTCTGTTCCGAGGGAAACCAAAGAATGGGATGTTTTGATCAACAATTGACCTTGTCCGGCTTTGGGCACCGGTATTTCCTCAAGGGCTGTTTCGCCAGTCTTAAGATTTTGAATGATTTGTTTCATAAGTTTTTTCTAAAATTTCGATATACTTTTGGGTCCGTGTTTTGGAATTATTAAAGTGACTTAAACGGTTCTGCCCTTTCAATTTCAGTTCTGACATCAGCGCCTTATTAGTTGATAAGCGGTAAATAGCTTCGCCGATACTTTCCGGAGATAATGGGTCGAAATAGATGGCAGCATCCTGGCATACATCCCTGGCAAATGGCATATCGGAGGTCAGGATGGGCGTTTCCATTTTCATGGCCTCGGGATACGTAGCCGAAAAACATTCCAGCAAGGAGGGCATAAACATTAAATCGGATTCGGTATATAATATGGGGCACTGATAAATTGTGACCCTACCGAGAAATACCAGATGCTTTAATATTTTCTCATCCATAATATCCATCTCCCCCTTTCGTAGGGTAAGCACAAATCGGAATTTGAACGAAGGGTATTTGTTAGATAAATAGGTAATCACTTCCGGTATCACGGATAGGTTTTTATGCCTATAATTAGCCGTTATCGATAGCATTGTAATTCCATCAAAATCATAAGGCCTCACCGCTAAATCCCATTTTTCCGGCTGATCGAATACCTGATTATAGGTGTTGGATACCGTGTATATTGTTTTTGAGGGTAATATTTTTGAAAGCCTGTTTGATGCATCGTTTGTTTCCGTGATTAAAGCATCATTAAAGTTTTTAAAATCGTTCATTTGAAACAACCTGAGGAACTGGTGCCTAAGCTTTCTGTTTACAGGCATTTTTTGTATAAAGGGAGAATCGGTATAGACAAAACCGGGCTTGGCAAATCCACAAACATGCAAACACCTCGGTTTCCAGTAGGTTGGTCCGAAGACGGAAAACACAATGTCCGGTTTAATTTTGGTTACGAGGCTGTCCAGTATTTTGTCCCTTCCACTCAGAGCTTTTAAAAGAGTTGGTGCAACATCATAGGTATGAAAATGAATTGTGTCCTCCGCTTTATAGTCCTGAAAGTCCCTTCGAAGGAGCGACGAAAAAATGAAATAGTAATCATGGTCTGTCCTCTTCATAAGCTCGTTCACCAACGAATGGGCAACCTGTAATCCTCCTCCTTTTTTTAAACTGGAACAATTGATAAAAATTCTCATAGGTTATTTAGAATTCAATGTAATACTTTTAAAAACGCTTCGATCTGGCAGTAAGGCTAATATTATTCATCAATAAAACAGTACGCTTCCCCGCGCACTTTTCCCCGCTTTATTGAAGAAAAGTTGATAATATCTTATCGGCATGGCCGTCTATCGAATTTTCTTCAAAAAAATTCACCTTTCACCCCTCTCTTAATAGCTTCAAAATCTGCCTGGTTGCAAAGAAATAACATACGCTAAAGACTATTTTGCTGCACAATGCCTGCATTATGAATGGGCACTCATACAATATACTTTTAAAAATAGCGACTACCGAACCACTTCCTTGATTATTTCTACATATTTATTGACTACGTTTTCCATGTCATATCTTTGTAAAGCACTCTTTCTGGCATTTTTAGAATACACTTCCCAATTTTCTTTAATTTTATGTGCGGCATCTATTAATGCGTTTACATCTGGAAAATCAATTTTCCATGGGTCTCCACCGTAAGCCACAATTTCACCTGCGCTGGGATTTTCGTCCACCAACTCCTTTAAAGCGCCCGAGTCGAAGCCTAAGACGGGGATACCGCTGGCCAAAGCCTCTATCACCGTGTTGGGGCAAGCGGCGTTGATGTCCAATGACAGATAGATGGCATCCTTGTAAACGCCTGCTATTTTATCGTTGGCCAAACTCCCTCTATAGTCGATGGCAGGGGAAAGTTTTTTTTGAGCTTCGGGCGATTCAAAATTCCCATAAAGAATTAACGATTTAAAACTAGATTCCTCTATTAGTTTCTTTTGAAGTGCATTTAACAGATCAATAGAAAAAGGGGTATAGTCGATATTTCCTTCAATACACAATATAGATAATTCTCCGTTCCCTACCGACCGCGGTTTAAATTTATTTATATCCACTCCATTGTAAATAATCGTATTCTTTTGCTTCGACCACCAACCGCTCCGGCTCCACCATTGCTTAACAAAATCACTCTGATAGACAATGTACGATGCAAAAACAGAGCGGATAATTTTCATAATCAAATTTCCTCTTTCAGAAGTAATCCACTTTGATACCGATGACTTTTTCTCGCGATGAAGCCAGCTCATACCATCCAGACGATAAATTATAGGTACTTTTTTTTGTTTTAACTTTAACAGCCACCCCATTCTTTTAGTACCTCCTACCACCAAAACAACATCCGGAACAATATTATCATCGGGATACACCACCCTCCATCCCTTTGATTTAACAACCGTTTCAAAGCGATTTTGAAATACACCTGGCCCTCCTTGTTTAGGGGGTCTATGAGGGAACCCTATGGTTAAATTCATCTGATTTATTTTAGACATGAACGTTCATACTAACACATTGTAGAAATCAATTACTTGAAACCTCTTTATGTTTTGGACGATTTTTTTCGTAGGTTTTACCTATGATTTCAATATACTTTTGGGTGCGTTCTTTGGAATCATTAAAATGACTTAAACGCTTCTGCCCTTTTAAGCTCAACTCCGCCATCAGCTCCTTGTCTGCTGCCAGCCTATAAATGGCCTCGCCGATACTTTCCGGTGACAATGGGTCGAAATATATGGCGGCATCTCCGCATACATCTCTGGCAAAAGGCATATCGGAGGTCAAAATGGGTGTCCCCATTTTCATGGCCTCAGGATAGGTAGCAGAAAAACATTCTAACAAGGTGGGCATAAACATCAGATCCGATTTAGTATACAAAGTAGGGCATTGATATATAGACACCCTACCAAGAAATACCACATGCTTTAACATATCTTCATCCGCAATTTTTAGTTCCTCCTTCCTTAACGTAAGCACAAATCGAAATTTAAATGTTGGATACTTGTTGGCAATATACCTAACAACATCGGGAATCATGACTAAATTTTTATGCCTGTAATTAGCCGTAATGGATAACAATGTTACCCCATCGAAAAAGGGAAGGCCTACATTTGTATCCCAACTTTCGGGGTGATCGAAAACTTGATTGTAGGTATTAGATACCGTGTATATGGGTTTTGATGGTACCATCTGCGACAGCCTGTTAGATACATCATTAGTTTCAGTAATTATGGCATCATTAAAGTTTTTAAAATCGTTCATTTGAAGCAACCTTAGCAACCTATACCTAAGCTTCCGGACTATGGACATGTTTTGCATAAAAGGAGATTCCGTATAAATAAAACCTGGCTTGGCAAATCCACAAACATGCAAGGACCGAGGTTTCCAATAGGTTGGACCAAACAAGGAAAACACGATGTCGGGCTTAACTTTAGCGAAGATGCTGTCCAACTTTTTGTCCCTGCCCGTCAAAGCCTTCGTTATGGTTGGTTTTATATCATAGGTATGGAAATGTAATTCGTCATCCATCCTGTATCCTTGAAAGTCTTTTCGTAACAGAGAAGAGAAAACAAAAAAATATTCGTGATCTGTCCTTTCCACAAGCTCGCTCACGAATGAATGGGCAACCTGCAGCACCCCTCCCTTTTTTAGCGTAGAGCAGTTGACTAGTATTTTCATTGCATGATCTTTTTTAATTGATCCCCAAATATAAATTGCAGATATTTCGTAAATATCTTATCTCCACTTAACCTCTCCTGGATTTTTTCGGCTTGGCAACCTAAGTCAATCCTTTTCTGCTCGTTGTTAATCAGTATATCCAGTTCTTTAGCAAAGCAATCAATATCACCGTCCTCTACCAATATACCGTTCACACCATTATCAATAATATCGCTGGGTCCGGCGATACAATCAAAACTCACACTCGCTAGCCCAAATGACATGGCTTCGCATAGGGCATTTGGATAGCCCTCGGTGTCTGAAGTTAGCACATAAATTTTGCTTTCTTCCAAAAAAGGATCCACCTCTTTTTGCTGACCTACTAAAATAACACGATCGTTAAGATTCAATTCGTCAATTTGGGTTTCTATTTGCGTTTTTAGGTCACCCCCGCCTACAATAACAAGTTTCCATGACTTATTCTCTAATTTGGCCATTATTTTTATCAACCTGTCATATCTCTTTTCCCTTACCAGCCGCCCCAAGGCTACGATCTGATTTTTTTTATCGCCTCCTAATTTTTCCTGAGGTCTTAGCGGATTTGGGATCACTCTAATATTGGAATATTTACCCTTAAGCCGCTTTCTCATACTCACTGCGGCTTGCGTAGTTTGGGCAATAATACCTGCTGCTTTTTTATACAATATTTTACTCAACCAATAATTTATGGCTCCCAGTTTTTTATTGGGGCTGCTCCTGTCGGATACGAATATTGGGACCTTGAGGCCAAGGGCTGCCAGCAAAACATATGAATTATAGCGCTCTCCAAATGAAAGCACTGCATCTGGATTGATTTTATGTATGTGATACCTTAAATAAGGGAATAAATAAAAGGCATAGGCAAAATTAGATTTTTTTGTTATGGAGGGCTGAATAACGGTGATCCTTGGATCCAGCCTATAAAAGATATCGTCTCTGTACATCAACAGCAGGTGAACCTTCATTCCTTTATCTACCGTATAATTTGCCAACAGTGAAATGATCCTTTCCATTCCCCCTCCCACCAAGGAAGGGACTATTAAACATAGACTTTTCCCTTTCATTTAATTTATTTCAGATGTGAATGTTCAGTTAAGATTTAATTGAAATCAGTTGTTTGAAACCTCTTTCATTATGTGTTGGATGATTTGTTTCGTAGGTTTTCTCTATAATTTCAATATACTTTTGGGTACGTGCCTTGGAATCGTTAAAATGACTTAAACGTTTCTTCCCTTTTGACCTCAACTCTGATATCATCGCCTTGTCCGTAGCCAACCCATAAATGGCCTCGCCGATACTTTCCGGTGACAACGGGTCGAAATAAATGGCAGCATCGCCGCATACATCTCTAGCAAAAGGCATGTCCGAGGTCAAAATCGGTGTCTCCATTTTCATGGCCTCGGGATAAGTAGCAGAAAAACACTCCAATAAAGTGGGCATAAACATGAGGTCGGATTTTTTATATAACGTAGGGCACTGATAAATGGATACCCTACCAAGAAACACCATATACTTTAACATGTTTTTATCGGTAATTTCAATCTCACCTTCCCTCAACGTAAGTACAAATCGAAATTTAAATGAAGGATACTTATTTGATAAATAGGCTGCAACTTTCGGTATCACAGATAAATTTTTATGCCTGTAATTAGCGGTAATCGTCAACAATGTTATTCCGTCAAAAGTAGGAAGCTTCACATTTGTATCCCAATTTTGCGGGTTATCAAAAATTTGGTTGTAGGTATTGGATACGGTGTAAATATTTTTTTGGGGCAAGATTTTAGACAGTCTGAAAGAGGCATCGTTGGTTTCGGTAATTAATGCATCATTAAAATTTTTGAAATCATTCATGTGAAATACTTTCAGAAATTTAAGTTTAAGCTTTCTGAGCAATGGCATATTTTGTATAAACGGCGAGTCCGGGTAAAAATATACGGCTTTGGCATACCCACAAACATGGGCACTTTTGGGTTTCCAATAGGTTGGTCCAAACAGAGAAAACACGATGTCGGGCTTAACTTTTGCAAAGATACGATCCAACGTTTTGTCTCTGCCCGTTAAAGCCTTCATCATGGTTGGGTTTACATCATAAGTATGAAAATGTAATTCATCCTCTTCTTTGTATCCCTGAAAGTCTTTTCGTAACAGAGGAGAGAAAATAAAACAATATTCGTGATCTGACCTTTCTACAAGCTCGCTCACAAACGAATGCGCAACTTGCAACACTCCCCCTTTTTTAAGGGTAGAACAGTTGATTAATATCTTCATAAAACAATTTGAATTAAGAATTTAACACTTCTAAAAAAGTTTCAATCTGACGGTGGGGATTATACTTTTCGTCAATTACTCGATAGGCCTCCTGACGACTTTCCTCTCGCTTTTCTGGCGAAAGATTAATCCAATTCAACAATTTATCTTCCAGATCCTCTACTGAATTATCTTTAAAAAAATCGCCAGTGACACCTTTCTTTATGGCCTCAAACTCGGGTCTTTGCACATAGAAATTATCACTTGTCAATATAGGTGTTCCATAGGCCAGTACATGCATGGCTGTTAACCCAACATTCCCTGGTGAAACGCATACATCGGCATTAAAAATTAAACTACCTATTATTTTTTCATCATAACACGGGCCGTAAAAACAGATGTTTTTGTCTACGCCTAAACTTTTAGCCAATTTATCCAGATTCAAACTACTGTCACTTTCTCCTATCAGCAAAAGGTTTACACCGACCTCTTTACTTTTTAGGTTGGCAATAGCCTTAATGAGCAAATCTAACCGTTTTCTTTCCTGTATGCGACCAATGTATACCGCAACAGGGTAGTTATTTTCAAACAGCCGATTAAACACGTCTTTATCTTCTAATTTACCCCGTAGCGCCAATTGATCATCATAGTCAAGGGAATTATAAATTAAGTGTAATTTTTGGGGTTTATGACCTTGCTCAAGCATGATATCCCTTGCATACACCCCGTACAAAAAAACTCCTGTAGATAATCCAAAATAAACCTTCTTAAGTATTCTCTTTATCAGACCTTCATTACCATAATAACCATGCGTCCAGAGGTAAATCTTTTTTTTATAAAGCTTAGCTAAAAATAAGGCTGCCCAAGTAGAAATACAATTGAGCTCTCCATCGAATAAAAATTTCGAATATGGTTTAAGAAGTATCCTTTGCACACCTATCTGCCAATAATATGTTTTCCATATAATTTTGGATTTAAGGGTACCGCAAAAACCATTCAGCTCGCTGTAATCCATAGGTTTGAGTTTCGCCCCACCCCGGTCACCTATATAAACATCTGCGCCTATTTGCTTATCAATAAGATTAAAAATTAATGATCTATAATGTGGTGCCGCATTATAAACACAACAAAGCCTATTTCCGGTTTTAATTTCCATACACTTATTTTATATGTTCTAACTACTACTTGCTTACCATCAGCTCACCAAGTTGCGCAGTTGTCATAAATTCTACATCGGGCCATTTTTTTATTATGGACTGAAGGAGCAAGTTTAATTGCTGAAGACCATAATCCCTGTTACTTTTATTAAGTGCCCCAATGTAATTAACCCTGTGGGTTGTAATAATGGCTGGATTTTTCCATTTAAAGGCGGTATTGATTTCAGCCAAACAATTATTTACCCAATCAACGCCTTTTAAATTAGGTTCGAATGTACAGTTGCGTATAATGTACCTTATACCATTCTTCTCTTTCTGCCCCAAATAATGCAATCTTTTTTTAAAGATGCCGTCACCAATTGGTTCCCTTTGAATGGTTGAAGTTGATCTAAACTTTATTCCACCTTGATAAAGCGTCGCGTTAAGCTTGTTATTTATTAATGCGTTAGGCGGCACAAAATAGGTGGCTTTATATCCAAAAAGTTTTTCAAACAATTCTAACCCACTTTTTATGATAATCTTATGCTGTTCAATTTCCGATCTTTCTTTTAGATTAAATGCTTGTTGATAATACGTATAGCCAGCGTTAGTTTCATCAGGGGCAAAACTCCACAATCCCTCATCAAAGGCCAAGCGAGTGTTAGTTACATTATTTTGAAGGGCTCTCATCCAAGACCAAACATTTAGGTGTTCTCTCCCATGCAGTTGTGGAACAAAGAGTTTGTTTTTCATCCCTTCTTTCCATAATTCAAATGATTTTTCACATCCCGGATATCTCTTCAACGTTTCCGTAAATGGTTCGAAAAAATAATTGGAGAACTTACTCTCTTTTATCTTTGTAAAATCCGGATTGGCCACAATAGTCATTGCCGTAAAAACCGGACTTGTACCATGTGCGTTTTTAGAATTTCCAAGTACATGAAAGAGGTTTTCCAGATCCTCCGAGCTAGCAAGCGTATCATTTACGCTATATCGATTAGAACCCTTACGGTGAAATTTTACCCCCGCCTTTTCGAGTCTTTCATAGGCTTCGATAGAAGGCATTCGAATACTACCCCAATCATCACTTTCGAAGACCACTATTTTCCGAGAAGATTTCCAACCTGGAATATTTCTAATATTTCCTGCTATTCTTTTTTTGCTGAACATACCATTAAAATATCTACTAAAGAAAACCTTTAACAATTTCGATTAAACGCGTATCTGTTTCTTGAAAAAATGCAACGATGGGATTACCCATTAAACTCATCAGGCCATAGTGATCCATCCCTGCCCTAAGCGTAAAGATGCAGTAAAAAAGTAGAAAAGGCACTGACATAACCTTAACTAAACCGATACCTTTGAGATCTTGGAACTTGGCCATATAAATAACGAATACGCTAAAAATAAAAGTATTGGATACCACAATATACCGGCCTCCGGATGGAATGAAACTAAATATATTTGCCCCTGCATAAAAAAGCAACGCAAAACAAAAAAGATTATTTAATCCGTGTATCCCACGAAGTGTTTTTTTAACATTAAAAAAAATAAATATTGTTACCGTATAAACAACAACTTGGATGGCAATTTTAGAAAACGGAACATACCAATTTAATGCCTGGGCAGCCATTTCTATATGTTCGGCATATTGCGTATTGGTATAGCCAGTGACCTTACCATGGAAAATATCAGGCAGATACATCAATAGACTTCTAACCCAAACCAGATCTAACTCATTTATAAAAGAGGTGGCAATAAACAGCCCAAAATATAAGTTTACCCTATTCCCTAAAAACACATACGCCCACAAAATACCCAAAGGAAAGAGAAAGGAGAAATGAAACAATACGGCAACAAACGACCAGATAAGCCGCTGCTTTTTCCCTTCTACAATATACTGAGAGGTACCATAAAGAAATATCTGGGCAGCGGTCCACATCCTAAATCCATTGATGTTCCATATTGGGTTTAACAATGCAAAAGTGAACAATAAGAGAATGGCGAAAAATGACATCTTACCCTCCACTTTATCTAGAAGAAACCAGATATTCCTTGAGTAGAAAAACCCAAAAATAAGCCCAAAAACTGCAAACAGAACGGATGGGTTTGCTGTGAATCGAGATACCAAAAATGAAATTAGCGGAGAGGCAATATCCACGTAACTTCCTCCTTCGGCATAAAATGAATTTAACAGATCTGAAAAACTCATGCTCGACCCGGCAAAGTCGATAAACCACCGGGCATAACGGTCGGAATCAGCACCTCCAAATTCTGAAATAATAAAAGTAAAACCAAAAAACGTGCAGAACAACCAGAATACATTTTTACTCCAGGGTTTACGCCAGTTGCTCAAGGCAGAAAGGGTTACTCCAAACGGCCATACGAAAAAAGCGAGATAATAGTCCATCCCTCGCTGCTCGCGGTCGGTAAATATGTATGGTTTCACGCTGGTTTGCTTACTTTCCATATATGCTTAGTTATGAAGATCTATGAATTTCTGTGCTACCAATCTTATATCATAATTCTCCGCTGGCATTAAATCCATTTTATGCGTATAATTACCCTCCATAAACTCTTTGATAATATCCGTATCCAACTCTGATGTGATATTTAAAACTGGTCTATCGGCTATTGAATAATCGATCAACTTACTGGGTAGTTGGGTGGTTGTATTGTTATCAAAATTGATAAGAAAATCCACATTGGCCAAAACTTTTAAAAGCTCTTCTCTCGGAATATATTCGTTTATCACCAGTTTATGCTGCAATGTTTTTTTAAATGGTTCCAACAATTTTGCTTGCGAGGTATATACAATAAACTTGAAGTCGGTATAGTTTTCGGACAAATGCTCCAGTAGTTTACTTGGATCCCTTCTGCCCGGTATAAAAGCACCGGCGTAGGCAAACACCGGATAACTAGATGTTTGTTTGTAGGTGTTGCCCTGCAAACAGGAAAGATCGAAAGCTTGCGGTATGATTTCGATTTTATTGTGAAACTCGGGATAGTACGCCTGTCTTGCGCCCTCTATTGGGATCGATATTTTATCGGCCTTACGGCAGAACCATTTCTCGAAGTACTTAAAGTAAAACATTTTTCGAAACGAATCGGTGGTGTCTCCCATGTAAGGATCCCCGCAATCGGCCACCCAAACGTCGGCTATCGGGTGATTCTTTTTACGTGCCCAGGCAACCCCCCAATGGATGGGATGAGGTACGGCTATTGAAATCAATAAATCGTACCCGTTTTTTCTTTTTAAGTAGTGGGCAACCTTAAACATATATTGGATGGATGGATATTCCAATAAAAGACCGATGGCCCTGCGTGCAGCCCGGCGAACCAATAGTGTTATGCCTTTACCTTTTAGTTTTACAGGATTCTGTTTTATATCTCCCATATCCATAATATTAACGCCTGCTTTTTTTGCATATTCCGTATAGTCGTATCCTTTAAACGGAATATACAAATCTACCTCGTGACCCTTTTTGGCCAACTCTTTAACCAATTCTGTGGTGCGGAAGGCACGTGGGGAGTTCAGTGGATAAAATGAAGATGAAACTATGAGTACTTTTTTTTCTCTCATATACAATTTATTGAAGATTGAAATAACATAGTTACATCAATTCAAAATAGATTAACATTTAACAATTTGTTATTTTACATTTTGTTTGATTCGCCATCTAACCATTTATTTGGACCGCTTTAACAAGGGGAGCACAATTTCTTTATAGTTTATCTTGAAAATTTTAGCTGTCAAGAGCAGAATTACCAAATAGCAGATACCGGTAAGGGCTAAAAAAAGTATGTCATGTGCATCGGGCATAACCTTACCCAACAAAAAATGCACCAGCGATAGGGAGAGCAGCGAATGAAGTGCTACCATTAAAAAACGGCCCAAAGGAAACAAATCCAGAAAACGAACGTCCAATTTTTTCGAACAATACGTTAAAGAAACGAACGTGCCGCAGATTGCAACCGCCACAAAAGTAATAACAATTGCTAAGGGAGAATTGAAAAGCAAGTAAACCACATATTGCGACACCCAAGTGGCAATAGCAAGCCCATAATGAAGTTGTGCGTAAAACTTGGCCTCGCCCATAGCAAGTAAAAGAGGCGCCATTACAATAATGTTAAAAAAATTGATGACCATAACCGCGGTAAAATACTTGGCAGAAACCGCATAGGCTTCGGAATAAACTATGGTGACAATTTCGGTTGCATAAAAAAGAAAAAAGATAACCATAGGATATATCAAAATAGCCGATTTGTGCAGGGTACTGCGCCATAAATTGATAATTTGTGATTTATCGGATTTTTCGTGGTGCATTTTAGCAAAAACCGGCATCAGGACTGTGGATGCAGCACCAGTTATCATGTGTACAAAAGGTATTTCGATAAATCCGTTACTAAACTCGGCAAAGACTTTAGGGCCAAAAAACCTACTTATATAAAATTGATTTGCTGACCTGTAAAGAATACCTGCTATAGAGGCCCCAACCAAGGGCATGCTATACCCTAAAATTTCTTTGACACTAAGATCTGATTTTTCGGATTTAACATTTTTAAAAGGGATACCTTTAATAAAGTAAGCCATCACCAGAATGATAAATGAACTTACTATCCAGCCATAAATGGCGTTGATATAGGTCCCTTTAAACAAAATAACTGGCAGTGCAATACAAAGCAGCATGACGATTCGCGAAAGGGTATTGTAAATTGCGATATATATCGTTTTTTTATACGTAGAAAATATTCCTTCAATCCCCAACGTAGGGAGGAGGAGCATGGGTATTGGCGAAAAATACTTTAACCCGGTTGAGAGTTCCGGGTTATTAAGCACACTGGCAATGACACCTGAAAAAAAATAGAGGAAAATAGAAAAAATTAATCCGTTCAGAAATAAGAAACTGGAAATTTTTGTGACGATTACCTTACCTTGGGCCAAACTATACCGGGGTAAAAAATAAGCAAATACCCTGGGGAGACCGGCGTTAAATACAAGGAGTAACGAAGTATAAACATATATGATCTGTTTATAGGTGCCATATTCAACCTTATCAAAATATCGCGACAAGATGGCCGAACTGATTATAGCAACCCCAAAAGAGCTTAAGCTGCCGATTCCAACCCATAATGCCTGTATGGTATTATTACTTTTACGCTTATTCTCGCTCATCAATTGTTGTATTGGTATTGATTGACTTAATCATCCCTTCCACCATCCAGCCAAAAGGATCAAACTTACCTGGATAATAATTTAAATCAGCATCCCAATAGCCATGTTCAAGCTTTTCTTCACTAGGACCAAATCCATAACTCACTTCAACGATAATTGGCTCGTGATTGTGGATCACAAAGTCAAAGGCTGCACTTTGGAGTTGCAGCTTGTCGGCTACTTCAAAAGCGATACTAAGAGCTTTTTGGGGTATATTGGACATATCAAAATCGACAACACCACTGCCAGAAGCCCTAAAATCACCTGACCTTACCTTTCTGCGGAAGGCAAAGCACCTGCCATAAACAAAATTAACCCGGATATCATGGTCATTGTCAGGAATAAAATCCTGAAAATAAACATAACCACGCTCCTTGCCTGCCATCCGCGAAAAAGGTGTAGGAACCGCCAAACGTACAATTCCTCTTAAAACATCATTCCATGTTGTCAATCCCCCCCTGTACATTCTCCATCTCTCTTTTAGGTTCTTTACCGCATTATACTGACCAAAACCGGGTCCGAACGCTTGACGTACTATTCGCAAGGCTTCCTTTTTCGACCTCACCAAGCGCACATTATCACCGCTTGCCCCACCTCGTAGCTTAAATACCTTGGGGAATATGGTTTCATCGACCCATTTCTTTGCCTCCTTTTTGGAGTAAAACGCATAGGACGTCACCATCGGGGCTTTAATCGATTCAAACAAATATTTTTGTCCCAACTTGTCGTCAAAATGCCAACTGCTGCGGAAATTTGGAAACACTGCTTTGCCGCCCATTTCTAACGAAAAACATAATTGCTTGGCAAACTTGATATCTCGTGGGCTTATGTGATGATGTTGCCACATCAAAGCATCACAATCCTCCAATTGCTGTACAATATCGTTATCGTAACAGTTGACTACCTTATGGTCAATATTGTTTTTAACGCAATAATTTAACCACCACTTACTAAATGAATTTTCTCTGTGATGAATCGCGATTTTCATTGGCTTTATTAAATTTTAGAGGCTACAATAACTTAAAATGAACACAAAATTAAAGATAAAAACACATCTATTTTGCAGGTTTCTATACCTAACAGGAAATAACAAGCTTTATTGCGTAAACACATCGTTGGCATGGCCATTGACCAAGCGTCCCAATTCATCGGAAGACATAAACTCTATATCGGGCCAACGCTTGACGGAAGCCGACAGGATTTTACGTAACATTTTTAAGCTTCTGTCACGATTATCGGCATCGATGAAACCAACATAGTTAAGGCGGTGACTGGTGACAACCGCCGGTTTTCCCATCTTAAATGCAATATCCATTTCCATTAAACATTGATCTATATTTTGCGCATTGGTTTTTGGTATGGGTGTTGGTTCAAAGGTTACGTTACGTACGTTGTAAGATTGTCCTGCCCTTATTTTTTTACTTTGATATATATTATGGCGAATCATTTTTCTGCTTCCTGCAACAGGCTCCCTAAACAATCGAATTCCTTGAACAAAATGAACACCTGACTGGTAAACCGCTTCGTTATAGTCGGGGCTCCAAACATAATTGGGGGGTATGATAGAATAGGATCTGAAACCAAATAATTTTTCAAATAACTCAAGACCCTCCAAAAATATATCCAGTTTATCTGTTTTATCCATTTCGGAAGAATAGCGCATAGCTGCTACATATTTGTTTCCATCGGCTCCAGGTCCATTGGGAATGCAGCCGGGCATACCATTTGCAAATCCAAAATGTGCATCCGCATTACCTTTTTGAAGATCGTGCATCAAAAGGCTCACGTTGATATGTTCGCGACCGTGGTACTGCGGTTGGAATACTTTCGCTTCCATCCCTTGTTTCCACAAATTAAAATTGTTGCCGTGTTTTGGATACTTTTTAAAAGTTTCCGTAATTAACTCGTAATGATACTTCGTATAATTATCCGCTTTAATCTTTTCGAAATCCGGATTGGCCACCAAACTATTCGCCGTGATTACCGGATGGTTTCCGTTCATATCTTTAAATGAACTGAGTAGGTCGAACAACAATTCCAAATCATCTTCACTGGCCAAGGAATCGTATCGCTCGTATGGTCTTTTATCCACAGGGTATCCCGCTTTTAGGCATTTATCATATACTTCTTTGGATGGCATTCTTATGCTTCCCCAATCATCCGATTCAATGACCAGTATTTTACGTTTGGTTTTCCAACCCCTTAAATTGGTATATATACGTGCTAACTTTCTTTTATACATTCCTGTCATTACCTATGTTTATGCTAATGTTCGACATACTTAAAACAAACGAATAATTCTATTGGGCACGCTTCGCCCCGTCAGCCACATCCAATAGCTATCGACCATTTGTTATTATGCGAATCTACATAAAAAAAGAAGCAAATGATTCTGACATTTGATTAAGCAAAGAATTTTTCATGTAAGTAGTTAAACTAACCCTGTTAAGAAGGAATATGAAAATGCGCGGAGAGAATAATTACCGTTACACCATTAATCCGAAGTTTCAGAACTGGCAGCGGCTGAATTTTGACTAACAATAAGTATCAGAAGATTAATATGAAAGTAAATTCTTTATATTTGTTGGCTGCATTCATTGAGCTGCTACTTAATTATAATTCGAAAATAAATGTATAAAAGGTTTTTATTTTTCTATAACCAACCTAAAACTGCATAAAAAAAATTTGAGAGTATATTAATCAGTCAATTGATCTGCACCTAATTAAATAAAACCTTTCTATATGAAACACCTTACACTTCTTTTTTTCATTTTTACCCTAGGGCTACTTTCCTCATGTGTATCCCTCAAAAAATACACTTATTTGCAGGGTGATTACGCCAAAACACTAAAGGAACTAGAGAATAGCTATACACCTAAAAAATCAGATTATCTGATTAAACCCAACGATAACTTGTACATTAGGGTTACTAGCACAGATGAACGCACCTCTGCATTTTTAAATTTTGATATGCGCAGCACAAGCGGACGAATCGACAGCCCCATGGCAGCAACTTTAGCCGGATACAGAGTTGACCCGGACGGCTCAATTAACTTTCCGTTTATAGGTAAGATTGACGTGGAAGGTTTAACATTAGCCCAGATACGCGATAAGATTCAAGTAGCCGTTGGCGATTATTTAGAAGATAGCAGTGTTGACGTGAAGCTCCTCAACGACAATATTTCTATTGTTGGAGAAGTTAGAGAACCTGGCCGATTTTTGCTATATGCCGAAGAAATAAATGTATTGGAAGCCATTAGCATGGCAGGTGACATGACAGACTTTGCAAACCGTAAAGAAGTACGGCTTATTCGTAAAGATGGGGAAACACCCCAGGTAGTTTTAATAAATACCCTGGATGAAAACATTATGTTTTCTCCTTATTTTTATTTGAAACCGGGGGACATTATTTATGTAGCACCACGACGTTTAAAATCATGGCAATTAAGTGCGACTCCATTAAACTTAGTGATGACCTTGTTGAACACAACAATTTTAATTTATACGGTTACCTTAGTTAACAATTAAACAATATAATTTAAACTTGGACAAGTTATAAACCTATTTGGTTTTGCTTGTCCAAGATTTTGAATGTTACTTTTTACACGACTCGATAACCCCTTCCACCATCCAGCCATAGGGGTCAAAACTACCGGGGTAATAATTTAGATCAGCATCCCAATACCCATGTTTAAACATTTCCGGATGTAAACCAAAACCATAACTCACTTCTACGATAAGTGGCTGTCCGTTGTGCATCACAAAATCGTACGCAGCGCTTTGCAGTTGCAGCTTGTTGGCTACTTCAAAAGCTATACGAAGGGCTTTTGTCGAAACCTTTGACATATCAAAGTCGCCCTCTCCGCTACCCGAGGCCCTAAAATCACCTTCCCTCACCTTTCTAAGGGAGGCAAAGCACTTACCGTACACAAAATTGATCCGGGTATCGTAATCGTTGTTGGGTATAAAATCCTGAAAATAAACATATCCACATTCCTTGCCTGCTATACGCGAAAAAGGAGTAGCTACCGCCATACGTCCCATTCCGCGCAAAACATCATTCCAAGTTGCCGATCCTGCCCTGTACTTTCTCCACCTTTCGTTCAGATTCTTTAAGGCATTATACTGGTTAAAGCCGCGCCCGAAGGCTTTGTTTACTATTCTGAGGCCTTCCTTTTTTGACTTCACCAAACGTACATTATCGGCACTTGCTCCACCTCTTAATTTAAAAACCTTGGGGAATGTGGTTTCTTTGACCCATTTCTTTGCTTCTTGCTTGGAGTAATACGCATAGGACGGAACCATGGGAGCATTAATAGATTCGAACAAATATTTTTGCCCCAATTTGTCGTCAAAATGCCAACCACTCCTAAAATCCGGAAAAACAATTTTACCGGCCATTTCTAACGAAAAGCATAATTGCTTGGCGAACTTGATATCTCGTGGGTTTATATGTTGATGATGCCACATTAAAGCATCACAATCCTCGAGTTGTAATATAATATCATTATCGTAGCAGTTAACAAGCTTATATTCAATACTATTTTGGGTGCAATAATTTATCCAGTGCTTACTAAATGAATTTTTTCTGTGATGGATCGCTATTCTCATGAAACAAAGCTATAAGATTTAAAGATGCTTTTATATTATATAAAGCTATTTTATTAGTAATCGTAATTTTTAAAGCACCTTAACTCTACAACTTGAACACCAAATTTTAAGGATACTTATCAAAAAAGTCAAATCATTTATAGATTCCACAGAAATCCATAACAATCTTATCTTCTATTTTAGGTAGCGCTTTAAACTCATCATGTGCTACCAAAAAAACAATGATGTCGGCTTTTTTGATGGCCTCGCGATAATCGGTCAATTTAAATACCTGATGCTCCTTGATATTCGGTTCCACAAAATACACCACTTCGTCGTTGATGCCCTGCAAAACCTTTTGGGCGATATATTTGGCGGGCGACTCACTTAGATCGTCGATATTGGGTTTAAAGGCCAGTCCCATAATGGCGATGGAGGCGGGTGAGCCGTTTTTGAGTTCAAACTCTTGTTTGGCGTCTTCTATTTTTTCGGCTACCCAAAACGATTTATAGTTATTGGTTTCGCGTGCCTTGCCTATCATTTGTGCCTCGCGCGGATAATCCGAGACGATAAAATAAGGGTCCACCGCAATGCAATGACCGCCCACACCGCAGCCCGGTTGCAGGATGTGAACGCGCGGATGCTTATTAGCCAACTCTATGAGTTCCCAAACGTTTATGCCGGCCTTGTCGCATATAAGCGACAGCTCGTTGGCAAAGGCAATTTGCACGTCGCGGCTTGCGTTTTCGGTAAGTTTGCACATTTCGGCCGTACGCGCATTGGTAGCATGCAGTTTACCCTGCACAAAGCGGGCATAAAACTCCGTGGCCTTTTGCGTACTTTCCTCGTTTACACCACCTATAACCCTGTCGTTGTGCACCAGCTCATACATCACGTTGCCCGGCAGCACGCGCTCAGGACAGTAGGCCAAATATATATGATCTTTGAGTTCGGGTCGGGCCGCAAATATAAGCTTTTCCATTTTTTCGGTGGTTCCCACAGGCGATGTAGATTCGATAATGTAGAGATCGCCTTTTTTGAGCAAGGGTATCACGTTTTTGGTAGCTGCCTCAACATAGGAAATATCGGGTTCGTGATCTCCCTTAAACGGGGTGGGCACCACAACCAAATATACGTCGGCTACTTTTACATTTATTGACGCACTTAAAAAGCCCTCTTTGACCGCATTGGCCACATAGGTATTTAAATCGGGTTCCACGATATGGATTTCGCCCCGGTTAATGGTCTCCACCACGTGGGGGTTAATATCCATACCCGACACTTTTATTTTATTGGATGCTATCAGCGCACTTGTTGGTAGGCCTATATATCCAAGGCCTATGGTGGTTACGGTAATGTTTTTCATCTCATTATAAATATTTGTTCTTTATTGGTATTCGATGGAACTCGCCAAGAATGACCTTCCCTTTGTGTGAAGAATTCCCATGGCTCGTTTCATGGTTTAAAATATAGTATCAAGATTTGAGTATCAAGTATCAAGATGTTCGTATCGGCTTACCTGCAATTAGATAGGGATAAGGAATACTTTAGGTTTATTGTTTTAGCAAAAAATCCACTATGCGTTGTGAAGCTTTGCCGTCGCCATAGGGATTATGGAGCATGGTCATTTTTTTGTATCTACTTTGGTTGTCTAATAGATCAACAGCCTCTTGTTTTATTCTATTCTTATCGGTTCCTACCAAGATAACCGTTCCTGCATCTACTGCTTCGGGGCGTTCAGTGGTATCGCGCATCACCAACACGGGTTTGCCCAAACTGGGTGCTTCCTCTTGCACGCCACCGCTATCCGTAATAATTAAATAAGCTTTGTCCATAAGCCACACAAAGGCTTCGTAGGGCAGTGGTGCAATGAGATGTATGTTGGGGTTATCGCCCAGAATAGAATATACAGGCTTTTGAACGTTTGGATTTAGGTGTACCGGGTATATTACCTGCACATCGTCGCGTCGGGCAATGGAGTTTAAGGCAGCACAAATATTCAAGAATCCCTGTCCATGGTTCTCTCTGCGATGACCGGTGACTACCACCAGCTTTTTGCTTGTATCTATAATTCCCTTAAGTTTATTGATATCCTCGTTATCTTTTATGTTGTTCACAATATCCACACTTTCCAACAAGGCATCGATAACGGTGTTTCCGGTAACTACAATGGAATCCTCCGATGTTTTTTCGCTCAGCAGGTTATTCTTGGACATGGTAGTTGGCGCAAAATGAAAATCGGCAATCTTACCTGTCAGTTGCCGGTTAAGTTCCTCGGGAAAAGGGGCCAATTTATTATAGGTACGCAAGCCCGCTTCCACATGGCACACTTTTGCCCCGGCATAAAATGCGGCCAAGGCTGCTGAGGTAGAAGTGGTGGTATCGCCATGTACCAAAACGTAATCCGGTTTAAAATCTTCGAGCACCGGTTTCAAACCGTTGATAATATCCCCCGTTAGAGAGTACAAATTTTGGTTGGGTTTCATCAGATTCAAATCGTAATCTGGTTTTATCTTAAAAAAATCCAACACCTGATCCAACCTTTCGCGATGTTGTGCCGTTACGCATACTCTGGTCTCGAAATTATTACTGTGTTTTTTAAACTCTTTGACAACGGGAGCCATCTTAATGGCCTCGGGCCGTGTTCCGAACACGAGGAGTATTTTTTTCATAATATTATCTACACTTAATTAGATTGAGAAATGTTATTATTTTTCGCATTGCTATCCAAAAAAAAAATCAAGAATCACTTATTACCTTTCCAATTTAGCATTCTTACATTTATATTTCAACTTTTAATGATTAACCTATCATTTTCCTTGTTGAATGGCACAGATAAAGGTTCATAATAATTTTCAGGAATTAAGGCCTACCATATTATGTTTTAATATCTTTACCTTTTTAATAATTTAAACAGATGATAATCGATCACATTGGTATTGTAGTAAAGAATTTAGAAGCGGGAGTTTCTCAATGGGAAAAATGTTTTGGGTATAAGCAAAAAACAAAAGAAGTAACTAACTCTAAACAAAAAGTTAGTGTTGTTTTTATGGAGAAAAAAAACTCCCTAACTATAAAATTGATTGCCCCTTCCAATGAATCATCTCCTATATTTAAATTTGCCCAACGAGGTGGAGGGTTGCACCACCTTTGTTTTAAAGTGGAAGATATGAAAATGGAAATCGACCTTTTTAAAGAAAATGGTCTTTTATTGATATCTCCTCCAACACCAGGAGAAGCGTTCGATAACGAAAAAATAGCATTTTTACTTGCTCAAAATAATTTAAATATTGAATTGATTGACACGGACAAGAAAATGATAAATCTTTAAATTTCCATAACCTTTTCGCTATGGACAAAAATCATTGACCACGCTAACAACTCTCTGATATTCGCACACCGTCATCACCTGACTTATGGGCAAGCTCAATACCTGGTCGTGTATTTTTTCAGTTTCCGGGTAAGAAAGCTGATTCCACTCTTGATATGCACTTTGCCTATGCGGAGGAAGCGGATAGTGAATTAGTGATTGAACGCCGTTTTCCGTGAGGTAACGTTGGAGGTGGATGCGTTTTTTATTACGGACAACAAAGAGGTGCCAAACATGGGATAGGTCGTTAGCTGTTGGCTGTTGGCGATTAACTTTGGGAAGTATTATGGTAGGATTCTTGATGTTTTTTAAATAATAACTTGCTATCTCCCGTCGATGTTGATTGTCAGCATCTAACCTCTTAAGCTTCAGTCGCAGTACCGCGGCCTGGATTTCATCTAACCTGGAATTTAGTCCTTTATATTCGTTAACATACTTTTTAATCGAACCGTAGTTTGCCAATGCCCTTATTATAAAGGCCATTCCATCGTCATTGGTTGTTACGGCTCCGCCATCGCCGAGTGCCCCAAGGTTTTTGGCGGGATAAAAGCTATGCGCCCCGGCATCGCCCAAGGAACCTGTACGCCCAATATTGTTATACTGACTTGCTCGTAAAAAGTTGCTATGCACAGCCCCGGTGGCCTGTGCATTATCCTCAATTATTTTTATGTTATGTTTTTGGGACAGCAGCTCCAATTCGGGCGACCAACAGGTGCGGCCATATAAATGCACCACCATTATTGCTTTGGTTCGGGGTGTTATATGTTGCTCAACCAAAGAAATATTTAAATTAAAGGTATTTATATCGGGTTCTACTAATATAGGTTTTAAGCCACTGTTACTTATGGCGAGTATGGAAGCTATATAGGTATTTGCCCGCACGATTACCTCATCGCCTTCTTTCATAATGCCCATTTCAATATATGCACTGAATATTAAGCGCAAGGCATCTAAACCGTTTGCTACGCCAATACAGTGTTTTGTACCAATATAACTTGCAAATTCCAATTCAAAATTTTCAACTTCCTTTCCTAACACATACCAACCACTTTTTATAACTTCCTGAACAGCATCCGATATTTCGGGTTGAAAACTATCCGTAATTTTTTGGATATCTAGGAATTTAATCATTTGGTGATACCTTAAATTCTATTCTGCGATTTTTCTTCCTTCCGCCCTCCAATAGGTTCGACCGAATCGGCAAAATTTCACCTATCCCAACTGGGTTTAACCTTTCACTGCGAATACCTTTTGCTATCAACGCATTGGCAATTCGTTGAGCCAAATATTGTGATAATGATTTATTTCTGGATGCCGAAGCCAAATTGTCCGTATGAACGCTGATTCCTAAATTAATATCTGGATGTTCCTTTAGCAGTTCCACCAACTTATTTATCATGAGCAAACCATTAGTTTTTAAAAGACTGCCACTATCAAAAACGTCATCGAGAGACAAGCTGTATCTTTTTGATAATTTGGAAAGTGCTATTTCAGCAGGATTATCTAAAACAACTTCTTTAACATGTGCATCGGAAAAACCCACAGATACCATTTCTTTAAAAGCCAGATAAAGCGACATCAGCTCTGCCTGCTCTGCTACAAAATACGCATAGGCACTGTCGCTATCATTATAAATTTCCTCTATTGAATATTTGTCAAGTATACCAAGGAAAACATCGCTATTTAAAGGTAGTTTATGCTTCGACGACAATATTTGTAACCGGTACGTGTGCTCATTACCATCATCGAAGTCAGTATCGTACAGGTTAGATATTTTAATTTTTCGTGATAGATTATCTACCTCACTTTTATTTTCCTCTCCAATCTTTTTTTCGTATAATTCTTTTTCATGTACTCCCGAAAAAACCATTACTTTTTTAGAAACAGCCCATTTATTGTATTTTCCATTTTCCTCGGATTTTAAGACTACCTCCAGTTGTACGATATGTTCTCCCGGTATATTAAAAGCATGGTTTATACGCGCTCCGCTTAGTAAAGTACCTTCCCCTAAATCCCAACGGTATTCCATTAATTCGTATCCCGGATAATTAGACTTTTTGGCGTCGAATGCAACTTGCTCTCCCACTATTGCATAATCTGAGGAATTAATGAAAGGCTGCTCTTTATCCTCAATCTGTATCTCAATAGTTTTTTTATGAAAATACAATTTTTTAGAACCCCTGTCAACAACGTTAACTTTTACCTTATAAATACCAGGCCCGTCAAAACACTGCTTTACTTTTTTTCCATACAATCTTACATTATCATGAAATTCCCATTCATATTCTAGGCTAAGTGTATCCATGCCTGAAAATTCAGAATCGGAAAGTTCAACACAGTACTGGTTAGTAAACTGTTGCTTACTGAACCATACAGAATGGTTTATCGTATTAAATTTAAAAATATCATTGCTCCCATCTCGGTCGGAGGAGAAATAGCCAGTGTTGAACAAGCTATCGGCTGCAATCCCGAAATCATTAAATACTGAATTAATGGGCGAATTCAACCTAATTGGCTCTAACCAATCACTACCATTTTGTTTTGTTACAAAAATATCTTTTCCACCAAGTCCAGGGTGACCATCTGAAGAAAAGAAAAGCTCGCCTAAAATATTAATAAAGGGGTACGACTCATTCCCTTCGGTATTTATTTCTGCGCCTAAGTTTATAGGGCTGTCCCAAAAACCGTTGTTCAAATCGCAATAGTATAAATCCGCACCTCCAAAACCTTGAGGCATATCTGACGAAAAATATAGCCGCTTCCCGTCCGGTGACAGACATGGCGTGGTAACATTATATAGCTCACTATTAAATCTTATTTTCCTAATATTTTTCCATTTCTTATTCTGTAATATTGCTGAAAAAATACCGAGCTTATTAATTTCTTGCTTATCTCCATCTTTATTACTTTTCACATAAATATTTCTCGAAAAGTAAATAGCATCCTCGTTAGAATTGAAAGTTACAGGACCGTCGTTAAATTTGGTATTTAGTTGTCTAGAAAAACTTTTCACTCCACCCTTTTTAATTAAATTTTCATGGGAAATATAAAAAATATCATATTGCCCCACACCCTCTTTATTGTAATAACTAACCATGCCCGACTTACCAATGTTAGAGCAGAATACAAGACCATCTTTAAAGTATACGGGTGAAAATTCATCCTTTTTATCCGAACAAAAAGGAAGTTTTTCTATAATGACCTTATCCGTTTGCCCAAAAGTTACCGATGCGTAGGTTAATAGTATGAGTATGGATACTATTGTTATTTTGTTTATCATATAAATATATAGACTAAAATATCAAAGGATTTGGTGCATCCACTCTATATTTAAAAATATATTTAAGCATAATCTGGTGCGAGGCTCTGGTATATCTATTTAATCTACCAGTCTCAAAAGTAAAACTATATGCAAAACTCAACTGTTTGTTCGGTTTAACTTGAAATAAGGTGGCAAAAGACCTATCATTATGGTAAGAACCGCCCAAGCTAAATATATCCTTATAATTGAGCAAGCTGTTGACATCGTATATTAAATTATTGGTTGCGTTAAAAGACGAATATTGCAAAAGCAACGAAGGAACAATTGACAAACTATTGCCGGCTTTTAATTTAAATCCGGTATTTAGCAAATATCGGTACTTTTTAAAATCATATTTGTACAGATACTTATCCTCATCGATATCAAAATTATAGTTTAAAAGTTGGGGTATGGAAAAACCTACGTAAAAATCCTTGACCGAATAATGCACACCAAAACTAAAATTAGCCAACGCATAAGTTTTTGAATCTTGTAAATATATTTCATCACCAGGATCCAAAGCTATTAAGTCGCTGTACTTTGAATTTGTAAGCATTACTCTCGCTCCTAATCCAAAAGACAGTGCACTTCGAGGTGAAAGTATCCTAAATGCATAATTGGTCGAAATTTCATTTTGTTTGCTAACCCCAAAACGCTCATTGGTTAACATAATTCCGAGCCCTAATTTATGATTAGCAAAAGGTGCGTCGGCACTAAAGGTCATATTTTTGGGAGAGCCTTCTATGCCTGCCCATTGCTTTCCATAAAATAAAGATACATTCAAGGCATCCTGCCCTCCTGCATAGGCCGGGTTAATTGACATAGGGTTTAATACATACTGCGTAAATTCCACAGTACTTTGAGCGGAGACCTCCAAATTTTCATTGGATAGAATAGTAATTATAATTATAAAAAATTTAATGGTCTGTTTCATCTCCTTATTACAATATAACCACTAATAGGCTTCCCTTGACTTGGCTTAATACTAAAATAGTAGGTATCTTCGGGTAGCGGTTTATCATTTTGATCTACCCCGTTCCAGCTGTTGTCGTAATCTGTCATCATATACACTTGTAATCCGTTACGGTCGAAGATAATTAGTTCCGTTTTACCAAAAGCTTCGATACCTCTTATTTCAAATCGCTCGTTTATGTCATCTCCGTTTGGTGTTATCAAGGTCGGTATCACCAGATCATCTACTTTAATTACTAAATAATCGTTTGCATCAGGGCATACACTATTACTCACAATCCACTCGAAAACATTATCGCCTACCGATAAACCCGAAATTATATTAACAGGTTGAGTATTGTCACTAAAAACCCCTGTACCTTTGTCGCCCAGAGCCCACCTACCCGTTTCACCCGGTCTGATTTCGGTAGCGTTGGTTTGATAGGAGGCGATATAGGAAAGTATTGCGTCCTCTCCAGCATAGGCAACAGGCTGGGGCAATGACATAATTTTAATTTCATCGGTATTTGTACAGCCATACTCGTCAGTAAGCGATACTTGGTAGGTTATTTCCTCAACAGGATTAGCCATAGGATTGTAAATGTTCGGATTGTTGAGTGCAGTTGCCGGCGTCCACAGGAAGGTTCCTTCGCCAACGGCCTGTAATTGAATCTCACCTCCAGCACATACAGTGGTGTCGCGTCCGGCATCCAAAGCCGGTTGGCTTCTGAAAATTACCTCTACATCGTCCTTGGATTCACATACGTCATTATCTTCTGTCCAGCTAAATAGGTAGGTACCATACTCACTTACCGCAACCTTGGCTTTAGGTTCATTGGCGTTGGGGCTAAATATTCCTTCCCCGGGCCCATCGTATACGCTCCAGCTCCCTGCCCCATTGCCGGGCACAGCATCGAGGGTATATTCCATATCGCAAACCAAAGTATCCGTGCCTGCATCGCCACTCGGCATTTGAAAAAAGCTAACTATAATAGAAGCATCGTTTGCGCAAGTTCCATTTACTTCAGTCCATATAAATTCGTAGATACCAAAAGCATCCACGGTAACATCCGTTCGAGGAGTATCCCCATTTTTCGGTTCAAAAGTGGCATTGCCCGGCCCATTGGCCAATATCCAATACCCGGTTGCTCCTTCAATACTGAGCTGTGCCCTAAGGTTATATTTAAGGCCACAATTATTTCCGCCGACACCGGGATTGGGCACGGGTATTTCGTCAACCCGAACAATAGCACTACCAGTTTGCATATTGGTGCAAGGGTTGATCTTGCTATCCTGCACACTCAAAAGCTCATATATAAAAACGCCCGGTGTATTGGTTGGCACTTCAATACTCACTGTGCTACCTTGTTCTGTTGTTACAGATTGTTCCCCTCCTCCGTTGATACTATATGTAAAGGTATATGGTGCGACACCATTGAAACCCGCAAAGGTTACCTTAGGTGCTTTACTGCCCGCACATACAGCAGTAGTGCCAGTAATCGAAGCCAATGGTAATTCACTAACAGTTATTGTTGTGCTGCCTGCCACAGAACTCTTGCAGCGGGCCGTACTTTGATCTTGCACATCAATAAGGGTATAAACGAAAACCCCGGCCACATCAGTTGGTATGCTGACTGCAACGCTATTACCCGTAATCGTAGTAACGGTTTTCAAATCTCCATTGTTAATAGTATAAGTAAAAGTATAAGGTGGTGTTCCCCCGTTCCCAATAAACAGCACTTCAGGTGGCGCTTCGTTTAAACAAACTGTGGTCGTACCCGAAATTTCTGCCTTGGGCAATGGACTAACAGTAACCGTGGCAATACCACCCTGCACCTGCTGGCAATTACCTGCGTTGGCATCTGAAACAGATAGTAATTCGTAATTATATTCACCTGGTGTATCTGTTACAACGGGAACCGTAGCTGTTTTACCCGCCACAGATGAAACAATGAGCGTTGCTCCTCCATTGATGCTATAATAAAAAGTATAGGGTGCCTTACCATCATTACCGGTAAAAGTGATGCTTGGGGCAGCGCTTCCTTCACATACCTGCGTAGAACCTGCGATACTTGCTGTTGGTAACGAATTTACAATTACCGTTGCACTTCCGCTTTGTGCCTGGCTGCATCCGGATGGGCTACTATCGCGAACGTTTAATAGGGAATAGGTATAGATACCAGCATCGTCGGTAGATACAGGTACAGGTACTGTGTTGCCTGCAGTAGTTGTTACGGTTAATAGTGAACCGCTGTTTATGGTGTAGGTAAAAGTATAAGGAGCAATACCCATTGAACCGGTAAAAACAATACCCGGCTTTTCCTCAAACTGACAGACCGTTGTAGTACCACCGATAGAAGCCTGCGGCAACGGATTAACATTTAAGATCCCCTTTGCATCGGCATCGGCACATAAACCTGCAGCTATCACCGTATAATCAAAAGTCCCTGATACGGTTGGTGTACCGCTGACGGTAAGCTTGTTGTTGCTATAATTGCCAACCACACCATTGGGCAGTCCATTTACCGTTGCTTCGTTGCCACTACCTCCAATAGTGTACTCGATATCTTTAATCGCACTATTTACGCAAACCGTTTGTTCATTATTCGATGAGCTTAACACAATACTTGCATTAGGGCGCACTGTGATGGTTCCCGTTGCTATAGTGCTGCCGCAGCTTCCAGTTGCCGTTATCCTGTAATTGAACACCCCACTAGCTGTGGGCGTACCTTTAATAGTGAAAATACCAGCATCATAACTTCCGCCTACTCCAGCTGGGAGTCCGCTCGCGGTAGCTTCCAAGCCAGTACCCCCAATCTTAAATACGATTTCAGTTATCGGATTATTGATACAAACAGTTTGATCTTTATTTGCTGATGTTAAGGTAACGATTGCATTGGGCAAAACCGTTATGGAGCCATTTAATGTAACTTCTTTACAAATTCCTGTGGCGGTAACCGTATAACTAAAGGTTCCTGCTTCAATAGGCGCACCACTTATTGTAATCGTTCTATTATTAAGAGTACCACTAACCCCTTCTGGTAAACCACTAACAGAACCGTCGGTAGCCGTTCCTCCAATTTCAAACGAAATGTTATTTATTGCATTTTCAATGCATACTAATCTATCGGCACTACTTGATGTCAATTTTATGGTGGCATCCGCGGTAACATATAACATACCTTTTGCTTCAGCCTGGCCGCATCCACCTGAAGCCTTAACCGTATAATTATAGGTTCCGGGAACGGTTGGCGTCCCGCTTATCGTTAGTACTTCCTCATTAACCGTATAGATGACTCCATTCGGAAGACCTGTAATCGTCCCGCTGGTTCCGCTTCCTCCCAATGAATAGGTAATATCGGCCATGGCTTCCTTAACACATAAAGTTTGATCGGCGTTGGGAGAAGTCAAATTAATGGCGGCATCAGAACTGACTGTTATTTTTCCGGTAGCTGATTCCAAAGCACATGAGCCGATGGTCTTGACTGTATAATTATATACACCGTAGGTCGTTGGTGTGCCAGTAACGCTGAAAACCCCACCATTGAAACTTCCTGTAACACCAGGTGGCAACCCTGTTACAGTGGCTCCCGTGGCACTACCGGCAATGATGTACCTGATATTAGATATAGCACTGGAGCGACAGACTGTCTGTGTATTATTGGACGAAGTTAATTTGATGGTGGCATCTGGGTTTAACCTTATAGTTCCCTTTGCTGTTGGGTTGCTGCAAGGTCCTGTGGTGGTAACAGTATAAACATAATCTCCCGCTGCATCAGTAGGGATGCCGCTAATAGAAAAGGCCGTACCGCTAAAAGTACCCATTACCCCGGCAGGCAGACCGTTAACACTGGCACCTGTACCACTGCCACCAACGGTATAAACAATGGTGGAAATTGGCGTATTCCTACAAAGGGTTTGATTGCTGTTAGATGAGGCCAAATTGAGGGTCGCATCCGCATTTACTGTAATCCTACCCTTAGCACTTGGCGTGGCGCATGATCCCTCGCTTGTAACAGTGTAATTAAATGTACCTAAAACTGTAGGTAAGCCATTAATTGTAAACGTTCCGGCACTAAATACACCATTCACACCGGCAGGAAGTCCTGTTACATCTGCTCCGGTAGCTCCTCCCGCAATAGCGTATGTGATATTGCTTATCGGACTATTTCTACAAACAGATTGGTTGCCATTGCCTGAAGTTATAGTGATAGTCGCATCTGAGCTAACAGTAATTGTTCCCCTTGACGTTACATTTGAGCACGGCCCCGACGAGGTAACTATGAAGTCATAAACTCCATCAAAAGCAGTAGGTGTGCCGCTGATGGTGAAAGTGCCTCCGCTAAATGAACCAGTTACTCCCGTTGGAAGATCAGATACCGTGGCTCCCGTGCCGCTGCCTCCGATAGCGTAAACGATGTTGCCAATAGCAGTGCCACCACAAACCGTTTGCGTGTTGTTTCCTGATGTTAAGTTGATAGTAGATCCCGGGCTTATGGTGATGGTGCCCGTCGCCGTCGGGTTGGTACAAGGTCCTTCCGTACTTACCGTATAGGGATATGCTCCAGCTACGGCGGTAGCTGTACCACTGATGGTGAAGATACCTCCACTAAATGAACCCGTTACTCCCGTTGGAAGACCAGATACCGTCGCTCCCGTGCCACTGCCTCTGATAGCGTAAACGATGTTGCCAATAGCAGTGCCACCACAAACCGTTTGCGTATTGTTTCCTGATGTTAAGTTGATAGTAGATCCCGGGCTTATGGTGATGGTGCCCGTCGCCGTCATGTTGATGCATGGGCCTTCCGTACTTACCGTATAGGGATATGCTCCGGCTAGGGCGATAGCTGTGCCGCTGATGGTCAAGGTGCCTCCGCTAAATGAACCCGTTACTCCCGTTGGAAGACCAGATACCGTGGCTCCTGTGCCGCTGCCTCCGATAGTATAGGTGATGTTG